>JAFLTF010000017.1:0-11220 GCA_022510585.1 Lachnospiraceae bacterium
CTTAAACGCCTCCAACGTCTCCAGCGCTTTCCCGGAATCAATGATCTCTCCCGCGAGCTTAATTCCATCCGCAAAGGAATCTGCCTTTCCACCAATATATAACGCTGCGCCGGCATTTAAAAGAACCGCATTGCGTTTCGGACCTTTTTCGCCTTTTAAGATAGAAATTGTGATTGCGGCATTTTCTTCAGGAGTGCCGCCTACCAGGTCTTCTTTTTTGCAGGTCTCGATACCGAAATCCTCCGGTGTAATGGTGTAGGTGCGATATTCACCCTGATGAAATTCGCAGATCAGAGTGGAAGAGCTGGCAGAGATCTCATCCATTTTATCCAGTCCGTAAACTACCATTCCATGCTGTACGCCAAGGTTTGTAAGCACTCTTGCAAGAGGCTCTACCAGTGACTTATCATAAACACCAAGCAACTGTCTGGTGGGAGAAGCCGGGTTTGTCAAAGGACCCAAAATATTGAATACAGTGCGGATTCCAAGTTCTTTTCGAATAGATCCTACATATTTCATGGAAGTATGATATTTTTGTGCAAAGAAGAAACAGATCCCTGCTTTTTCAAGAAGTTCCACACATTTTTCGGGCGATAAGTCAATATTTACGCCCAGCGCTTCCAGGCAGTCAGCGGTGCCGCATTTGGAAGAAGCGGCGCGGTTGCCGTGTTTGGCAATCTTGATTCCGCCGGCAGCCGCTACCAAAGCAGATGTCGTTGAAATATTGAAGCTGTTAGCGCCGTCGCCGCCTGTTCCGACGATTTCCATGACATCCATGTCGTGTGTTACTTTCATGGCATGGGAACGCATGGCAGCAGCACAGCCTGCAATTTCATCGGTGGTTTCGGCTTTGGTGCTTTTGGTGGACAGAGCAGCCAGAAAAGCGGCATTTTGTGTAGGAGAGGTTTCTCCGCCCATGATTTCATTGATAACGGCATAAGCCTCATCATAAGTCAAATCTTGCTTATCGACGATTTTTATAATTGCCTCTTTGATCATTTTTTTACCTCCTTGTCCGCTTTGGCGGATCTTAAAAAATTTTGTATGATTGTTTTACCATCCGGTGTGAGAATGGATTCCGGATGGAATTGTAAGCCGTAGACGGGATAGTTCTTATGCATTACTGCCATGACCTCGCCGTCATCCGTTCTGGCGGTTATTGCAAGGCATTCCGGCAGGGTTTCTTCTTTCAATGCAAGAGAATGATATCTTGCGACAGGAATATTTTCCGGTAGAGTATGGAAAATGGGGCACTCCCGGTCTATCTCTGTCACGGACTGTTTTCCGTGCATCAGTTCCTTGGCATAAGAAATCGTACCGCCGTATGCCATGCAGATCGCTTGATGTCCAAGACAGACGCCCAGGATCGGAATCTTATCCCCCAGTTCTTTTACCACATCGATACAGACGCCGGCATCCTCCGGTCTTCCGGGACCGGGAGACAAAATAATGGACTCCGGTTTCATCTGCTCTATTTCCTGAACGGAAAAGGCATCGTTTCGAATCACCTTGATATCCGGATTCAGAGAACCAATCAACTGAAATAAATTATAAGAAAAGCTGTCATAATTATCAATCAATAAGATCATTATGTATCCTCCTCGACCTCCAAAACTTCTTCCGCTGCTTTGAGTGCGTTCACGACAGCGGCGGCTTTGTTCAGGCACTCCTGAAATTCCGATTCGGGAACGGAGTCTGCAACGATACCGGCGCCGCTGCGGATAAATACCTTGCCGTTTTTCTTATAAGCGATCCTGATTGCAATACAGGTATCCAGATTGCCTGTAAAGTCAAGGTAACCGATGGCGCCTCCATAAATACCGCGTTTGTTGTTTTCCAAATCGTTGATCAACTGGCAGGCTTTGATCTTGGGTGCGCCGGAAAGGGTTCCTGCGGGAAGGATCGCATCAATCGCCGAGAGTGCATCTTCATCTTCCCGGATCTCTCCCCGCACGGTAGAACCGATGTGCATTACATGAGAATATCTTTCAATGCTGTGATATTTTTCTACTTCCACGGTACCGAATTTACTGATTTTTCCAATATCGTTTCTGCCAAGGTCCACTAACATATTATGCTCGGCAAGTTCCTTCGGATCTGCCAAAAGTTCTTCTTCCAAGGCTTTATCTTCCTCCTCGGTTTTGCCTCTTGGCCTGGTTCCTGCCAGCGGGAAGGTATGTAGAATGCCGTCTTCCAATTTGACTAATGTTTCGGGAGATGCCCCCGCAACCTCGATATCGCTGCTGGAGAAATAAAACATATAAGGAGAAGGATTTGTAGTACGCAGTATCCGGTAGGTGTTTAAAAGGCTTCCTTCAAAATCAGCCTCAAGCCGGTTAGACAAGACTATCTGAAAAATATCCCCTTCTCTAATATGATGTTTTGCTTTTTCTACCATGGAGCAGTATTCTTCCTTTTGGAAAAGCGGGTGGAAGTCCGTGGTGCATTTGCCGGGATCTTCCGGTGCCGGGGTTCCGTTTTTGATCAGATCCGCCAGCCGTTTTAATTCCAGGACTGCCCGGTTATATTCCGTATCCACATCGTCAAGGTTCATATTTACGATTAAGATGATCTTCTGTCTGTAGTTGTCAAAACAGATCACCTTATCAAAGAGCATTAAATCTACATCTTTGAAACCTTCGCTGTCATGTGCGTCCAAATTTAAGGAAGGTTCCGCATATTTCAGATAATCGTAGGAAAAATATCCTACAAGTCCTCCCGTAAAAGTCGGAAGATAAGAAAATCGCGGGCTCTTGTGTTCCTCAATGACTTGCCGGATATATTTGCCGGGGTCTTTGGTTTCAAAGGAAAGAGAGCCTACCTTCATCTGCCCGTTCTGACAGGTTATTTCCAGACTGGGGTCATAACCCAGAAAAGTGTACCGCCCCCATTTTTCGTGATCGGAAATGGATTCCAACAGATAGCAATGGCTGGATATGTTTTTCAGGATCCGCAGGACTTCGATCGGCGTCCTGATATCGGATAAGATTTCCATGCTGACGGGAGCTGTTTTGTACTTATTTTCTTTTTTCAGTTCTTTTAATAATGTGAGTTCGGGTTGAATCATACGATCATCTTTCCTTTCATCATAAAAAACGCCCTTGACAAAAATAATTTTTTGTCAAGGTTTTTAACTTTTATATCGTAGTTGTCGTTTTATTTGATTTTTTCAAAATCAGCAGCGCCATGTTTACACCAGGGACATACAAAGTCAGCAGGAAGCTCTTCGCCTTCATAGACATAACCGCATACACTGCAGCGCCAGCCTTTTGGAGATTCCGCAGAGTCGGAAGGTGCAGCCTCCGGTTTTGGTTTTACAGCTTCATGATAGTAGGAATAAGTCATTGCCTTTTCATTGGAAAGGACATCTGCATCCTCTACGGAAGCAAGAAACATCATATGCGTGCCCAGATCATAGGATTGAATCACTTTACAATCCAGATAAGCCGTTGTATGTTCAGTCAGATAAGGAAGCTCCTGCTTTGTCAGGGCAAAAGGAACTCCGACAAATTTATCTACATCTTTACCGCTCTGGAAGCCGAAATGCTGAAAGAGAGAAAAGGGTGCGGTTTCAGATAAAATAGAAATAGATACCTTTCCCGATTTCTGAATCAGTTCACAGGTTAAGTTTTGTTTGTTGACTGCCATGATCACCTGAGCAGGGTCGCTTGTCACCTGTGTGACGGTGTTGATAATACATCCGTTCATTTTCTGATCTGCCTTGGCAGCAGCCACAAAGAGGCCATAAGATAGTTGAAATAGAGCCTTTGCATTCATAATAGTATCGTTCCTTTCGTATTTAGTCTGATTTGATTTTCCAATTGGAAAAGAGTATGATGAATTAGTATCGTTATAAAAATTCATTTTATACTTAAGAATATCATAATACAAAACAGATAAAAAAGACAATAGTTAATGGTTGAATTAGGGGAGTTTGTATGAGCATTACAAATACAGAGGAAAAAAGAGAATATATGCTAGAGACGCCGGTAAAAAAGCTGGTTTGTACTTTGGCGGGACCTACGATACTAAGTATGTTGATCACGTCTTTTTATAATATGGCTGATACTTTTTTTGTGGGAAAGATCAATACGCAGGCAACGGCAGCGGTAGGGGTCGTGTTTTCCGTCATGGCGATCATTCAGGCGTTGGGATTCTTCTTCGGTCACGGTTCAGGGAATTACATATCCAGAAAACTGGGAGCGAATGAAATTGACGAGGCGGAAAAAATGTCATCCATAGGATTTTTCACTGCATTTATGGCGGGGATTCTGGTTATGGCAGCAGGGTTATTATTTGTCAGACCGATTGCAAAAGCGCTGGGGTCTACGGATACGATCCTGCCTTATACGATATCTTATCTTGGGATCATATTATTGGGGGCGCCTGCAATGACCTCTTCTTTGGTATTGAACAATCAGATGCGTTTTCAGGGCAGTGCCTTTTATGCGATGATAGGGATTGTTTCCGGTGCGGTGCTGAATATTATTTTGGATCCGGTTTTGATCTTTGCTTGTGAATTTGGGATCGCCGGAGCAGCGATGGCTACCACGATCAGTCAGTATGTCAGTTTTGTCATCCTTCTTTTTATGATCAGGCGGGGAGGAAACATTCAGATTCGGCTTATTAATTTTAAGCCGAGTCTGCATTACTATAAGGAAATGGTACGGGGAGGAACCCCTTCTTTGTGCAGGCAGGGACTTGCCAGCCTGGCTACGATCTGTCTGAATCACGCGGCGGGAGCTTACGGCGGACTCTACGGAGATGCGGCAATCGCAGGAATGTCGATCGTAACAAGGATCGCAATGTTTGCGAATTCCGCGCTAATCGGTTTCGGGCAGGGATTTCAGCCTGTCTGCGGATTTAATTACGGGGCGGCCAAATATGAAAGAGTTCTTGAGGCATTTCGGTTTTGTGTAAAATACGCGTTTCTATTCCTGTTGGTAGTAGGCGGCGCCGGTTTTATTTTTGCGCCGCAGCTGGTTGCCTTATTTCGAAAAGATGACATAGATGTCATAAATGTAGGAACTGTCGCGCTGCGATATCAGGCCGTTGTTTTTCCGTTGAATGCCTGGATCGTGATGTGCAATATGATGCTGCAATCAATAGGCAAAGGCCTCAAGGCATCGATTGTAGCATCTGCAAGACAGGGGCTTTGCTTCCTTCCTCTTATTTTTATCCTGCCCCATTTCTTCGGGCTTCTGGGCGTTGAAGTCTGTCAGGCGGTCTCAGATATTTTAACACTGCTTATTTCTATACCGATCGGGCTCAGCGTGATTCGGGAAATGAACCATGCAAAGCTTGAAGGTGGACAATAACTTGATCTTGCAGATCAATCCGATATATCCGGCAGATATCCTTTGGCACGGTAAATAGAGAAATTAAAACTTCTAATATCCATCTTCTTGACTTTAGCCTGAACCCTATGGCAGTAAGAAAAATAGTATGCGTCGTCCTCTTCGGCTTCGGACAGATATGGATTTTTTTCTTCCCATAAAACAAACGGGGCGGCATCCGCTGACAGCCGGTAAAGGTATCTTTTGCTGTCTTTTATATCATAATCGTTTAAATATTCAATGTGTGAAGGCTGCAGGTTATATTTTGCGATCCAGTAATCCGGATGGAAAAAGGAGAGGCAGATATAGAAAACCGTTACAACCGCCACACTATAGAAAAACAGCGGAAAACTCTGATGATAAATGTAAACCGTCACACCGATGATCAACAGGAAGATGACCGCAAGCGCCCATAGCACAAAGATTCGCAGGAAAGTCAGATTATATCTTGCAATGTACATAAACATTCTCAGGGCGCTGGAAAGTATCATGATAAAAGTACAGCCGCTTATCACTGTGAGAATGATCTTCAATATCAAATTATCCCGAAAGAAACTTACACAAAACAATACCAGGATCAGATTCAGGATGCAGACTGCAAGCAGCTGGAAAAATCCTTCCCGTGCATAAGCGGAATAGGTGTAGCCCTCCGGCAGCTGCATATTTCCTATGAAGAGGTAGAGAATCTGTATCATACTAAATATAAGGTATACGATGGTCAGCATTCCGGTGACCGTAATTGCCACCACCGGTTCAAAGATCCTTCTGTCTTTCACTTCTTCTTCCACCGTCTTTTTGCACAAGGCAGCAATAAGTGCATAGGAGGCAAAGAAAACGACAGCGATCAACAGATTGATCCTGAAAGCCGTTCCGAAGGAAAAGTCAAAAGAAAAAATGTTGTCAACCATAGTACGGAAAACCGCATCCGCGCTGCAAAGCAAAAGGATAATAATGGTAAGAAGCGGGATGGAGATCACGAATCCTAACAGGATGTAACCGGCATAGCTTTTCTTATCATGCTCGATCTGTTTTCTGCTTTTTAAATAAGCAGACAGATCTAGCAGAGGATTGAAGATGCAGGTTATAGAGATGCCGATGGTTCTGCATATGGCACCGATATATTTGGGGAAATTCCAGCCTTTATCATGGTATACCGTATGCAGCATCAGAATAAAAGCCAGCAGGAAAATGCCGAGTTTATTCATAAACAAAAGCGGTGTAGAATCGGTACAGCAGTTGGAAATTCCCAGTAAGATCATACTAATCACGTAAAAAAGACTGTCTTTTTTGTATGGAACCCCTAACTTTTTCATAGAGAAGAAGAAATAGCAAAGGGTTCCTGCGACGAAAAAAGGGTAGGTGATCCCCGAAGCATTCTCAAACAGACAGAATGCATAAAAAAAGGCATAGATTGCGCTGGCAAGGCCAAAGAAAGAGAACTGGCTTTTCATGCGTTTGGTCATGGGGGTTTCTTCTATGTTGTTAAGTTGTACTATTTGGTTATTTGGGATTTGTTCGTTCATAGCTTTCTTCCTCTCCTTCCGCAGTATATTGAATGATATCACCGGGCTGGCAGTCCAGAGCCTTGCAGATTGCCTCCAGCGTAGAAAAGCGAATCGCTTTCGCTTTGTTGTTCTTCAAAATGGACAGATTTGCAAGGGTGATATCCACTTCTCCCGCCAGTTCTGTCAGACTCTTTTTACGCATAGCCATCATGACATCCAGGTTGATTATAATTGCCATATCGTATATTGCTCCTTTGCTTTTCTTTTCATGAAATCAAAAATGTCTAAAATGCGGTTGCCGTAAATCAAATCGTCAAGTCATTCTCCAGCTTGTATTGCACCGCTTTGTCGAATACCTGGGCAAGCACTTTGCTGAACAGACCGGCGATTACAAATACTAAAATCGTTATCAAAACTGCCGGTGTTATATAAATGAAAAGACGGCAGGTGGTAATAACAGCAATGAAAAAGCTGTATATGCCCATTTTCTCAAGACTCTTTACATTTTCCACAACAAAGCAGTCGTCGTTTAATACAGAGCGAAGCATCTTGCGCAGTTCGTGAATGATAAGTACTGCAAATATGCCGGACATAAAAAAGACTACCAGCAGGGAATAAAAGTTTTCTCCAAAATAGGAGTTGTACCTACCGTAAAATTTGATGCTAAACGGCAGGGTGAGCGTTGTCAGAATACCGGCATAATACATAAAATCCAGTAAGTATTTGGTAAAACGTGTAAGACTTTGATTGTTCATATACAAAACCTCCTAACTAAGTTGTTACTTTGAGAAATATCATGTACTTTATAGAAAAGAATACTAAAAATCAGCATCGGGATAATACCAGCACCAATAAAACAAATGCAATAAGCGCTCCGATTCCATAAATAAATGTAATAATTGTTTTTCCAGTTTTAGCCATAACATTTTCCTCCTATGCAGAGATTTGGTGTCAGGAAGCACCTTAGATACATCTTTTTCCATAATATAGCACAGGTGATTTTGAATGTCAATAAAAATTTATTGATAATCGATAAACTTTTATTAAATTGCAATAATTCAAAGGTTTCTAAAATTATAGGAATTTTCAAAATTATTTTTTTAGTAACTGGCATAAAAATATTTGAATAATTGTATTATTTGGACTATAATAAAACCAAATAGAATTTTGTTGTGATGCAGTAAAAAGGGGGGCTTAAATATGACAGAACAACAATACAAAAGAGCGAATACTGCGATATTTCCGGTAATTTTAATTATCATGGGTTATATCGCCGTAACGATGGTCTTGGCAGCTACTGTAGGGGGAACTGGAACATGGAAAATCTGGGTTCAGTTTGTAGCGGCACTTCTTGCGATTATTATCATGATCGTAGCTTTTATTACATGTAGGGCAACCAAGAAATGCGGTCTAATATCACTGAGCAGCGCAACTATGGTTTATGTGGTCGTAAGTTTGTTGAATTCTACGACGGATACATGGAGTTATGCGATTCCGGTTCTGTTTGCGACAATGGTATTTTTAAATAAAAAGATGATTATTTTCGGTAATTCCGTAATGCTTGGCGCAACAGCGATTCGAACCGTTATAATGCTGGTAACAAATTACGACGAAGCGGGCAGCCTGGTGCTTGCATTAGCGGTACTGGGACTTGTGGCGTTCTCATCGATTCGCGTAGTTTCGCTGCTGATCCGTTTCAATGAAGAAAATATAGCAAGTATTACGGAAGCAGCCGAGAAGCAGGAAGAGAGCAACAAAAAGATGGTTGCTGTGGCGGAAAATATTACCACCAATTTTGACAGTGCAATGAGTATGCTGGATAATTTGAAATCCAGTATTGATACCAACAACTTTTCAATGGGTAATATTGTTGACAGTACGGAGAGCACGGCGGAAGCCATTCAGATTCAGGTAACGATGTGTACCGAGATTCAGGACAATATGGATAAGGCAGAAGAAGGTACCAGAAGAATGCTTGAAGTATCCAAAAGTGCAAATGAAATGGTATCCGAAGGTACAGATGTAGTAAGAGACTTGAAGGAACAGGCACAAAATGTTGAAGAGGCAAGCAATATTACGGTAGAAGTCATTGAAAGCCTGACGGATAAGGTGGAGAAGGTACAGAATTTCGTCGGTGATATTTTGAGTATTTCCAATCAGACCAATCTGCTTGCTCTCAACGCTTCCATAGAGGCGGCGCGTGCCGGAGAGGCAGGAAAAGGATTTGCGGTAGTTGCTGAAGAAATCAGACACTTATCGGAGCAGACGAAAGAAGCTTCTAATAATATTACAAATATTATCGGAGAGTTGAATGAGGATACGAAGCGTGCAAATGAGAGCATTGAAAACTCTGTAGCATCCGTTAAGAAGCAGAATGAATTGATTGAGAATACAAGAGAGAAATTCGAAAGAGTTGATGAAGAAGTTACGGAGCTTGCTTCTCATATTCAAAACTTTGAGCAGATCATCAATGATATTACGGCTTCTACGAATACGATATCCGACAATATTTCACAACTTTCCGCTACCAGCGAGGAGGTTGCGGCTTCTTCCACAGAAAGCATGAGTACTTTTGAGAAGACGGCTACCGATATGACAAATACAAAAGAGATTCTGGAAAGTATCTATGTACTTGCGCAGGATTTGAGTCAGTAAAAAGCGTTCTGCCAGTTTAGAAAAGGGATTGCAATATGCAGTCCCTTTTTTATATAATAATATCTGGACTGTTCGGGGAAACAGGTGCAAATCCTGTACGAGCCCGTCGCCGTAAGGCATGTTTCAATATCATTAACCTTACCTGAAAGCCACAGTTTAGGGAAAAGCCATTGGAATTTATCTGAGAAGGCCGGTTGATGGAATGCCAAGTCGAAATATCCGGACAGAACATATCCTCTATAAGAAAATAAATATTTTCATAACTGCGAGGGCCGGTTATAAGAGGAAATATAAATCAAAGGAGAAAAAGATATGCAAATGAAATGTAGTAAGAAATTATCGTCATACATCCTTTGTATCGTGCTGATTGTGGCTATGGCATTGTTTACAACCGGTTGTAATGGCAAAACAGGCAATGAAACCCCTTCTACAGCAGGAATGCAGGAAAGCGTTTCATCGGAAGGTGGCGTGCTGGGAGAAGGCAGTACACAGTTTGCTTTTACCGTTGTGGATCAAGACGGAAACGAAACGCAGTTTGAGATCCACACCGATAAGGAAACCGTTGGAGACGCCTTGCTGGAAGTTGGACTGATTGCCGGAGACGAGAGCGAATATGGGCTTTATGTCAAAACCGTCAACGGCATCACCGCAGACTATGACAGTGACGGCGTGTATTGGGCTTTTTATGTGAATGATGAATATGCCACATCAGGCGTTGACAGCACCCCGATCACGGAAGGGGAAAGTTATTCTTTTAAGGTCGAATAGTCATGAAACTTACGATTAAAGAAATTGCTGTGTTTGCAATGCTCGGAGCTGTTATGTATGTCTCTAAGATCATTATGGAGTTTGCTCCGAATATTCATCTGCTGGGTGTCTTTACAATTGCTTTTACAGTTGTTTATAGGAAGAAAGCGTTATATCCGATTTACACATATGTTATTTTGAACGGTATTTTTTCGGGCTTTGCCACATGGTGGATTCCCTATCTGTACCTGTGGACCATTCTCTGGGGAGTTGTCATGCTCCTTCCGAAGAAGATGTCCAGGAAGATACAGCCGCTTGTGTATATGGCGGTATGTGCGGCGCATGGTTTTCTGTTTGGAACACTCTATGCGCCGGCACAGGCGCTTTTGTTTGGACTCAGTTTCAAAGGAATGATAGCCTGGATCATAGCAGGGCTGCCGATGGATTTTATTCACGGTGTCAGCAATTTTTTCTGCGGTATTCTGATTGTACCGATCATATCGGCGCTGAGGCTGGCGGAGAAGAATGCGGAAAACGGATAAAGAACAATTTGTAAAATAACAGGCGTCATTTAATGTGACGTCTATTATTTTTATTTTCTATTAAACTTTTTAATAATAAGAAGCGTTATTTAAGTATAAGGTGATTCAAGCCTGTCGTACTAGAGGAAAAGAGGAAACAAGTGACAGACAAAGAGCTGATTCGGAAAGTTCATAACGGGAATAAAGACGCCTTGGGAATCATTATCAACAGGTATTATGACGAGATATACCGTTTTTGCCTTTTTCTGACGGGTGCGGAGATAGATTCCTATGATATTACACAGGAAGTATTCCTGAAGTTTATCAGATATGTGGATACTTATCAGTATAAGAACCTGAAAGGATATCTGCTCACGATCGCGCGTAATTGCTGCCATGATCATTTTCGCCATAAAAAAGATATGGTCGCATTTGAGGACATAGAAATTGCAGGAA
>JAFLTF010000017.1:11320-15635 GCA_022510585.1 Lachnospiraceae bacterium
CATTTTCGCCATAAAAAAGATATGGTCGCATTTGAGGACATAGAAATTGCAGGAAGAGAAGGTGCAAGAGGAGTAGTTGCGGGAAAAGAAGATGCCGGGATGACTGCTGTGGAAGATGGTATGACACTCAGATGGGCGCTTATGAAGATTCCCAAAGAGCAGAGAGAGGTGATTGTACTGCGGATTTATGAAGAGTTGAAGTTCAGAGAAATTGTGAAGATACTGGGCTTAAATCTTTCCACGGTAAAATCACGTTATTACCTGGGGATACAGAATTTGAAAACGCAATTGCTGCAGGCGGAGGAAAGCAGATTTAAGCAGAAAGGATCAGGTGATTAAATGAAGAATAAGGATTCCATAGATAAGGAACTGTACGACAGGTTTCATAATACCGCCAACAGTCTTTCCATCCATGAGGAGAGAAAAAAAGAAACCCTCTTATTTTTGCAAAAGCAGATTACCGACAAACCGATTGGTATCTTAAACAGCAGGATACACATTTTCCTGAATCAATTAAGATATATGGATAAATCGACGACATGGGTCCATTCGGCAATCTGTATCGTTTTACTGTTAATAATGATGTTTTTTAGCAGATATGGAGTAGAAAAAGAAAATATCATCCTGATTTCCATGATACTATCCGGCATTTTGGGCGTAGTTACCATTGCAGAGGTCAGCCGTATTTTTTTCTCAGGAATAGCCGAATTAAGCGAGAGCTGTTATTTTAACGTAAAACAAATCGTAGCGTTTCAAATGCTGATATCGGGGATCATCAATCTCACGGTCCTGTTTATTGGAATCCTGTTCGTGGGATCTCGGTGGCAGATTCACTTGCTGCAGATAGGACTTTATCTATTGGTCCCTTTTGTGACTGCACAATGCTGCTGTTTGCGGGTCTTGCTTACGGAAGCCGGTCGGAGGAGTTCTTTTCTGCTGGTGATGGTCGGAGCATTTCTTGTAGTATTCTATATGATTCTGGCATCCATACCCAGCCTGTATCTGGTGGCGTCGCTTACCCTGTGGGGAATCGCATTTTTGATTGGCTTGTTGTTAATGGGAATGCAGATAAAAGCTTTGTTTCGAGGAATTGAAAAGGGGGACATCCTATGCATGAATTAGAGTTGGTGGAACTTCAAAAAAGCTTCAAAGAAAAGATGGCTGTTCACAACGTCAGTATGAGCTTAAAGAGTGGGATTTATGGGCTTTTAGGAGAAAATGGGGCAGGAAAAACAACGCTTATGAGAATGATATGCGGCATCTTGGAACCGACGCAAGGCTATATTTTGTGTGACGGCATGAATATCCAGAAGATGGGAGGGGCGTATAGAAGTCTTTTAGGTTATCTGCCGCAGGATTTTGGGTATTATGAAGATTTCAGCGCAGAGCGTTTTCTATATTATATGGCGGCACTGAAAGCCATGCCGGAAGAATATGCAAAGAACAGAATGGAAGAGTTGTTAGAGATCGTAGATCTGACGGCGGTAAAAAAGAAGAAACTGAAAACTTTTTCCGGCGGCATGCTCAGAAGGGTTGGCATTGCACAGGCGCTTCTAAACAATCCGGAAATTTTGATTTTGGACGAGCCGACCTCCGGCTTAGATCCGAAGGAAAGGGTTCGGTTTCGTAATATCATCAGCTCTTTGGGAAAAAACCGGATCATTATTTTATCTACACACATTGTATCAGATATTGAATATATTGCGGACCAGATCATCATTATGAAAAAAGGAAAGATCCTACGAACCGGAACAGAGGCTGAGCTTTCGGAAGATGTAAAAGATCATGTCTGGAAATGTCTGGTTACGGAAACGGAAGCGATGGAGTTGAATGAAAAATTCATTGTAAGTAATCTGAGGAATCAGGGGAATCAGGTAGAGCTTCGTATCGTGTCAAAAGAGAAGCCGATTGAGGATGCAAAACGGGTAGAGGTTACTTTGGAGGATGTTTATTTGTATCATAATGCGTGATGAGGTAGTACGGATGAGATTATACAGGATGGAATTGTACAAATTGTGTTATAGAAAGATTTTTATCGTTGGTGCAGCCTGTGTGACAGGAATTCTTTTGCTTTTTTTCTGGATGAAGATGTCGGAAGAATGGGCTTATGTAGACGGCGTGGTTTACGAGGGATATCAGGCGGTAAAAGTGAACAGGAAGATCACGAAGGAGTTTGAGGGAGTCCTCACGGATGAAAAAGTAGATGCGATCATAGAAAAATATGGATTCCCCGAAGAAGTGAGGGAAAATTACTGGGGCTTCTACGATAGTAATTTTCTCAATGGCTTTGTTGTAGATTATTTATCTGACGGGTATCTATACGACTGGGATAATTACAAGGCGGCTACGCAAACCTATCCGATTGCGGAAACGGAGCTTGGAAAAGCCGCCGAGCTGACCGGGAGAAAAATCGTACTGGAATATAGCAACGGTTGGTTCACGTTTCTGGAAGTTCTGGAAATAGGAATGATACTTGGAAGTATTTTATTGATATTCGGTATTTCGACAATTTTTGCGCGGGAACAACAGACGAAAATGCTGCAGTTGCTGTTTACCTCCTGTGAAGGAAGAAAAAAAGATATTTATGTAAAAATAGCCGCTGCTTTTACGGTTGCGGTCGGCATCTGGCTGGCTATTGTAATTTTGGATTTTTTACTTTGCGGGGTGGTCTTTGGGTTGGACGGGCAGAATTGTTTTATCGGTGCAACAAAGATCATGAGGAATATCAGGGCGGTAAAAGGACTGCCGGATTTAATGACTGTAAAATATTTTATTGTGGTTACATTGCTGCGTTCCCTTGTTGGGATATTGCTTTTATGCTCAACCACGATTTGTATTTCCGCCTGTTGCCGGAGTTCTTTCCATGCGGTTGCAGGTTCGGCGATTTGTTGGGGAATGCCCTTATTGATATGGATATTTCTTAGTTTTATGGGTAGGAGCATTCTTTTTAGGATCATAAGGGGTATTATTTTATTGATGGTGTACAGTTCCTCGTTGTATTTGTCTATGTATGAGGCATTCTATGATCTTTACCGGAGTCGATGGGTATGTTGGCTGCCGCTGCTTATTGCGGTTATGGTTTCAATAGTTTGTACGATTGCGGCGTATCGGAAGTATAGAGGACAGCAGGTGGTGTGAAAATGCGATTATTTAAAATGGAATTATATAAGATTTGTCATAAAAGATTTTTTGTAGCAGGTACTGTGGTCATGACAGGAATTTTGCTGTTCTTTTTCTGGCTCACCTATACGAATGAAAGGGCAACCGTTGACGGAGTCACTTATACGGGTTATCAGGCGATTCAGAAAAATCGACAGATCACGGAAGAATTTAAAGGAGTTCTGACAGAGGAAAAACTGGAACAGATGAGGGAGAAATACTTGTTAGAAAAATCTCTATATGATTCTTCACAAAATACGGATGAAGAATGGAAATATTATAGAAATATAAATTTTCTGGATCGGTTTGTTATGAATTATCTGTCTTTTGGTTATTCCATGAACGATACTGATTTGGGTACAGTCAGAGAGTTGACCGGAAAAGAGATTATATTGGAATATTATGATGGCTGGCGGACGTTTTTTAATACGTTAGAATTAGGAATGTCTCTGGGAAGTATTTTAATTCTAATCGGCAGTTCCACAATCTT
Organism: Lachnospiraceae bacterium; assembly: GCA_022510585.1. Classification (GTDB taxonomy): domain Bacteria; phylum Bacillota; class Clostridia; order Lachnospirales; family Lachnospiraceae; genus UBA3282. The sequence continues at coordinate 14,970 of JAFLTF010000017.1, forward strand.
TGCAGGGGAAGGTCAGACAAAGATGCTGCCGTTGTTGTTTACAACACCGGAGGGCAAAAAAAGTGACATACGTGTCAAAATTGCCGCAGCCTTTACGGTGGCAATCGGTATCTGGCTGGCAGTCGTTATTTTGGATTTGCTGTTGTGTGGCACTGTCTATGGCTTTGATGGACTGAACTGCTATAATGGTATGGTATTGACTTATCTGTGGCCAAGGTCGGAATGTCTGATTCCCATGTATTATTTTGTACCAATGGCAGTCTTGTTTTCTTTCCTGGGGATTGTTTCGTTGTGTGCTATTACACTTTGTATTTCCGCTTATTATAAAAGCACATTTCATGCCGTGGTAGTGGCGGCAGTCTGTTGGGGAACTCCGATTTTGGCTGGAAGTATCCTGGATGGATTGCCGGGAATCTTCAGGTATTTATATGCGGCTCCTGCTATGATGATAATATATGCGACTATTTTTAAAACCTATGATTTTTTGCATGTACTGCCGGGGATTTCTATTGTGGTTTCCATCTTGTGTACAATTGTTGCTTTCCGAAAATATAGAGGACAGCAGGTGATTTGATCATTTCAAGATCAACCCAACCGGACAATGATCCGAACCCAGAACATCCTTATAAATCACCGCATCCTGCAAACGCTCCTTCAGACATTCCG
>JAFLTF010000017.1:15735-27146 GCA_022510585.1 Lachnospiraceae bacterium
CCCAGAACATCCTTATAAATCACCGCATCCTGCAAACGCTCCTTCAGACATTCCGATGCCACGAAGTAGTCAATACGCCAGCCGGTATTTTTCTCTCTTGCATGAAAGCGGTATGACCACCAGGAGTAAGCCCCTTCCAGATCGGGATAGAAATAACGGAAGGTATCAATCAGTGCCGATTCCGTAATCGTAGTAAATTTTGCCCGTTCTTCATCCGTAAAGCCCGGATTTTTGCGGTTGGTCTTCGGATTCTTCAAGTCTATTTCTTTGTGGGCAACATTCAAATCCCCACAGAAAATGACAGGTTTTGTCTCTTCCAGTTTTTTGATATAGCAAAGAAAATCATCTTCCCATCTCATCCGATAATCCAGTCTGGCAAGTCCGTCCTGAGAATTGGGAGTATATACCGTGATCATATAAAAATCCGCAAATTCTAAGGTAATTACGCGGCCCTCATGGTCATGCTCCTCCACGCCGATTCCGTATGTAACGGACAGAGGTTCTTCTTTCGTGAAGATGGCGGTACCGGAATACCCTTTTTTCTCCGCGTAGTTCCAATATTGATGATAGCCGGGCAGCTCCAGATCGATCTGTCCCGCCTGCAGTTTCGTTTCCTGTAAACAGAAAATATCCGCATCCTCCGCCTGAAAAAATTCCAGAAATCCCTTATTCACGCAAGCTCTCAAGCCATTTACATTCCATGATATCAGTTTCATTTGTAGATCCTCCTATACTTAATTAGAATAATACTCCAAAATATCCTCCCGCACAATCCTCTCCGACAGTTCATACATATTCTGGAGCCTTGCCTCATAATTCTCTTTCGTCAGCCTGTTTTCTCCGGAAATCATCTTATCACAGATGAGTTGGTTGATCTCTTTGGAAAAATGAACTGTATCCATATAATTATCCAGGTCGGTAATGACTTCCTCCCAATCCTGATAATAATAGATCTCCACATTTTCATATTCCAGCAAGGCTGCTATGGCTTGTTTTTCATTATAAAGATACGAATCCCGTTCTCCGCTTCGGTAGATATTATCCCACCAGAGCATGGAGTAAGGGGAAAAGAAAAACTTAAAAGTGGTTTGGGGATGGGCAGCAGCTTGTGCCGTCAACAATGCAATATTTCCTGCAAGCGCATCTTTATAATAGGTCTCATCATACATAGGGATAACGGAAGAAAGCCGATTGTATCTGCCAAGGGTCTCTGTGGCGTCGAAAGTTTTCCACTGCGCCCAGTTGTAGGAATCCCCTTCATCATAATCGCTTTTTACGGAAAGCGCCAGCATTCGCGGGATTTCTTCCAGCAGTACATCTTTGTTTAAAACATACGAAATATCGTTCAAATAATTCTTGTCATACAGATACATGGGACATCCCGAGGCTTCGTAAGTGGTCTGTGTGCCTGTGGACAGAGCGGAAGGATCGATATTATAGAAGACATACTTTAAGTCTCTGCTTTCATACGCAATATCCAGTAAATAACATAAGTCCGCCGTTGCACCATAAGAACGGATCGCCTTGATCGTACGGCATCCGAATCCGTTATCAAACCAGTGATTGTTATAATTTTCACAGACGGAAGAGCCTACGATCAAACTGTCGTAATCAAAATTTCGCAATGTTCCTACACACTGATATTCCTTGTTATTCAAGACACTTTTAAAACCGGGAAGCGGTTTGTGATAATGGTAAAAAGGGTCAAAGACTACGACCGCTGCAATGATCGCAGCAATCAACAAAACGCTTCTGATAAAAAAAGCTTTCAAAAATTTCCGTTCCATCATTGATTCTCTCCACTTTCATTTCTAAAAGTTAAAATACAAAAAAGTACTGACCTGAGATAGCGAAATAACGCACCACACAAAAACAATTGTGACTGCCCAACACTTTCCGGATGTAAACTTTCCGTCTTCTGCAATAGCCAGAGCATTTTTCTTAAAGATCAGAAAGAAAGACAAAGCCAGATAGAAAAGCAGAACGATCAGATTCACATATCCTGCCATATTCGGTGCCAAAAGGCCAAATGCTTCTTTTAGCACATAAAATTCCGGGGCCTTCAGTGTTGCGGCTACCTCAAACATTTTTCCGGTGTAGCTGCCGGCGGCCAGATTTTTAAACATTCGTGCCGCGCCAAGCATACCTGTGCTTCTGAAAAAGACCCAGGATAAGCTAAGGAATGTGAAAGTAAAAAACCATCCGGCCCATGCGGGAATATGAATTTTGGACGGATGCTTTTCCGGTCGTCCTTTGATTCCTATAATACCCAGATTGTCCCATGCAACGAGAACACCATGGATAGCACCCCATACGATGAAAGTCCAGGAGGCACCGTGCCAAAAACCGCTCAGGAAAAAGATGATGAGCGTATTCAGAATCGTCCGCAGTTTTCCTTTCCTGCTGCCACCAAGCGGAATATACACATAGGTGACAAAAAAGCGGGAGAGAGTCATGTGCCATCTCTGCCACAGTTCTTTTACGGAGCATGCCTGATAAGGGGAGTTAAAGTTCACGGGAAGCATGATATTGAACATTCTGCCAAGACCCATTGCCATATCGGAATATCCGCTGAAATCAAAATAAATTTCGAAAGTATAGGATAAAATGACCAGAATGGTGGAAGGCGTGTCCAAGCTAAAGGTCTGGGCAAAACCGTAATTAACAGGCAGCGCCAGCACATCGGCAATCAGTACTTTTTTCCCCAGACCGAGAACAAATAAAATGATGCCTTGTGAAAAATTTCCGGCATTGAATTTGCGATTGGAGACGTCTTCAAACTGCGGGATCATTTCTTTATATAAAACAATAGGGCCTGCGACCAGTTGCGGAAAGAAGGTAACAAAAGTTACATAGTTGATAAAGGAATAATGTTCGGCCCTGCCCAAACTGCGGTCTATGATAAAAGAAAGCTGTTGGAAGGTAAAAAAACTGATGCCGAGAGGCAGCAGGATATGCTTCAGAGCAAAGCTGGTATGAAAAGCCGCATTGATATTTTCTACAAAAAAATCATAGTATTTAAAGTAAAAAAGTAATCCCAAATTAAAGACGATGCCGGTAAGCAGTCCGATGCGGCGTCCCGGTTTTGACGTGATTGATTTTAGTAGGAAACTGAGAGAATAGTTGACAATAATACTGACCAAAATGATTGCAAGATAATAAAAATTAAAATAGCCGTAAAACCATAAGGACATACCGGCAAGAAAAGCTTTGGCCGTTTCATAATGTTTATAGCGGTTCAATCCATACCAGCCGGCTAAAGTCAGCGGCAGAAATATAAAAATAAAAAGAAAAGAATTAAATAACATAATATCCTCATATAAAAAAGAAGAATCCGTTCAACATGATAAGTATACCAAATTCACAAAAGGGATACAATGGGTATTAGAGAGATAAATTGTCCGATTCTTGAAAGAATCATTCCGGAAAGGAGTAATTTACTATGATGAAAAAAGGAATCTTTACAATACTTGTATGCGGACTTTTTCTTTGTTTGTCAGCCGGTTGCGGAAACGGAACCTTGACGGATGAGATGGTAAAGGGAGGGCAGGCCTTCGGCATCCAAAACGAAGAAAACGATATTCAGGCCGGAAGTTCTTATGTGGAAAGCGAAATAGGCGTGCGGAAAAACAGAACGTTTCCGACATTGTCTGAATTAAAAGAAAACGTAAAAGAAGAGCTGGGGAATAATTATTGGCCCGAGATTTCTATCTCGCAAAAAGAGTTGGAAGAAATGACCGGCATCACGGAAGATATGTATGTGGAATTTCTTGCAGAAGAGCAAATAGTGGATGCAAATATTGACCTGCTGATCATTATCCGTGCAAAGGAGGATCATGTCGGCGCCATTGAAGATGCATTGGAGAGTTATCGAAACCGTGTGATCGAAGAAAATCAAAAATATCCTCAGAACTTGGGAAAAGCAAAGGCTTCCAGAATGGAGACGATCGAAAACTATGTATGCTTTGTGCAGCTGGGTGCGGATACGACGATCATTGCCGATAAAGGAGAAAAAGAGATCATAGCTTACTGCCAGGAAGAGAATGAACGGGCAATTGATGTTTTGGAAAAAAGTATTTTACAGTCTTTATAATTTCTTAAGAGTTATGACATATTTTAGACATAAATAAATGGTACACTATATTTAACAAATCAAATGAAGTTGTGGGGATGTTTCCCAGAGGTTGCAGCTCTACAGCTTCGACAAAAAATAACGCCGCTTTCTTTTACGGAGAGCGGCTTTTTTATCATGCTAAAAATTCTTTTAATAAAGACTCCAATTCCTGTGCTTCCGTATGCGAGAGCACGGGTGCTTCCTGCTTGTCCGACGCGTTTTCAATGGGTGGCGTTTCTGTGGCCGCCAACGCAGCATTTTCATCCTGATTTTCACCCTGTACGATTTTCAGGTCGAGGTTAGTTTGTTCTAACCGGCTGGACAAATGGTTTTCCAGATAGTCGATCAGATTTGTGCGAAGAACCTTGGATTTGTCTGAAATATCCACCAGAGAAGAAATTGCAAAATAACAGTATAGTCCGAGAAAGCTGATGATATAATAAGGAGCGATATAGATAACGGATTCTCCCTGGATGATTCCCTTGCAGGCGCCGATTCCGGAAACCAGTATCGCCAGAAGGACCAGCTGCCCGGAAAAATGTTTCAACGTGGATAAGGAAATGCCATATATTTTTATTTTGTTCATGTACTTGTCCACAAAGATGGAGACGTTGGAGATGCCGTCATGCAGCTTGCAACAGCTGGAGAATTTCAGTTTCAGCTGCTGCAGGGACTTATTTGTGGTTGTAGACATATTTTCAGTCTCTCGAATAAGTTTATGGTAAAGAACCCCTATACTGATTTGACATATTATACTTAAAAAAAGCAAAACCAGGATGGGAACCATAAATTCCGGATGCTCAAACAAAATTTGTAACATAGTAACACTTCCTTTTCCCCTTTTACAGTTTCTATTATAAGCAAAGTGTCCGGGAAGCTCAATCATTTCGGACGTGTAAGGCATCAACAAGTTTTTTGATCCGGGGATCTTTTTGGAGAAATATGACGAATTAACAAAGGATTCGGTCAGCTAAGACTGGAAACAGCTATTGTTTTATGATAATATGGAAATAATAAGGTTCGTTTATATTTAGGAGGTTTCTCTTATTATGGATAAAAAAATCGTATTTACCGGCGGCGGCACTGCCGGACATGTCACACCGAATATCGCTCTGTTTCCCAAATTGAAGGAGTTGGGTTATGAATTCTTTTACATGGGATCCTATGACGGCATAGAGAAAAAACTGATCGAGGATTTTGATATCCCTTATTACGGAATTGCAACAGGGAAATTCCGCAGATATTTTGATCCTAAAAATTTTTCGGATCCTTTCCGGGTATTAAAGGGAGTAACGGAAGCCAGAAAATATTTAAAACAGATCAAGCCGGACATCGTCTTTTCCAAGGGCGGTTTTGTCAGTGTGCCGGTTGTCAGAGCGGCGGCTTCTTTGGGGATTCCATGTATTGTACATGAATCCGATATGACGCCGGGACTGGCGAATAAGCTTTGTATTCCGGTGGCAAAGAAGGTATGTTGTAACTTCCCTGAGACTTTTAAGCTTTTGCCTGCAAATAAAGCGGTGCTGACCGGTTCTCCGATTCGGGAAGAACTGTTAAAAGGGCGAAAAGAGGCAGCCTACGAGTTGTGTGGGTTCGATGCTTCCAAGCCGGTCATCATGGTGATCGGCGGAAGTCAGGGATCCGCGGCAATCAATCAGGCAGTTAGAGATGCCTTACCGGAACTGTTGGAAGATTTTCAGGTTGTTCATCTGTGCGGAAAAGAAAAAATGGATAATCTGCTTTTAACAACCAAAGGATATAAGCAGTTTGAATATATCAAGTCCGAATTAAAAGATATTTTTGCAATGGCGGATCTTGTGATCTCCAGAGCCGGCGCAAATGCGATCAACGAGCTGCTTGCATTAAAAAAACCAAATCTTTTGATTCCCCTGCCCTCCGGCAGCAGCCGGGGAGATCAGCTTCTCAATGCCAAATCTTTTGAGTCGCAGGGATTCAGTATCGTGGTGGATGAAGATGACCTGACGAAGAAGCTTTTAGTGGAAAAAGTACAGGAACTGTATTTCACGAGAAACACTTATATTGACGCTATGAGTAAAAGTTCCCAAAGAGATGCGATCAGTACGATCACCGCAATGATTGAGGATATGGTGGCAAAAAGAAAATAATTCGATTATTGCGAACCGATTATCTATTGTGACTAATTCTGTTAACATAAACAAGGGAGGGGATTTATCTAAAATTAAAGAAAGGTAAGGTGAGAAACCGCATGAAACAAAAAGTGAGAAAACTCAGTATACGAATGAAGATATTGATACCCAGCAGTACGTTGATCCTGGCAATTTGTATCATTATGGGAATATCTTCCTATGAGAATATCAGCAGAGGAATGATAGCATCCGGGGTTGAACAGGCCAGGATGGCAGCACAGGTAGCAACCGATATGATTGATACGGATTTACTAAGCGGACTTGCACCGGGGGATGAAGATACAGAAGCCTATCAGTCATTGCTTGTTAATATGCGGGAAATGCAGGAAGACCTTGGAATCAAATTCCTGTATACGTTGTATACGGATGGAAAACAGGTTTATTACGGTGTGGATACGGACACATCGGAACTACAATGTGAGATCGGTGAAATATGTGAAACACCTTATGAAGATTTAGCCGGCGTTTTTGCTGGAGAGGGTTATATAGAAGACTACATAGATTATACGGAAGATTACGGCGCACTCATTTCAGCATACGAGCCGATCATAGACAATGTAGGTAAGGTAATCGGTGTAGTCGGATGTGACTATGATGCCACAAGTGTTGTAAACAGACTCAATTCCATGACGGCAATCATCATTATTACAGCAGTCATATGTTTGGCAGTGTCGCTTGTTTTGATCAATATTATCGTGACAGGTATTATGAGAAAGCTTCGTCAGGTGGACATGAAGATTTATGATCTGGTACATAGCGAAGGCGACCTGACAAAGAAGCTGGAGATCAATACCGGTGATGAGATGGAACTTATTGCTGATAATGTGAATGCACTTTTGGAGTATATTCGCACGATCATGCTGCATATTTCAGATAATTCGGCACATTTGACCGATTCGGCAGAGAGTGTTGTAAAGAATCTTTCCAGTGCGGAAATGGGTATTACGGATGTTTCTGCTACGATGGAAGAAATGAGCGCCGCTATGGAAGAAACCAGCGCCTCCTTAGTGCAGGTCGATGAAAATGTGGGAAGGATCTATGAAACCGTTGGAATGATCACCGAGAATGCTACAGCCGGGAAAAACTCTTCCAACGATATTATGAAAAAAGCCGCCGATATTTATGAAAAGGCAAAAGCAGCACAGGATGAAGCGAAAGTTTTGGCACAGGAGATGGCAGCCACTGTCAATGAAAAAATAGAAAAATCCAGGTCCGTTGGGGAGATCAGTGTTCTTACGGAAAATATTCTTACTATTACAGAGGAAACGACTCTGCTTGCATTGAATGCAAATATTGAGGCGGCCAGAGCAGGGGAGGCCGGAAGAGGATTTGCGGTCGTTGCTGATGAGATCGGGAAATTGGCAAATAATTCCGCAGCAACCGCCGTGGAGATTCAGAATGTCAGCGCTGCGGTCGTTGAAGCGGTGAATGAGTTGGCTGAGCATGCAGAAAGAATGCTTGCGTTTATGGATGAGACAGCAATGAGCGGTTATAGGAATTTGCTTGAAACCAGCGAAAATTATAGGAATGATGTCGGCAATATGAGTGAAATGATGAAGGAATTTGCCAACGAGAGCATGCAGGTGAAGCGCGACATAGACCAGATAAAAGAATCCGTATCGGCAGTCAGCATTGCGGTATCAGAAAGTGCAAAAGGCGTTACAAATGTAACGGAAGTTTCCGTAGATCTGACGGCAAGGATAGGTCATATCGGTAATGAAGCGCATAATAACCTGAATGTAGCCGGTCAGTTGAATGAGGAAGTGAATAAATTCAAGCTGCAATAGTACAGAAGTAAGAGGACAGAGTATGAATCAGGATAACAGCATTTTAACAGAGGACCAGATGCGAAAAAGAGCTGCAATGGGCTATTTTGTAAGAGATTTGGATAAAAATCATGTATATTGTCCTGCAGGCGAGATTTTGCGAAAGAAATCCGTCAGAAAGAACGGAGATATCAGATATGCCAATAAAATGGCATGTAAACTGTGTAAATGGAAAGAGAAGTGTACACGTGCACCCTGGAAGGAAGTGGACTTTCGGGGTCAGGTCAGGGAAACGAGAAATATGAATTGGTTAAAAGCAAAAGTTTAAGTATAATAAAGAAGAATGTCTGATCCGGACATTCTTCTTTTATGTCATTCCTGTGAAAATCGTGACAAAAACTGGCGCGTACGTTCCTCGCGAGGATTTTCGATTACCTGTATGGGATCTCCCTGCTCTAAGATATGTCCGTCATCCATAAAAATAACATGGTTGGCAACATCTCTTGCAAAGGCCATTTCATGTGTGACAATGATCATCGTCGTCTTTTGATCGGCAAGTTCCTTGATGACGCGGAGCACTTCGCCGGTCAATTCGGGATCGAGAGCCGAGGTGGGTTCGTCAAAGCAGAGAATATCCGGCTTCAATGCAAGGGCGCGGGCAATCGCGACACGTTGGCATTGTCCGCCGGAGAGCTGATGCGGGTAGTGGTTCATCCGATCGATGAGCCCCATCTGTGTCAACAGTTCTGCCGCCTGCGTTTCAATTTCCTGAAGGATTTCTTTCTTTTTATTTTTATAATCGGGCAGATCTTTGGCGAGCAGTTCTCTTGCCAGCATCACATTTTGCAGCGCCGTATATTGCGGAAACAGGTTAAAAGATTGAAAAACCAGACCAAAGTGGAGACGTTTTTTTCTAATCTCCGATTCTCTTTGGGTGGAAGGATCTTCAGCGTCAAATAAAGTTTCTCCGTTTACACGAATCACACCGCCGTCCGGCTGTTCCAGAAAATTCAGGCATCGCAAAAGCGTGGTTTTGCCGCTTCCGGAAGAACCGATGATGGAGACGGCCTGTCCCCTTTCTAATGAGAAACTGATATCCTGAAGCACTTCCGTATCCTCAAAGGTTTTACGAATGTGTTCCACTTCTAAGATCGGCATTGTATTCCCTCCCTTACCTGAAATAATCCAACTTCTTTTCCAGCCGTCCCAGCAGAACGGTCAGGATGCCGATGCTGATCAAGTAATAGACGGCGGTAAAGAACAGCGGCCAGATCGCACCGGAAATTCCCTGGGAGCCTTTCATAAATGCCTGGCCTGCCCAGATGATCTCCTGCAGGGCAATAATACGGGCCAAGGAAGTATCCTTTACCAGTGTAATGATCTCGTTGGACATGGGCGGTACGATCCGCTTGATCATTTGAAGCAGGGTAATCTTGAAGAAAATCTGCCGTTTGGTCATGCCGAGGACAAGCCCTGCTTCTGTCTGCCCAACCGGGATTCCCTGGATACCGCCGCGGTATATTTCTGAAAAATAACATGCGTAATTTATTATAAAGGATACGGCTGCGGCAAGAAAACGACCGGCTTCCCCACCGCCCCAGATAGGATTATGTAATACCAGACCGGGGAAGTAATAAATGATCAGCAGCTGTATCATAAGAGGCGTTCCCCGGACGATCCAGACAATAAACTTCGAAAAATAACTGAGCGGCCTAAACCGGGACATGGAGCCGAAAGCAATCACCAGACCCAGCGGAAAGGCACCGATCAGCGTTACAAAAAAGAGTTTCAATGTCTGTAGAAAGCCGATGTTCAATGAGCGGATGACAATCGGCATTTGTTCCAGAATCAAATTCATGTAGGTACTCCTTGTAATTACTGTGCTACAATGGCCGCCTGGACACCGTAAGTCTCGGCGCATTCCATCAGACTGCCGTCGGCATAGCTGCTGGCAAAAAAGTCATTCAATGCTGCAGCAAGGTCGGAACCTTTACGGAAGCCGACACCGTATTCTTCGCTGTTCAATCCGATCGTATAGGTCAAATCGGCATAACCGGTGCCTTCGCCTACCATAGCGGCTGCCATCAGAGAATCTATGATTGCTGCATCGGAGGTTCCGGCAGCAACTTCCATTAAAGCATCAGACTGTGCTTTTACAGGGGTATAATAAAGAGAGTTTGCTTCTGCCTGTTCTTCGCCTGCACTGCCTGCCTCTACCGCAAAGGTCAGTTCTACAAGGCTGTCAACATCCTGATACTGATCGGCGATGGAGGAAGGAACAACTACCACCTGTGCATTGTTGCAATAAGCATTGGAACATTCCATAGCGCTGGTCACTTCGCTGCTGAGTGTCATGCCGTTCCATACGCAGTCGATGGTTTTGCCGTTTAATTCCATGATCTTATTATCCCATTCAATTTCTACGAATTCAACCGCAACGCCCAGACTTTCGGCAAAAGCTCTTGCCATATCCGCGTCAAAACCAATCCATTCTCCGTTGGCATCCCTATAGTCCATTGGTTCAAAGTCCGTAATGCCTACAACGAGAGTTCCTTTATCCTGCACATAATTTAAATCGCTGCCTGTGGAAACCGGCGCGTCAACAGGTTCTGTCTCATCGGAATTACCGCATGCGGTCAGGGACATGAATAGCGCCAGTGTCAATATAAGAGCCATAAATTTTTTCATGATCAAATCCTCCTTTGTATGTAAAATGAAGTTACTTTCTCGGAAAGTACGTTACTATACTAACAATTTAGCTTGCTAAAGTCAACAGATTATACGAAATTTACCGCACCGAAATGTCTGGATTTTTTATATATATAGAAAAATCTTAGAAAGTCTATTGACAACTGATTTATACTGTTATATACTGTTTATTGTAAAGTAAAAATGAAAGTGTGCACATGTAAATTTTTATGGAAAGTCCGCAGAAGCGGATAACAGGAGCAGATATGAATATCATAGTAAGTAATTCATCGATGGAACCGATTTATGAACAGATCATTGGGCAGATTAAGGCAATGATCATGGACGGCAGACTGCAGGAAGAAACCGCGCTGCCTTCGGTCAGGTCTTTGTCCAAAGATTTGAAGATCAGCGCCCTGACGGTAAAGAAAGCCTATGACTGTCTGGAAGAGGAAGGATTTATCGTCACCGTGCATGGAAAGGGAAGCTTTGTGGCGCGGGGAAACCAGAATCTTTTGCAGGAAGCGAAGCGCAAGGAAGTGGAAGAAAAGCTGGAGCTTGCCGTCCGGGAAGGAAGACAATGCGGGATGACGGATGAGGAAATCCGGGAGTTGTTTGCGCTGGTTATGGAGGAGTAGAAAATGGGAGGTAAACAGGAACTATGTTACTGAAATT
>JAFLTF010000017.1:27246-29870 GCA_022510585.1 Lachnospiraceae bacterium
GAAGAGTACGGGCTGCCGTTAAAAAAGCAGCTTAAGGAATTTTCCACCGGTATGAAAGCAAAATTTAAACTTTTAACGGCCATGAGCTATGAGGCAAAACTTTTGATACTGGATGAACCGACGGCAGGTTTGGATTCGGTGGTCAGAAGCGAATTACTGGATGAGATGCGGGAGTATATGAATAAAGAAGGTAGGGCGATTCTAGTCAGTTCTCATATTTCCTCGGATCTGGAAGGGCTCTGCGACGATCTGTATTTTCTACAGGAAGGGAAAATCCTTTTGCATGAGGATACGGATGTGATCTTATCTGATTACGCGATACTGAAGGTGGACGAAAAGCAGTATCAGGAGTTAGACAAGAGCTACATCAGTTATCGGAAAAAGGAATCTTTCGGTTATACGCTGCTTACGAAAGAAAAGCAGTTCTATCTGGATAACTATCCGGGAGTAGTTTTGGAAAAAGGGAATATTGATGACGTCATGTTTATGATTCTCAAAGGGGAAAAATGGGAGGCGTAAGAATGAAAGGATTATTGATCAAAGATTTAAGACTGTTAATTCATAATAAGATGATGCTGATCATCTGGTTTGTGATTATTGTCCTGGCAGGACAGGACTATGATAATTACAGTTTCATCATCGGATATACCATGATGATCGGTATCATACTTGTTTTCAATACCATTTCCTATGATGAGTATGATAAGAGTATCGTATATCTGATGACGCTGCCGATGCGGCGGGAAACGTATGTAAGAGAAAAATATCTTCTGATGGTGGCCGGCGGTCTCATAGGCGGCATAGGAAGTACGGCGGTGTGTATGCTGTTGCATAACGATATAGCGCAAAGTATTTTGGTCGAGGCGGCAGTAATCATGCTGGTTATTTTTTTGATGCAGGCGGTCATGCTTCCGATACAGTTGAAATTCGGCGGCGAAAAAGGCAGGGCAGTCATCCTTCTTATGCTGGGATGTATCGCAGCGGTCATGATAACACTGGGCAAAACTGTTCACCGGATTTTCAACGTTCCGGAAGATGTGAAAAATCTGATTATTTATCAGGTCACTCAGTTTGTGAATCGGTTTCTCTCTTTAGATCTGTGGATCAGGTGTCTGATACTCCTGCTCCTATATGGTCTTTGTTTAGCGGCTTCTTATTCCATCAGCTGCGGTATTATGCGAAAGAGAGAATTTTAGATTGAAAAAGAGGATAAGCAATGCTAAACTTAAAATATGGATCCGCAGGCTGAAAGAATCGCGGATAGTATTTTAAGAAGGAGAGAAGGACGATGAGCAAAATTACATTTGACTATTCCAAAGCAGCGCCTTTTATCAGGGAGAATGAAATCGAATCCATGAAGAAACTGACTTTGGATGCAAAAGAGCTTCTTGTGAGCAAGACCGGGGCCGGGAATGATTTCTTAGGCTGGATCGATCTTCCGGTAGACTATGATAAGGAAGAGTTTGCAAGGATCAAGAAGGCAGCTGAAAAGATTCAGAATGATTCTGAAGTGCTTTTGGTGATCGGAATCGGCGGTTCCTACCTGGGAGCCAGAGCTGCAATCGAATTTTTAAGACACAGCTTCTACAATGTAGTGGATAAATCCATTCGGAAAACGCCGGAAATTTATTTTGTAGGAAATTCTATAAGCTCTACTTATATCAAACATCTGATCGATGTAATCGGTGACAGGGACTTTTCGATCAATATGATCTCCAAGTCCGGTACGACCACTGAACCTGCGATCGCATTCCGCGTATTTAAGGAAATGGCTGAGAAGAAATACGGAAAAGAAGGCGCAGCCAAGAGAATCTATGCGACCACGGATAAAGCCAGGGGCTCTCTTAAGAATCTTGCTAATGAGGAAGGTTATGAATCCTTCGTGGTTCCGGATGATGTAGGCGGACGTTTCTCAGTACTTACTGCTGTAGGCTTACTGCCCATCGCGGTTTCCGGCGCAGATATCGATAAACTGATGGAAGGTGCAGCAGAAGGCAGAAAGATGGCTTTGGAAGCTTCTTTTGAAGATAATGATGCTCTCAAATATGCGGCACTGCGCAATATCTTATTACGGAAAGGCAAGGGCATTGAGATTCTTGCTAATTATGAACCCAGCGTTCATTATATTTCTGAATGGTGGAAACAGTTATACGGCGAGTCCGAAGGTAAGGACCAGAAAGGTATCTTCCCCGCAAGCGTGGATCTGACAACGGACCTGCACTCTATGGGGCAGTTCATTCAGGACGGCGCAAGAACCCTGTTTGAAACGGTTCTGAACATTGAGACAAGCAGAGAAGAAATCCTGATCGGAGAAGAGCCTGTTGATTTGGATGGTCTGAATTATCTTGCAGGTAAGAGCGTAGACTTCGTCAATAAGAGCGCGATGAACGGAACAATCCTGGCGCACACCGACGGGCAGGTTCCCAACTTCGTCATCAATATTCCGGAAGTGAATGAATTTTACTTAGGAGAACTCTTCTACTTCTTTGAGTTTGCCTGTGGCGTCAGCGGATACTTATTGGGCGTGAATCCGTTCAATCAGCCGGGTGTGGAGAGCTATAAAAAGAACATGTTCGCCCTGCTTGGCAAACCGGGTTATGAGGCACAGAGAGAAGAGTTGCTTA
>JAFLTF010000017.1:29970-31849 GCA_022510585.1 Lachnospiraceae bacterium
AGTATGCCTTGCGGCAAACTCGCAATTCTTGATTGAATGATATCAATATAACGGCACCTTAAGAGTTTTTCTTAGGGTGCCGTTGTTTATTATTCTTGTTTTGTCGACAAAATAAGCATGTCCATAAGTATCGGTTTGTAGAATATTGTCATATTATAAATGAAAGGGGAGATAACAAAGATATTTTGGAAAGGAGGCAAACCGATGAATTGGAAATGGGAAAAAGAAGAAGAGGACAGCGAGAAAAAGAGGTCTGTTTTATTACTTTTGCTTATATTATTGCTTTTAATAATAACGATTGTTATGCTTCTCCGAAGAGGAAAGCCTGGCGGAAATAATACGGAGGCTAATGTTCCGGACGGAAATATAAGCGGCGGAGTAGGGCTGGTAATTGATCCAAATGCGGAGAATAATCCATCGTACGATAATAATAATGATGCGGAGCAGGGCGTGACAATCGCCGGCCGGAAATCTATAACCATTCCTGCCAATAAAAAAGAAGTATCTGTTGATTTTTATAATCCAATAGAGAATGCAGAGCTATATTATCTGACCTTTGAACTTAGGCTGTACAATGGCGACGAGCAGGCCTACGAGGTGTTGTACACTTCCGGGCTGGTTGCTCCGGGAAAATACATTAACCGGATAAAACTTTCCCGTGAGCTAAAAAAGGGTGTATATGATGCAGTGATTCACGTTCAGCCATATCGAATGGATGATGAGAAAACACTTACCAATAATGCCGACTTGAAAATTTCGCTGATTGTTAATTAAGAGGGATTAATGTTAATTTAAAAAATGTTTATTTAAAAAGGAGGGAGATAAATGAAAAGATTGCTATCAGTTATCCTGTTTGCAGCAATTACTCTGGGTACGTCATTTATTTCACTGGCTGCCGGGGATGTAATAACACAGGATTCCCAGGAAAAGAGCGGACAAATTACCGTAGATTATAATGCAGAAGTAAGCTATACCGTAACTATTCCCGCTAGTGTGACTTTTACTGATAGTGAAAAAAATATTGAACGTCCACTGGAGGTAAAAGACGTGATGATGAATGAGGGCAGTACACTTAGTGTAAATGTTGCAAGTCTTAATAATTATCAAATGAGGTGCGGTGAAGGATATATTGATTATAAAATTATGATGAATTATGCTACTGCTTTGGAAGAAAACAATCGTAATATACTGAGCGTCAACTCCGGTGAAAAATCAGGCTGGGCAATCCTCAGCTTTGTCACAGATCTGAATAAAAACAATGCTAAATATGCCGGGAACTATACGGATACGCTTACTTTTACGGTTGTGATCAATTAGAATCCGGTCAATCTCGTCAATCTCGTCAAACTTTTGGCTTGATTGACGAGATTAAAATTCTTTATCTGAAAATTCCTCACTTGATACATATTCAAGAATAATTTTTAGGTTTTCAATGTTAATATAAGAAATTATAAATTATAAAAAACTATTGACAAAGTGGTTAGTCAGTGCTAACCTATAAACAAATGGAGGTTAGTCAACGCTAACCAAAGAATGAGAGGTGGTTAGCAGCAACTAACTAAGAAGCACAATTGAAAGGGAGCTGAGTATATGCCGTTAATATTAGCAAAAGAAGGAGAATCCAATTACATTAAAAAAGTAACCGGGAAAGAAGAAACAAGATTGTTTCTGGAAAAGTTAGGTTTTGTCACCGGTGCTGCCGTCACGGTCATTTCGTCCATGGGCGGGAATGTGATCGTAAATATCAAGGATTCCCGCGTGGCGATTGATAAGAATATGGCGAGGGGAATTATTGTATAAAAGATTTTGAGAATTTTGGAGACAGGCGGGCGGACAAAAAGGTTTCCACTGCCGGGCACGCTTTCGCTCCGGTTCAGGC
>JAFLTF010000170.1 GCA_022510585.1 Lachnospiraceae bacterium
CCCTATTCTCTGCTTCTTGCATAGACTGCCACACCCATATCCATATACTGTCTCTACTTATTACTCCGCATTTTCAGGCATTGGCTGCGTTTTGTGAAACGGCACCAGGCCAGTACGATGCAACGCCACCATGATCGTCGGCAGCAAGATAAGCTGTATGATGATCCCGGGAATCGCATTAAAGAACGCACCGGCCATAAATGCCTGCCATGTAAAATTTCCGCCTGATAGGCCTAACAGAGCAATCTGCGCCAATCCCCAAACGGCACGTCCTGTTATCATAGCTGCCAGAATCGCGCGGTAAAGTGCTATCACACACTGCCAGCGGGAGCGACCGTAGAGCAGTCCCGAAACAAAACCGTAGGTTGCCAGTTCAAAAGCCATTGCAACAGCCGTTGGGAAAAGCACCGGCATCCCCACAACGACAGAGCGCATGAGCGGCAGAACCAGACCCACAACGAGGCCATACTGCCATCCGCAGATCAGTCCGCACAAAAATACAGGAATATGCATGGGAAGCAGCATTTTCCCGATCGCCGGGATCTGTCCCGTAAAAAACGGCAAGACCATGCCGATTGCAATAAACATTGCCGATAATGTTAATTTTTTGGTTGTTTCTCTCATATATAAACCTCCGTCATCATCTTTTTCTCCACGAAAAATTACATATAATATATTATCAGACTTTCTGCCATTTTCATAGTCTAATTAACAGAAACACCATATAGGAAACTTTTTTCCTTTTTTCGCTCACACAATTCCATTCCTACAATTATCAACGGAAACTAACCCATCCCTAGGTTGACACAGCAACTTGAAAAGCATATAATTAACTAACGCCAATTATTTTGTTAGCTTACAAGGAAACAAATCAAATAGAATTGTAAGTCTTTCAAAAAAAGAAGAAAAATGGAGAGTATTATGCAATATCGTAAAGATAAAAAAGGAAACGACATTTCAATCCTGGGTTATGGCTGCATGCGTTTTACCAAAAAGGGAAACAGTATCGACCTTGACAAAGCGGAAAAAGAGTTGATGGCCGCCATCGAGGGCGGAGTCAACTACCTGGATACGGCTTATATCTATCCCGGCAGCGAGGCTGCCGTAGGGGAAATTATAAACCGCAATCAGTGCAGGGAAAAAGTCTATCTTGCTACAAAACTTCCGCACTATATGATCAAATCCATGGAGGGCGTGGAAAAAACCTTTAAAGAAGAGCTGAAACGACTTCAGACCGATTACATAGACTTCTATCTGATGCACATGTTAGGCGATGTTTCTGTCTGGGAGAAATTGAAAAATATGGGAATGGTGGAATGGATCGAGGGAAAGCTTGCCTCTGGACAGATCCGCAACATCGGTTTCTCTTATCACGGAAGCTCGGATATGTTCAAAAAACTGGTAGATGCTTATGATTGGGATTTCTGCCAGATCCAGTATAACTACATGGACGAAACCTCTCAGGCCGGTGTAGAAGGGTTAAAATATGCTAACGCCAAAGGACTTCCCGTCATTATTATGGAGCCCCTTCGCGGCGGACGTCTGGTAGACCTGCTGCCGGAATCCGCAAAAGAACTTTTTCACAAAGACCCCGAAGGACGAACTCCGGCGGAATTGGCTTTCAAATGGTTATACAGCCAGCCGGAAGTCACCTGCGTACTCTCCGGCATGAATTCTTTGGAAATGGTAGAACAGAACTTAAAAACAGCCTCCGAGTCTCACCCGGGATGTATGACAGATTCTGATAAAACTCTGATAGAACTTGTCAAAAAGGAAATCCACAAAAGTGTCAAAGTCGGCTGTACAGGCTGCGGATACTGTATGCCCTGTCCGAAGGGCGTCGATATTCCCGGTACTTTCCGCTGCTATAATGCCATGTATTCCGAAGGAAAAAATTCCGGCAGAATGGACTATCTGCAATGTACCGCACTTCGCAAGGATACCAGCAGTGCATCCCAGTGCATCGGCTGCGGCAAATGCGAAAGCCACTGTCCGCAGCACATAGAGATCCGCAAGGAACTGAAAAATGCAGCGGCGCAGCTGGAAACGCCTTTCTATAAGGTGGCGAAAGCCGGCGTACGGCTGTTTAAATTGTGGTAAGCAATTCTTTCAGAATAAAATAACAGTTGTTATACAACGACAGAACCACCGGCAAAACCGGTGGTTCTCTTTTTATAAATCATAATACATCTTAAAC
>JAFLTF010000171.1 GCA_022510585.1 Lachnospiraceae bacterium
ATTGGAACTTGACGACGAAGAAATAAGAACATATTTTGATTTATACAATTGGAACTGTTTATTTATAGGAGAAGATATACCATCGATTGATTTTAATATAAAATTTAATTTTATAATGAAAGATAATTTGAATTACTACACAGATTATTTAAGTACACTTTTTCAACAATTGTATGATTGTGTGGGATATTATCCTCCATGCATTATTATTGTTACTGGAATGGCTACTGCTAGATTGAACAGAATTATATATCACTATGGTTTTACTAAAATGTCAAAATCATGGCTCAAACAAACTAGTATTGAGTATTACAAGAGTAAAGATGTCAACTTTACCTTTTTTGGAGTAGATAGAATTATAATGAGAATATTAAATCCACTTATTAAACCAGATACATCAAGAAAATTTATTGTTAATTCATCAGAAAAGGTTTTACAAAGAGCTATTGATATTTGTATATTATTATGGATATATGATCAAATTAAAACAGATAAAGAAGCAGTTATTTCTATAGAATACATAAAGCAATTAATTTTAGAAGAATGGGATGACTCTGTAGAAGGATTGCTAAAGCCAGAAAAGAAACCAATCTGAATTATTTACTAAAACTTCCCACACCTATAAGGTGTGTTGAACCTTGATAATTCAATATTTCAGCCAATAATAAAGGCATAAATACGTATCCTTTGGTATAATGGAATTGTCCAGAGACCAAAAACACCAAGGAGGATTTATGCCATGTCCATTATAACACAGAACAATGCTGAAAAGATAGAGTTATATGATACTGTTCAGAAATTTTTCTCTGAACATAAGATTGGAACTCTTCTTCGCAAATGCAATGCTTCCAAGGAAAAAGGTGTTCCCGTCATCTCTATCTTCAGGTACAAACTATGCAACGTGTTCAGGGACAGGAGCATGTATATGCAGCAGGCCACTGGCGCTTATCATGAGGATTTCTCTAAAAATACGTTTTACCGCTTCCTGAATTCAGTCAAGATTAACTGGCTCCGTTTCACATCACTGCTTGCGTCTGGTATTGTGAACAGCACCATAAAAGATCTTACGGATGAAAAGCGCACAAATGTATTCATTGTTGATGACACGCTGTTCGACCGTACTAGCTGTAAAAAGACTGAACTTGCTTCCCGTGTCTTTGACCATACAGATATGAGATACAGGAAAGGATACCGGCTCATGACCCTCGGATGGTCAGACGGGAATACCTTTATACCGGTAAACAGCTGTCTTCTGGCATCTTCCAGTAAAACCAACATCATCGGTCCACAGAAACCTTTTGATAAGCGCTCTGTTGCCGGACGCAGAAGGAAACTGGCACAGCAAAAGAGCACGGATACGATGATGGAACTGATCGATACGGCAAAAGCTTCCGGCCTATCAGCAGATTACGTTCTGTTTGACTGCTGGTTCGCCAACCCTGCACAGATAATCTCTGTCAAAGACCGCGGGATGGATACCATCGCAATGATCAAAAAGAACAGCCGTATCCATTATGAATATCAGGGAGAGCAGCTCAACATCAAGCAGATCTACAGTCGGAACCAAAAGCGGCGTGGGCGTTCAAAGTATCTTCTCTCCATAGATGTCAAGGTCGGGAAAGATTCTCCGGTCCCTGCGAAGATTGTATGTGTGAGGAATAAGGCCAACCGTAAAGATTGGCTTGCTTTCATCTGTACGGATCCAGCGCTTTCAGAAGAAGAGATCATCCGTATCTACGGCAAACGGTGGGAAATTGAAGTGTTCTTCAAAACCTGCAAATCCACATTGAATCTCGTCGGCGAATGTCATAGTCTTTCATACGATGCACTGACGGCACATGTTGCGGTCGTGTTTGTACGCTATATGCTGCTCGCACTGGAGCAAAGAAGAACGCAAGATCAGCGTACTCTGGGAGAACTATTCTTTTTCCTGGTGGATGAAATGGCCGATATCACTTTTTCAAGATCCATGTACATTATCATGGAGGCAATGATCGCCAGCTTACAGGATTTCTTCCATCTCACAGATGAGCAGCTTGCAGCTTTCACCGTAGATTTTGAATCACGGCTGCCTGAGTATCTACAAAACGCACTGCGCCTACAGGCTGTGGTGGCATAAATCATATTTTGTCAGTTGAAATATTGAATTATCAAGGTACAGATCCCATTTTAGGTATGGGAAGTTTGAATT
>JAFLTF010000172.1 GCA_022510585.1 Lachnospiraceae bacterium
GTAGGTATCATGTGTCCTATCATGAGCTT
Source organism: Lachnospiraceae bacterium (assembly GCA_022510585.1). Classification (GTDB taxonomy): domain Bacteria; phylum Bacillota; class Clostridia; order Lachnospirales; family Lachnospiraceae; genus UBA3282. The sequence goes on from JAFLTF010000172.1 coordinate 30, forward strand.
TCTGGCAGCTTTCATGTACTATCCCTATTACAATGGTTTTAACTTTTTTACCCTGCTGGCAAACTGGATGAAGTTGGTTTGTTTCAATTTCCCATTTGCCTATTTCACGCAACTGTTCTTTATTCAACCCTTAGTTCGCACCCTTTTCAAACTTCTCTTTGTCAGAAACAAAGGTAGTAAAGAAAGCGCAGAACCGGTATCTGTTGCATAAACAGCACTTTATAGTATCATTAAAAAACTCACATAAGGAGGTATTTTTATGAACAATCAATGGATTATTACGATTGGTAGGGAATTCTGTACAGGCGGAGCTGAAGCCGCCAAGAAATTAGCTGAAACATTAAATTATGACTATCTTGACAAAATCTTGATTGATGAAACTGCTGAAATGTTGTCTATAAGTAAGGAAATGGTTATCAAACAGGATGAAAAACCGGAAGCATATTTTGATATTCCGCCACATTGGTACATGGATGAGGATGATCCATATGTATCGCTGTCTCAAGCGGCCCGTATATCAGATGCACAATCCAGCATTATTAATAAACATGCTGCAAAAGGTTCCTGCGTCATCGTTGGCAGATGCGCAGATTATGTGTTGAGAAAAAATGAGCATCTTTTCCGTGTATTCTTTCACTCAGATATGGATAAAAGAATTGCACGGGCTGTAAAACTCTATAACATTACCGAATCTGAAGCACAAAAGCTCATTAAAAGAACAGACAAACAACGTGCGACTTATTATAATCGTAACACGCGAAAAAGAAAGTGGGGAGAACCCGGTAGTTATGATTTATATTTAAACCTCGGTAACCTTGGCATTGACGGAGCTGTTAGGGTTATCATACAAGAACTTGAAAAACGAGATGCTCTATAAAAGATATACATAATTCTAAAAAGAACTGGAGGCTAGTCATTCGTTAACTGGCTTCCAGCTCACTATTTAAATTACATTCCGGATTTTTTATTAACGTGCAAGACACTCTTCTACCCAGTTGATAAAATTTTCGGTACTGCTTCCACTTCGTTCTGCTTTTACATGCTGCTGTCCCCATACTGTTGCAAAATCAACAGACTCTATACCATCATAGTTTTGGAGTGCCAACGCAAGATTTAATTCTGTAGTGAGCGACGTATCACTCTGCGCTATACCGCTGCGGATTCTCCAATATTTTGCAGGTGTGCTCGTGCCATATCCTTCTTCCGATTCAAGAAGATAATAAAGCGGTGTATACATATTCAGTCTTTGATCAACTGTATATCCGGCAGAATCCGTTTTCTGAAGATCATGCTCAAAATCAGAAGCATATTCATTTCCAAGGTCATTTAGAATCTCAGAAAGCATTGTATCGAAATGAGCACCTTGTCCGTCACCATATCCAAACAGAACATTCTCACCCTGACCGGCATCCAGTTGGTCAAATGCACCAAGACTCTTTGACACGCTCTTAAATGCCTTGACAAACTCCTCAATTCCTGTGATGGAGGCTATGTTCGTTGAGGCATCATAAGTAACCCATGCTCCATTTGTATTCAAAGCTTCTATATAATCCTCTGCTGTTTCATAGGTACCGGATATTGTAAGGCCATTCGATGTTTCAGTGCGGGAAATATTATCCATGTTACCCATCTCACCCATTCCGCGAAACTCACGATTATCATCTTTATTGCCATCAGGTCCACCAAAGTCGTTCATTTCATTCGGCCCGCCGAAACCATCCATTCCGCCCTTGCCACCGAAGTCACCCATTCTGCCATTTCTGCCAAAACCGCCCATTCCGCCGTCATTCCCAGCGGATGCAGAAGTATCATATGGAAATTCCGTGTCGGATAGGAAATTATTCAACGATTCCTCTATCACGTTTACAATATAATCATAATAGCTTCCGGCTTGATAAATACCGCTTGCCGATTCTTCTAACAGCAAAATATTACCGTTTTCATCCCGGATACCCGCCTGATTAATATATTCGGCGAAAGATGCAGCCAGCGCATCCGAAATTTCCTGCTCCTGCGTCGAAAGCCCTGAACGTGTAACACCCATCATCCATTCATAGGCTTCATCAGCACTATCCAGGTTCGTAATCGGACACCAGTCCATAGAACCATACACAGCATCGCTCACACCCTGTACGGCACCTATCTGTTC
>JAFLTF010000173.1 GCA_022510585.1 Lachnospiraceae bacterium
TGCCAAGCTTCTCCTGATATGCGGTACCAATCTTTTCTTTAAATTCCTCCACAGCCTCGTCTTTTACGATGCTGACCGTACAGCCGCCGAAACCGCCGCCGGTAATACGGGAACCGATGACGCCCGGAATTTTCCACGCTTCCTCTACCAGAAAATCAATCTCGTCACAGGAGACCTGATAGTCATCCCGCAAAGAGACATGCGAAGCGTTCATTAATTCTCCGAACAGCTTCACATCATTCTTTTTCAATGCTTCCACGGCACGGATGGTTCTCTGATTTTCATATACCGCATGCTTTGCCCTGCGGACTCTCACTTCGTCTTTGATTGCTGACCTATAGGTTTCAAACTGTTCTTCCGACAGATCGCCGAGTCCGTTGATATCCACCACTGTCTGCAGTTCTTCCAGGGCTTTCTCACACTCGCTTCTTCTGACATTGTATTCGGAATCTACCAGTTTATGTTTTACATTACTGTTGGTTACCACGATCTTGGCTCCATCCAGTACAAGCGGTGCGTATTCATAGGACAGATCCGCCGTATCCAGGAAGATGGCATTGTCCTTTTTGCCCATTGCGGAAGCAAACTGATCCATAATTCCGCAATTCATTCCATTAAAATTATTCTCGGCATCCTGTCCGATCAAGGCAAGATCAACATTTGTCACCTCGAAACCGAAAAGATCTCGAAGCATGAACCCCGTCAAAATCTCCAAAGATGCGGAGGAGGACAAGCCGGAACCGCTCGGGATATTGCCGTATAAAACCATATCAAGTCCGCTTGGCAATTTAAAACCTCTTTTTTCAAAAGCCCACATAACGCCCTTGGGATAATTGGTCCAGTCAGCCTCCGTTTCAGGCTTCATATCCACGATGGAAGATTCGATCACACCCAGTTTTTCGAAATTCATAGAATAAAAATGCAGCTTATCATCCTCTCTTTTCCTTGCCGCCGCATAGGTCCCGATCGTCAAAGCGCAGGGAAAAACATGTCCGCCGTTATAATCCGTATGCTCGCCGATCATGTTGACACGCCCCGGTGCAAAATATGCGTTCACACCCTTTGTGTCCCCAAAGATTTCTTCAAACTTTTTTAATACAGTCTCTTTCATACCCCGTCTCCTTTACCCATATTTTTGTTGTGTTTCCTTCTCTTTGAAAGTGCGTTTCTCAAATTTCTGCGCACCCGGTTGCTCTTCTCTGATTTATATATTTATAATATAAAAAAATCTTTTCGGATAAAATACCCGTTTGTTCTATATGTCTGTCAAAATGTTACCTAAATAATCCTCTACCTGTTTCAAATGTTCCTTATTTCTTCTTCCTTCTCCCTTCAAAGCCTCTTTCCGATATGCCGTAGGAGACATTTTCTTCGTCTGTCTAAAGGCTTTGGCAAAAACCATCGGATCGCTGTATCCGCAGGAAAATGCAATACTTTCGATTGGCAGAGAGGTCAGCTGCAAAAGCTCACTTGCCTTGGTGATCCGAAAGGCAGTCAGAAACTGCTGTGGGGAAATGCCCATCCATTTTTGAAAAAGGGTATAAAGATAGCTGCGGTTAATACAGACATAATCCGCAACATCTGTTATTTTAATCGCATTACAATAATTACTTTGGATAAAGGCGACTGCCTTTTCTACATAAATATTTGTCCTGTCTTCCAAGGCTTTCTCCGATACTGCCGCACTTTCCGCAATTAACGACAAAAATATGCCAAGTTGGCCGTTGCGGCGAAGCTCATTGGACATGCCAAAAGTATTATGTTCCATCATATCCTTCACGATCCGGTAAAACTCCTCGGAACGATCCGACTTAAAAACAGGCTGCTTTACCGAAAGTCCCATATTTCCGACATACTCTGCCGCCTGCGCTCCGCCAAAGCCCACCCACACATAGGTCCAGGGATCCTTCTCATCCGCCTGATAAAAAACCAGCTCGTCCGGTGTAATCAAAAATCCGTAACCTTCTTCCAGCGGATACTCTTTCCCTCCGATTGAAAGCTTTCCCTTGCCGCTTAAAATATAATGGATCAGATAATGCGGTTTTAGCGCCGGTCCGAAGCTGTGCAGGGGATCCGTCCGGGAAAGTCCGCAGCAGTTTACATACAGACTGCCTTTCTGTTCTCCGGAAAACTCTAATTTGTACGCTTTTTCCATGCTGTGTCCTCTTT
>JAFLTF010000174.1 GCA_022510585.1 Lachnospiraceae bacterium
TAGGGGGCAAGTTCCAGACGGACAAAATATCCTCTGTCGTTGTGGCAGACCGGGCAGACAGGCGGCACTTCCATTCCGCGGTAAATATGTCCGCACTCCATGCACATCCATGCCGTCTCTACATCGGATACAAAAAGCTTTCCCTGCTCCAGCCACGTAGCAAACTGTCCGAAGCGGTTTCCGTGAATCTTTTCGATCTCTGCTATCTGCCTGAAAGAATCGGCGATATGGGGAAAGCCTTCTTGTTCTGCCTTATCTCCAAAACTCTTGTATACATCGTCATGTTCTTCGTATTCATTATGCTGCGCCATACGAAGAAGCGTTGCCACATCCGTGGAAATATCAATGGGATAGGAGCCGTCAATGGCGATATTTTCTCCCGAAAACTCACTTAAATGCTTATAAAAAACCTCGGCATGCTCCTTTTCCTGATCTGCGGTAAAGCGAAATACTGCCTCCACCACATACAATTTCTCCCTTTTTGCAAAGCCTGCCGCAATCGTATAGCGGTTTCTTGCCTGGCTCTCACCTGCGAAAGCACGCATAAGGTTTTTTCTGGTTTCACTGTCCCTAAATTCCATATCTTCGTTTCCTTTCCGAATATGTGCTATATTCTTTTTTTATAGCATCACCGAAAAGGAAACTTTTATTCACGCAAAAGTCCTTCGATCCCTTCCCGCTTAAACAGCTCTTTATAATACACAAGCTCCCTTTGGATCAATCCGTCGATCACCTGCATTCCCAGAAGCTCTACCGGAGCCTTGTCATCCGTCAACAGGTAATCCCCCTTTTCATAAGGGATGATACCCTCAGATACCTTGTCCAGCATCGTCTGCAGCTCTACATCCTCAATCCTGCTTCTGCCCTCTTCGAAATCCGCAAGCATGTCCGGATTCTGTGAAGCAAAAAGCTCCCTGTTGGTGGAACCGATCACATCTACCGTATATACATGGTCAAAAACTGCGGCAATCGTATCCGAAAGATACTCATTGATATTGCCTTCTTCCTCCGAGTGCATATTCATATTGACCACCATCACACCGTTTTCCTTCAAATGCTCTCTGACCATTGTAAAAAACTCTATAGAAGACATCTGAAAAGGGATCGTAATGTCCTGATAGGCATCCACCATGATCACGTTGTAAGTTTTATCATCCGCCGCCAGAAAGCTTCGTCCGTCATAAGTGGTCACGTCAATGGAATCCGGCAGTTCAAAATAGGTTTTGGACAGATCCGTGATCTTCTGGTCGATTTCTACGCCTTCTATAGAAGTTGCGCCGTAGTAATTGCGGCATTGTTTTGCATAAGTACCTGTCCCCATGCCCAGGATCAGAATATCTCCGTCCGTCCTGCCTGCCATCACCGGCGCCGCCATCGCATAGTCATAATACATTCCCGTGGCGCCGCCGTTCTTTTTCATAATGGACTGCACGCCAAACAAGACATTCGTAGATAAAATAACGCTGTCATTCGTTTCTTTTACCTGCAGATAATTATAGATGGACTCCCCTTCATATAATAGATTCTTTTCCCAGAATGCAAAACTGTCCGAATAACCGAGGGGGCAGCATAAAAGAAATAGTATAACGCCTGTTATTATTTGTTTTTGCTTCCCTTTCGTACTGATAAAATAAATCAAAGCAAGAATTAATAAAATTCCCGCAAAGATCAAAAACGTGATGGAAGTCCCTACAGCCGGGATCGTCACGAAAGTGGGCAGAAACGTACCGATAATGCTTCCTATGGTATTGAATGCCCCAAGGGACCCCACTGTCTTACCGCTGTCATCCAAACTGTCCACCGTATACTTTACCAAAGACGGCGTTACGGTACCCAGTAAAAACAACGGGAACACGAAGATGACCATGCACGCCAAAAAAGCGGCGCAGATCAGAAAATTATTGCTGATCGTAAATACCAACGCCGCTGAAATTCCTATAATAACATATTTTCCCAATACCGGGATCGCCGCAATCCACACTGCCGCAATAATGATACGCACATACAGCTTGTCCGGATTCGGATTTTTATCCGCACTTCGACCTCCCCAGATATTGCCGAGCGCCATTGCGATCATGATCGTTCCGATAATGATTGTCCACACGATCTGAGATGAGCTGAAATACGGAGCAAGGAGCCGGCTTGCGCCCAGCTCCACTGCCATAACCG
>JAFLTF010000175.1 GCA_022510585.1 Lachnospiraceae bacterium
ATAAATAAGGAGCGGTAAAAATGAAATATATCAATGCAGCAGAAATATTGCCGGAACAATTATTAAGAGAGCTTCAAACTTATGCTGATGGAGACGTTCTTTACATTCCGAAAGCGTCAACGAAAAAGGAATGGGGAACTTCCAGCGGTTCGCGTACATTTTATGAGGAACGCAACAAGGAAATACAAAGACTTTTTAAAGAAGGTCATTCCATAGATGCGTTGGCGAAGCAGTATGGTCTGGCATATAGTACAATCAAAAAAATTATATATGGGTAATGTCGGGACGCTTGCTGTGTAAATCGGCAGGCGTCCTTTTGCGGTGAGATTGGTTATAACCATTCTTTCTGCTTGTGCGAGTGTTTTTCATTTTCTACAATGATATCAGCGATTGGTATGAAAGGAGAAGGACAGATGAAAAATATAACATCAAGACAATTCAGCGTATTGGCTGACTGTGGGAAAATATATCAGTTTATGCTGGATATTTATGAAAAAGATTGGAGTAACGGTGTTCCGGCACCTTTCTTTGAGTATGCTTTTTCGTCGTTTGCCTATTGGATGGACATATCCTATTCCTATAAAAACCGTATCTGGGAAGAAGATGGAGAGATTGTGGCATTTTGTTTCTATGAAAATCCCAGGACGGATATTTATTTTAGCCTAAAGCCCGGATATGAGGAATTGGCACCGGAGATGATTGCGTATGCGGATGAACATATGCCGAAGAAAGAAAAAATACAGTTGGTTCTATTCGCAGGGCAGGATGCATTGATGAAAGCTGCAGCGCAGGTGGGTTACCATCAGGTTCATGAGGCTGTGGAAATGGATTTTGATTTTGAAGATGTACTGGATTATCCGTTGCCTGAAGGTTTTCATTTTGTAAAACCGGAGGAAGTTGTCCCGACCAAGATTGGAAAATGTTGTTGGAAAGGATTTGACCATGAAGAAAGCGAAGGAGTGTGGGATAATCAATATGAGCAAACCAATTATCAGATACGGGTGGCACCCCATGCGACAACGGAGCTTGCAGTTGTTATTGCTGACAAAGATGATGAGTATGTATGCTATGCGGGAATGTGGTGGACACCGGAGAACAAGCTGGCTTATATGGAACCTCTATGTACGATTCCGGAATATCGGGGCAAAGGGCTTGCATCTGCGGCATTATCGGAAATGTATCGTAAAACGAAGAAATTAGGCGCGACTCATATGACCGGCGGGATGAACGAATTTTACAAGAAAATAGGTTTTCAACCGGCAGTGAAGTGGACGTTTTGGAAGAAATAGCAGTTTTTGAATCCGGGAGCGAGTATGTCTGGTAAATCATTAGTATTAGCGGTCGATATGTACGGATGTCCCAATCGGTGCAAGCACTGTTGGATTGGGCATATGCCAAACAGAGAAATGGAAGAGGATGCGGATGTTTGGCTTATTGATTATTTCAAACCATATTTTAATAGCATCACCTATTACAGTTGGTTAAGAGAACCGGATTTTTGTGATGATTACGTACAGCGTTGGTATAGAGATAATCAGATATCCGTCAATGCATCACCTGAGCGGTTTGAACTTGCAAGTTTTTGGCGTATTGCCGGAGATCCGGACTATGTTGCTTTTTTAAAAGAAGTCGGAGTGCGTAAAGTTCAGTTAACGTTCTTTGGTATGGAACAAATGACCGATAAATATACAGGTCGAAAAGGGGCATTTAAGGAATTGTTGGATGCAACGGAGATGCTCATTGCCAATCAGATTGCTCCAAGATGGCAAGTATTTATCAATGAGGAAAATAAGGATGAAATCGTACAATTACTTGGTTTGGTTGACACTTTAAGGCTGGAAGAGAGATGCCGCGCTTTTGGAGAGGATTTTAGGTTTTTCATACATAGTGGAAGTTGTGACGGTGAAAACCGTAAGTTGTATAATCTTCGTATAGAAAAGAACCATATCCCGGAAGTCTTGATTCCATATTATATGAACTATGAAAAGGTTCTAACTGAGAGGGAAAGCTGTGATTTACTTATGAATGATGCTTCCACTGTGGTGCACCATAATGAGGATTCCATTGTTTTGAACATTTCCAATACATATGATGTGTATTTCA
>JAFLTF010000176.1 GCA_022510585.1 Lachnospiraceae bacterium
GCATTCATTTGCACAATCTACACCACCATAAATATAATCGGCGTTACTGAACCAACCAGCAAATTTTTTTAGCGTTTCCTTATCTGTTATGGTCTGACTGTATACTTCGTAATTGGTAGAATAACTGCAAACATCCAATCTGGCAGAAATGATATTATCTATTTTTGTTACATCAAACTGATAATAGTCCAATTCCTCTTGCAACATGATCTGTATATAGTCACATAATTTCGGATCCTCAATAAGACACTCCATGGCACCGTCTTCACCATCATATGTGTAATACAAATATCCGCCTTCAAATACCATAAATTCTATGTCATTATAATAGATCCGCCAACCTGTTTCCTTCTTTCCTTCCCATCTTCTATCAAATGGTTCCCCGTTCAAATCCAAGGATTTTACTCGGTCAATCAACCATTCCTGGTCTTCATCTGCAGGAATATAATAATAAAAAAGTTGGTCTCTAAGTACCGATGGTTCAACTCTGATACATACCTTATCAGCTTCCGCCTGTTGGTACAAAATGCCTGCTTTATATGTAATATTATCCGTATCTTGCACCTCATCGATCGGGAGCTGTTTTTTGTCTGTTGTATCGATTAGGGCTGTATCATCTGGAACAGCCGTATCATTATTACTAATTGGCTCATCCTTTGTGTCCGTATAATCGACAGCGCTACCAAAGGTGCAACTTACAATACTGATACAAACCACGAGCAGGATCAACAGTGATATCAGCTTTGTACGAGGCTGTTTAGCAATCAGCTGCATTCTCTTTTTCAGTTCTTTCCCACCTCCTGCTGCGCTGGTAGGACATCCCAAAACATGATATTTTGGAGACTTACCTGGTATTCCTTTGGCTACCTCTATCAAAGTTTTTCCGTATTCCTTATAATTTTCCCTGCCAACCAATTTCAAAGCGCCCCAGTCGCAGGCAAGTTCACTGTCTTTAATAGAAACACGTGCCGCCAGCCAAACAAAAGGATTATACCAATACAAAATCACACAGATGCAGCGAACCACTGCCCACACATGATCTCCGTGTTTATAGTGAATATACTCGTGTGCTAAAACATACTCTCTCTGCTCTTGTGATAACTCCCTGTTTTCCTGCAAATAGATGGCTGGATTTGATAAGCCAAACAGGCATGGACTTGTGATACCGGCAGCGGCATATACATTCAATTTGTTTTTATACCGTCCGATCGACACGCGGCTGTTTCTTATTTTCCTCAAAAATCTTAAATTACTCCATACAAATATACCAGCACAAATCAGCATACCTGCTATCCATACAAAATAACACACATCTGTAATTTCTAGCTTTTGCTGGATTCTATTGCCTGTATTCTCACGGTTTTCAATCTGTGAATAAGTGGGTGTCTTGCCAGGCGTTTGACTGATTTCTTCAATCTCATTATCTACAAACAAATAGCGGACTCCCTTTTCATCTATTTGATTTGCAACATTCATAACACTGATAGTTGATTGAAATTCTGGTAACGGAATAAGCAGCTTAATTGCAACCAATAACCATACTGCGTACTTTAGGCAGGGATTGATTTTCTTCTCCATTAAAAATGAAATAAGCAATATTGCCACAATCAATATCGATGATGTAATAACCTGTTCAATCATTCTGATCAACCGCCTCCTCCAGTATCTGATACAATTCTTTTATATCCTCATCATTCAAGTTATTATTGCGTATAAGGGTACTCAGCATCATACTGACAGAGCCTTTATATACCCTCTCAAGCAAACTCTCCGTCTCTGCGATTGCAACATCATCCCGGTTCACATTTGGATAATACTGCCTGGCTTTTTTTCCTTCTTTGTAAGAAATAATTTCTTTTTTTACCATTCTGCCCAGCAAAGTATTTACAGTGCTTTTGCTCCATCCGGGCTCATCTTCCAATTCGTGATATAACTGCATGATTGTTTTAGGATTGCTCTCCCACAGTTTCTCCATTATGATCCACTCACTGGGTTGTAGCATTATTACATTTTTCATCTTACTTTCACCTTCCTGTGCTACTACTGTCAACCATTTTCATGATACATTAAATGTATGACTGCTGTCAACCAT
>JAFLTF010000177.1 GCA_022510585.1 Lachnospiraceae bacterium
TCGATGAGGCGCTGGCAATCGCCGCACAGATCGGTTATCCGGTCATGGTGCGTCCCTCCTATGTGCTCGGCGGACGCGGCATGGAAGTGGTCTATGATGATGAGAGCATGACCGAATATATGAACGCTGCTGTAGGTGTGACACCGGATCGACCGATTCTGATCGACCGATTCCTCAACCATGCACTGGAGTGTGAGGCGGATGCCATCAGCGACGGCACACACGCTTTTGTGCCTGCCGTGATGGAGCATATCGAGCTTGCAGGTATCCACTCCGGCGACTCCGCATGTATCATCCCGTCTGTACACATCTCCGATGAGAATGTGGCAACGATAAAGGAATACACCCGCAAGATTGCGGAAGAAATGCATGTCAAAGGTCTGATGAATATGCAGTACGCCATTGAGAACGGCAAGGTATACGTGCTGGAAGCAAACCCTCGTGCATCCCGTACCGTTCCGTTGGTATCCAAAGTCTGCAACATCCGCATGGTACCTTTGGCAACGGAAATCATCACTACCGAACTGACCGGAAAACCGTCTCCGGTTCCGGCTTTGAAAGAACAGGATATTCCGAACTACGGTGTGAAGGAGTCTGTATTCCCGTTCAACATGTTCCAGGAAGTAGACCCCATACTCGGACCGGAAATGCGCTCCACAGGTGAGGTTCTCGGTCTGTCACGCTCTTATGGAGAGGCTTTCTACAAGGCGCAGGAGGCAACCCAATCCAAGTTGCCATTAGAGGGTACTGTGTTAATCTCCGTCAACAGAAAGGATAAAGAGGAAGTCGTGGAAGTTGCCAAGCAGTTTGCCGACTGCGGTTTCCACATCATTGCCACAGGCAACACCTATGAACTGATTACTGCTGCCGGCATTGCGGCCGAGAAGGTCAATAAACTGTATGAGGGACGCCCGAATATCCTCGACCTGATTACCAACGGCAAGATCGATCTGATCATCAATTCACCGGTCGGAAAAGACAGTGTTCACGATGACAGCTACCTGCGTAAAGCAGCCATCAAGGCGAAGGTTCCTTACATGACGACAATTGCAGCTGCAAAGGCGACCGCAAGCGGTATCCAGTATGTGAAAACACACGGGGACAGTGATGTGAAATCGTTGCAGATGCTGCATGGGGAGATTAAAGATAAAGTTTAATAGGATTATATAAAGACAGATTACACAAAATATCCCTCGTTTGCCTTCGCGATGACAGCGCGGGATATTTTTGTGTAATCTGTTTAGCCATATACATAATTAACCGCATCTATAGTACCTTAAGATTACCTTTTAATGCTTTCCGAAGACGGGGAGGCGTTTTTTTCTCTCCTATTACTATTATTTCTGTGTCCGATTCGGCTACTTCTTTAACAATATCCTCATATCCTCCATCAGATGTAACAAGACAGATTATATCTCCTGCTCCATGCGCTAATGCTTTTCTAATGTGCTCCTTAATCTTTTTGTCAATTTTATCTTTTTCCGGTTCTCCATACATAGATATATTTTTTAGTTTATATTTTTTTGCAGCTTCTTTCCAATGAACTGTAGAATTATCATTTTGCCGATTATACCACCTTGCTTCTACAATCTCTCCTCTATTTTTAACCAAACTCATTATCTTATCAGCATGCTGTGCACCGACATTTTCAGCATCAATATACAGCAACACTTCCTTCTGCGTATTAGAAGGTTTTTCTTTTTTGTGTGAGTTTCCATCATCCATGTAAGGTCTGCCTGCTAAAAAAATAATACTATCCCACTTATCGTCGGGTTTCCTATTTTCTTTCATTACCGCCTTGCTTACAGGTGAATGATATACCTCGCTTTTTTCCTCCGGAATATCAATTCTATTTAACAAAACCATTTCGTCCGAAATCTCCTGCCTTGCTATCATCTTGTTATAAAGAGTCGAATTTAAAGAGCGGATTGTATATAAATATTTTAATGTCTGTTCACTTAGTTCTTTCATCAAAACTTCTTCCCTTTCTGTAAATAGCTTTCTTAAACATATCTATTCAAAATTCTTTGCACAGACCCAAGATATGTCCCTCCGAACAGATTCAGATGATTCAGCATATGAT
>JAFLTF010000178.1 GCA_022510585.1 Lachnospiraceae bacterium
ATATATTTTCTTCATCTTATCCTCTGCCGACCGATTCTACAATCTCACAAACTGCCTTCCTATAGTCATCCACGTTATCAATCATTGCGGCATGCCCCGCATTCTTGATAAGATACAGTTTCTTATCCGGCGCCGTGATTTCATCAAAGTAAGCCTGACTCAGCTCGATCGGAGTCTGCTGGTCATTCTCCCCAAGCACATAGTACACCGGAATCTGATATTCTATGCCTTTACTTTTCAGATCAAATGACATCAGCTCTTTCATGACCTGCATATTGACCATCATGCCCGTCATGAAAGGGAGGATATCCTTGATTCCCATGATCGGCGAGTGCATAAACATCTTTAACATGTTCTTATCAAAACCCGCCGCCAGATGATATTTGCTCTGCAGTTTACGTACTTTTCCCATTTTTCGCAGAGTGTTCATATCGAATGTATCTGCCTGTGGATATTCGCCTATTTTCTCCAGCTTTTTCTGATCGTCCTTATTGCCGGACCGGTCAATGGCATCCTTTAACTTGCTATACCCGACACGCTCATTTTCTATGAGATTGATGACCTGCCCGCATCCGATATAGCACAATAGATGCTCAGGATGCTCCAAGGCAAACATACTTCCCAAAACGCTTCCCCATGAATGCCCGATAATGCCAACCTTATCTTTTTGATATACTTTCTTAACATACAGCACAATTTCCAAAAGATCTTTTTTCAGGATTTCCGTGTCAGGCTTTTCCCTTCTATTCTTGAGATAGGTCTTGCCGGCTCCCCGCTGATCGTAGTAAACAATATTGTAATTGCGGCTTGCATACTCCTCCACTATGTACGCTATCGCGGACTCTGACTGTCCCGGACCGCCATGGATGAAAAGAAACACGGGAGCTTCTTTCTCTGTCCTGTAATGCAGCAGATAGTGTTCTACTCCATTAATTTTAACATATTCTTCTTCGTAGTTTTTTGTTTTCTTCATCTGCTTAATTCCTTTCTCCTTTTTCCATCACCATTTTCCTTGTCCTTGATTACCTTATGCCTTTTTCCTCTCCGATCAGATAATTCACGATATGAGCGAGTGTTTGCAGCTGAATTTCCGGCTGATAATAATCCGCCAACGGATTCTCTTCATGCTTATAACAATGATTCACAATGCAGTTGGTCTGGATGCCTGTGTATGCCGATGAGATAAAGGATAACAGCTCCTCCACGCCTATTCGCGGATGAATCCTGCCTGATGCCGCCTGATTTATAAAATATTCCATTGTGCGCATTGTCAGATATTCCATATTTCCCGTGCCCGGGATATTTCTTAGAATTTTATCTACTCTCGCAGGGTTATTCATTGCAAGCACCGACAGTTCAAAATCTATTTTTTCTATCCCCATCAGCTCTCTTTTCATAAAATCCGCAAGCATATCAAAAATTCGGTTTGTGATTTCCCGCGGTGGCAGTTCATCCGCCTGCTTAAGAATCTCATCCAGTTTTTCTTTGATGCTTTCTTTCTGCCGCAGATAGAGGATCATATCACTGAAAATTTCATCAATATCCTTATAAAATCGGTAAATCCCACCCTGACTAAGCCCGGTCTCATTGATGATGTCCTGCATGGTCACGGTACTTACCGTCTGTCGCAAACATAGTTTGTATGCAGCGTCTACGATCTTGTTCTTTTTGTTTTGAATGTATTCCTCGGTCACTTTGGGCATGGCGGTTTTGGTCTCCTTTGGTTTTAAATTGCGCGAATACTGTAGGATTTGTAAGAGCATTAAAAATGAATATGGTTTCATTTTAATTATTATTACACACGCTGTCAATACGCAAATAAAAGAAGTCCGGAATTTCCATTTTCCACAGAAAAAGCAGGGACCTTCTCAAATCCCTGCTTTCTGTAGCTGCTGCCATATAACTCTCACTGATACTGTGGGTGCTAATTACATTTCAAATTTTCTCCAACACTTTCTTATACGGAGCGAGCATCCCCTCATTCATTTTATTACCCATTTTAGCCTTAATCTGGGGTGAGGAAATCAGCGCACCAACCAGATACATCTTCA
>JAFLTF010000179.1 GCA_022510585.1 Lachnospiraceae bacterium
GGAACGGTCATTCTCGTGTTCACCGTCAAACAGTACGGCAATATGGGTAGGACTTATTCTACGAATAATTTTCAATAATGCACCCACAAATCCGAGTGTTCCTTGAATCGCTTTACCTTGCTCGTTTACTATCCTTGCAGGCATACCAAAAAACATTTGAAATAGTAGATTGCTGCCGTCAACCAGAAGAAGTTTTTTCATAACAAATATACCTTAATAGCCTTTATTCTAATATCGGCAAATTATTGAGGCATGCCGGTAAATGCATCATATAATCCAGAACATAATCGGCAATGGACTTTTTACTGTTCTTTCAGGGTTCCTCCAAAGTGCAATTTTTGCACTTTGAAATCGCATTATTTCTTAAGATCGTTAAAAACGATATTTTCCTTTTCCATGTCCTTTAGTCGCCTGGATAATCCCCGCATTTAACAATAGTTTTAACAATTCAGAAACTCTAGTTGCTTTTAATCCTGTTAATTCTTCAACATCGCTTCTACCAAAAATATTTTCATTTCCATACTTCCCATACATTAAAAGAATATGACCAATTGTTTTTTCCGTTAAAGCAGGCAGGCACGCTTCAATCTTTTCTCGAATGTCCGCTTTTTCTCTGTCAATGTCCGCTTTTTCTCTGTCAATGTCCGCTTTTTTATCCAATTGGAAAGCGCCGCTAATATGCATCGTACGGTTGTGAAGTTCATTATTTTCATCAAGTAGCAAATTTCTTAAAAATACTTCTAAATACTCTGTCGTTGCATGCACTCCATTTTTAATATCATTGTAATTTGCCCGAACCAGAGCATTCCTAAAGTACCAGGCATTTTCTGCAAAAATATCATTGGTTGTATCAAATCCCAATGTCCGCAAATATTTGATAAAGAAAACAGCCGTAGTTCGGGTATTTCCTTCCCCAAAGATATGAATTTGCCAAAGTCTCGCTACAAACAGAGCAAGGTGATGGATAATTTCATCCATACTTAACGATTTATAGCTGAATTTCTTTTCTTCTGAAAAATCATATTCCAGAGTAGCTCGTAGTTCTGATGCACTACCATAGAGAACAGTTGCTCCATTCAACACCCATTCTTTTTTTGTAATATTATAATCTCGGATTTTACCGGCATGCCTATAAATCCCTGTGAAAAGTTTCTTATGAATTGATATATATTCATTCGGCGTAAAACTAAAAGCTTTTTCTGATAATATTTTTGTAATTTGCACAGATACCTTGTCTGCCTCTTCTGTTCTATCACCATCTTCTTTAGGATTTTCCTCATAGTAACTATTTAGAAGCCTCTGCGCTTCATCAATAGATATTTCCCCTTCAATATTTTGTATCGCAGTATGAATTAAATACTCCGACGGCTTAAGACCATCTACCGCCTGTAGGCCAATCGCAGTATACCACGCATATCCTTTGTCTCGTTTATTCGGTTCTGTTTGTTTTATATACTTTTGAAATGGATCCTTATTCATCAGGACACCTCCGGAAAACTTTCATCTATCTATGAACTAAGTCTTGTCTCCTGCCTTACTTAATTTTATCATTCATCCTTGAAATCTTCTACCCCTATCGTGCATCTTGCTTACCTTAACAAGCTTTGCGTTTTTTAGTTGTAATAAGCTGCATTACAAATATCAAAAAAAGACATTATCATGTTAATCATCTCCTAAGTGATGGCACTCTAATGTCTTTCTTTGTTTCTTGTCTTCATTTGCATTGTTATAATGATCTTCTATGTAATTATACTTCCGGGCGGTTGCTGACTTTGATAAACTCATCAAGAGTTTTAAGTGCTTGGCCGGAGTCAATGATTTCTGCGGCAAGAACAATACCGTCCGCCATATTGTCAGCTTTACCACCTATATAAAGTGCTGCACCCGCGTTCATCAATACAGCATTTCTCTTATGACCTTTTTCGCCATTCAAGATAGCAAGGGTAATTTTTGCATTTTCTTCGGGAGTACCACCTTTCAGATCATCTTTTGTGCAACGCTCAAAACCGAAGTCTTCCGGCGTGATAACAGAAGATTTGAACCATC
>JAFLTF010000018.1:0-1386 GCA_022510585.1 Lachnospiraceae bacterium
GCTGTTTTGTTTGAAAAGTAATGATTATTGACAGGAGGAAACAATCATGGGAATGACAATGACCCAGAAAATTTTGGCAGCACATGCCGGACTGGAAAAAGTGGAAGCCGGACAATTGATCGAGGCAAATCTGGATCTGGTACTGGGCAATGATATCACCAGCCCGGTAGCAATCAAAGAAATGGAGAAAATGAAGGTAGACGGTGTTTTTGATAAGGATAAGATCGCACTGGTTCCAGATCATTTTGTTCCGAATAAGGATATCAAATCCGCAGAACATTGCAAATGTGTGAGAGAATTTGCATATCGCAATGAAATTACCAATTATTTTGAAGTAGGTGAGATGGGCATCGAACATGCCTTACTTCCTGAAAAAGGATTGACCGTAGCAGGCGACGTCATCATTGGTGCAGACTCACATACCTGTACTTACGGTGCGCTGGGCGCTTTTTCCACGGGTGTTGGCAGTACAGATATGGCTGCCGGTATGGCTACAGGAAAAGCATGGTTCAAAGTGCCTTCTGCTATTAAATTCAATCTGGTCGGAAAGCCTTCCGAATGGGTGAGTGGTAAAGATGTGATCTTACATATCATCGGTATGATCGGTGTGGATGGAGCCCTTTATAAGTCGATGGAATTTGTAGGCGAAGGTGTGAAAAATCTGACCATGGATGATCGTTTTACCATTGCCAATATGGCGATTGAAGCAGGCGGTAAGAACGGCATCTTCCCGGTAGATGATCTGGCAATTACTTATATGAAGGAGCATTCTGACAGAACTTATACCGTCTATGAAGCGGATGAGGATGCAGACTATGATGAGGAATATACAATTGATCTGAGCACTTTGAGACCAACGATTGCATTCCCGCATTTGCCGGAGAACACTAAGACGATCGATGAGATTACGGAAGATATCAAAATCGATCAGGTAGTCATCGGTTCCTGTACCAATGGACGTATCGACGATATGCGGATTGCGGCAAAAGTGCTGAAGGGCAGACATGTGGCAAAAGGCATGCGCTGTATCGTAATTCCTGCTACACAGGCAATCTATATGCAGGCAATGGAAGAGGGGCTTTTAAAAATCTTTATCGAAGCAGGCGCTGTGGTCAGTACCCCTACCTGTGGACCTTGCCTTGGCGGTTATATGGGAATTTTGGCACAGGGGGAACGCTGTGTATCCACTACGAATCGTAACTTTGTAGGACGTATGGGGCATGTGGAATCCGAAATCTATCTGGCAAGTCCTGCGGTAGCGGCGGCAAGCGCAATAACAGGGAAGATTTCCTGTCCGTGCCAGTTAAATTAATTAAGAAAGGAATAGAAAAATATGAAAGCAGCAAAAGGATCAGTTTTTAAATATGGAGATAATGTAGACACAGA
>JAFLTF010000018.1:1486-31611 GCA_022510585.1 Lachnospiraceae bacterium
ATATGAAAGCAGCAAAAGGATCAGTTTTTAAATATGGAGATAATGTAGACACAGACGTTATCATTCCGGCAAGATATCTGAACTCTTCCGATCCGGCGGAGCTTGCGACACACTGTATGGAGGATATCGATAAGGAATTTGTCAATAAGGTTTCAAAAGGCGACATTATCGTGGCAACCAAGAATTTCGGCTGCGGCTCCTCCAGAGAGCATGCGCCGATTGCAATCAAAGCGGCAGGCGTAAGCTGCGTTATTGCCGAGACCTTTGCCCGGATTTTTTACCGGAATGCAATCAATATCGGACTTCCGATCATTGAGTGTCCGGAAGCCGCGAAAGGGATTGATGCCGGTGATACCGTGGAAGTGAATTTTGACACAGGTGTCATAACAGATGTAACAAAAGGAACTACCTACCAAGGGCAGGCATTTCCGGAATTCATGCAGAAGATCATCGATGCGGAGGGATTGGTCAACTACATTAACCAAAAATAAAAGATGTAAAAAATTGTAAAAAACAATAAAATGTTTGCATATTTACGCAAGAAAAAGTATACTGTTCTTGTATTCAGGCGAAATAATCACGGGGGGGGGCTTTATGATTACGGAAATTATGTGATCTGCCATGAAGGAAAAATTGATCAACAAAAGATTGGAGAAATGAAAATGAAGAAAAAAGTGATTGCAGTACTTCTTGCAGTAAGTTTTGTGATTTCCGTGACGGCATGTGCAGGAAACGGACAGGATATTGAGCCGGTCATGCAAGAACAGGAACCGAAAGAGGAACCTGAGATGGAAGAGGAGAGCGAACCGGAAGATGAAATAGAATCGGAGGAAGAAGAGGCAGAAGAGGAACCCGAGGTTGAGGAAAAAGTCGAATCAAACGTGAAACCTGCGGCTAACACGCCTTCAGAGCTTTCGGACGATCTGTATGATTTCCAGGTTTCTATTGACGGAGTGGTTTATCAGATTCCGATGTGGTATTCTGATTTTGAAGCATTGGGATGGGTTTTTGATGAGGATGCTACGTTAACCTTGTCCTCTAATCAGCACACACTTTCTAATCGATGGAAAAAGGATGGCTTTTCTGTTCTTACAAGTTTCGCAAATCTATCTATGAATACGGTTGACTTAACCAATAGCATGGTAGCCAGCCTTAAATTAGACTCATTTTATCTTAGAGACTGTACTTGGGAGATTTTGCTTCCCGGAGGCATACAGTGGGGCGTTTCTAGTGCAGATGATATCAAAGCAGCATACGGAGAACCTACAAGGGATTATGATGGTGAGAACTACTATCAGATGACCTATCAATATGATAATTATCGGCAAATCAGGTTACAGGTAGATAAGGAAAGCAATGCGCTTAATGATATTGAAATCGAAAATATTGTTGCGTTGGAAGGGGCCGACAATTCCGTAGACGAAACGGTACCTGATGCAGTAAAAGCTTATCAGGCGCCGTCATCATTGGGAGATGACTTATACAGTTTCAATGTAGAGCTGGAAGGAAATCTCTATACGCTTCCCTGCCCGGTGTCAGAGTTACTTGAGAACGGATTTAGGCTCAATGAAGAAGATTCCGATGAAGCAGTTGCATCCGGCAATAGCGGATGGGTCAGTCTGAATTATAATAATCAAACCTTGCGTGTACTTGCCAAAAACTATGCAGAGTATGCTACAACGATAGAGAATTGTTTTATGACAAAGGTAGAAAGCAGTGATAACGGACCGAAATTTGAATTGACAATTCCTGGAAATATCAAAAGAGGCGATTCGGAAGCTGATGTGGAAAAAGCAGTCAAGAATTTCAACGTGAAAGAAGAAACTTCTGACAGTGGATTTACCTATTACACCATTTATGATCTGAACGGAAGCTCTTTGGATCATTATCAGATTATTGTCAAAGACGGTGTTGTTATGAAAATAGAGGTATCAAATTCCCCGAAAAAGCTGGACTAAGATTTTCCTATGGAGTATACTCCTAAACAAACCAGAGTGAATACAGAGAAAGTAAATGATTTATGGTCAATAGGGTAGACGGAAACAATTATTATGAATATTCGAAATTAAAAAATGTTAATGTCTCCAACAACGGTGAAAAGTTCAGTTTGGATTACAAACAGGATGAACTGCAGCCGGAAGAAAAGGAAAAGAAAGATAAGACACTATCTGAACAGGAAAAGAAACAGGCTGCATTGCAAAGTGGTGTCAAATTGGAACTTTCAGGGCAAGGGCAGGCCGCAAGTGCGGATATGGGCAGACTGAAAAAAGGAAATGCTGCTGATACAACCGCAGAGCCGTCGTTGTTGGAGTTGGTTCAGTCATTTTTTACAACCCTGGTTTCTACAATTAAGGATTTTTTCTATCAATTATGGTATGATACGGAACCTACGACAGACGATGCTATGTCGGTGGAATCAGAGGCGGCGGAAGTTGATGCCGAAAATGCATTCGTAAAAGCCGAAGAACTTCCGGTAAAGGCTGAGGAAGTGAGGGGAACAGAGGATGTGGCTGTAACAACGGATGCGGTTACGGATATGGATGCTTTGACTGCACACCGTATGAATGAAGAACGCCTGCAGCGCGAGATCCAGCCCTATCTGCGAAAAGGAGACTTGAATCAGGTGATTAGCCTTCTGACGGATGACGGGAAAAAGACCATTGCCAGAAATTCTACTCTTTTGACGTACTACGACAGAAATGGAAGAATGGTAGAACCCAGTGCTTCCGATCGAGAAAGAATTCTGCATGGGGACAGAAATACAAGAGAACTTTAATAAATACAACAAAAGCGCAAACTGTCTGGTCTGCGCTTTTTATCATTAAGAAAAGATCACCTGATTTTTACCGTTTCGCTTACCGTAATAAAGTTGATCGTCTGCATTCTTGATCGTATCCTCAATGGCATCCTCATTTCTATGTCTGGAGATGCCGAGCGTGATTGTACAATGAAGAGTTTTATCACGATAGCGGAAAATGTGCTTTTCAATATTGCGGCGAATGTTTTCTGAGATCTGAAGAGTATTCTCCGGTTGCCGTTTGCACAGAATCAGGATTTCTTCGCCGCCCCAACGGCAGACATTACCGTAATCGCCTACCTCCTGTTGGATAATGTTTGCAATATCCTTGATCACCACATCACCGAAATCGTGACCATAACGGTCGTTTACTTTTTTAAAATTATCGATATCACACATGACCAGACAGAAATCTTCCTTAGATTCTACCGCATGCTCCAAAAAAACCTGCATGCTCCGTCTGTTATACAATCCTGTCATAGGGTCGGTACTTGCTAAATGGTCCAAAATGATGTTCTGGCTGCGCAGTTTATTCGTTGCCAGTTGCATGTCGATCACAAAGATCAACGTAAATAAAAAGATGAGAAAGAAATTGCATATAGCATTAAAAATATAAATCGACATTTCCACAACCGGCGATACAGTTAAATGGTAAGCAGAGCCGATCAAAGTCGAAATTATATAACATCCGAAAAAAGAAAAGGCGGCAATCAATCCCAACACAGTGGCAATGACATATTTTTTATTATTGTTTATCATCGTTACGCACATATAATAACCGAACGGAATGAGTCCGATAATGTACTGGGGAAATCCAAAATGCCAGCCGATGCAGATCGTGGCAACGAAAGAATGTATGATAATTTCCAGATAGGTAATATAGAACGTTTGGAGTAGCGGTTTATTTGGTCTATGTTTAATCAGGTAAATACAGCACAAATATATGGTGACACTGCCGATATTAAAAACAATAAGGGGAAACACCTGGAAAATGCTGAAAAGTATAACAAGAAAGGCGTGTACCGCTGCTATGGAATACATGGTTAATGTATATTTAAGCTCAAAGTTTTCTGATACAATAAAGTGTTTTATAAACCTTAATGCCCACTTGATATTTGAAATTATTTTCATTTTTATGAAGTCCTTTATAAAAAGTGAATCAACGTGTATAATGATTGAAAATACAACAAAATTATATAGCAAAATTCCAACAAAGTAAATAATGAATATAAGTATATAAATTTATGTAAAACAGATAATGCATAAAAGGAAATAAAAGTAATAATAGTATATGCAGAGGAATACGAAATGGATAAAGAAGCATTTGAGCAGGCTAAACTGAAAGTGCTGTTGAAACAGCATGATCCGCACGGGTTCGGTACTTTACAGGAAAAAACGGTGCATGCGGTGATGAAATTGTATTATGAACCCAATATGGATTATCATGAGGTCCCAATAGAAGGTTATATAGCCGACATCTATACAGGGGATCGTATTATCGAAATTCAAAACGGAAATTTTAACCGCTTAAGAGAAAAGTTAAAAGCCTTTCTGCCTGTTTATCCGGTCACCGTAGTTTTGCCGATTCCACACAATAAATGGGTGATCTATATGGATGAAGAGAGCGGAGAACTTTCCGGAAAACGAAAATCACCGATAACAGGCAGTATCTACAGCGCTTTTCCGGAATTGTATAAAATAAAGGACCAGCTTACACATCCCAATCTCTCTTTTGCCTTTCCGTTAATTGATATGGATGAATACCGCTTGCTGCAAAGTGGGGGAAAGGGCAGAAGAAAAAGAGGAAGCCGCTATGACAGGATGCCCCTTGCTTTATTTGATGAGATCGTGATTGAGCGGGTAGAGGATTTCCTACAGGTGATCCCTTATGAACTGGAAGAAGAGTTTACCACCAAAGAATTTGCAAAGGCAGCTCGGACCCACCGTGATTTGGCACAGGTAACACTGCATATCTTATATTATTTGCAACTTGTTGACCGAACCGGTCGACGTGGAAGGGAATATCTTTATAAAGTAAATTTATAATCTAATACCTTTACAAAAAGGTCACAAGAGAAAATCATCATAGGAGACAATCATCATACTAAATAAGGTATATTAAAAAAAACGAAAACAACATATAGCATATTTTATAAATTTATGGTAAAATATTCAAGATAATGTATTGTCAGGAAAGGCATGGTTACTATATGGCAAAAGAAAATAAATATGACGCTTCCAGCATTACCGTTCTGGAGGGTTTAGAAGCGGTCCGGGTCAGACCTGGAATGTATATCGGTAGTGTTTCAACAAAAGGCTTAAATCACTTAATATACGAAATTGTGGATAATGCCGTGGACGAGCATCTGGCAGGCTATTGCAACACCATCCGTGTTACTTTGGAAGCAGACGGTTCGGCAACAATAGAAGATGACGGGCGCGGTATTCCCGTAGGAATGCATGAAAAAGGAATCAGCGCGGAACGACTGGTCTTTACCACACTTCATGCGGGAGGTAAATTTGATAATGAAGCATATAAGACAAGCGGCGGTCTGCATGGTGTGGGTTCTTCGGTTGTCAATGCTTTGTCTGAATGGCTGCAGGTAACGGTCAAAACGGAAGGTTTTATCTATGAAGACAGATATGAACGCGGTATTCCGGTTTTGGAGTTAAAGAATGGGCTTTTGCCGGTTGTTGGTAAGACCAGGGAAACCGGGACTAAGGTTACGTTTCTTCCGGATGATACCATTTTTGATAAAACAAGGTTTAAAGAGGACGAGGTCAAAAGCCGTCTACATGAAACTGCCTATTTAAATCCGAATCTGACGATTCTTTTTGAAGATAAGAGAAAAGAGATACCGGAGCGGATCGAATTTCATGAACCGGAGGGTATTGTTGGTTTTATCAAGGATATGAATAAGTCCAAGGAGACCATTCATGACGTCATCTATATTCAGGGAGAATCCGAGGGAATTACCGTGGAGGTCGCTCTGCAGTATGTCAATGAATTTCATGAGAATGTATTGGGTTTCTGTAATAATATTTATAATGCCGAGGGCGGAACCCACCTGACAGGTTTTAAAACCACCTTTACCAATGTGATCAATACCTATGCAAGGGGTTTAAATATTCTGAAGGAAAAAGATATCAACTTTACAGGCGCGGATGTCAGAAACGGTATGACAGCCGTTGTATCCATTAAGCATCCAGACCCCAGATTCGAGGGACAGACGAAGACGAAGCTGGACAATCAGGATGCAGCCAAAGTTGTCGGTAAAATTACCGGCGATGAAATTGTCAGATATTTTGATAGAAACTTAGAGATTCTAAAGAGCATTATCGGTTGTGCGGAAAAAGCGGCAAAGATCCGAAAAGCAGAAGAAAAGGCCAAAACAAATATGTTGACCAAACAGAAGTTTTCCTTTGATTCCAACGGAAAGCTTGCAAACTGCGAATCTAAGGATGCTTCCAAATGTGAGATCTTTATTGTGGAGGGTGATTCTGCGGGTGGCAGCGCCAAAACCGCAAGAAATCGTATGTATCAGGCAATACTTCCAATCCGTGGTAAGATTTTGAATGTAGAAAAGGCAAGCATTGATAAAATCCTTGCGAATGCGGAAATCAAAACAATGATCAATGCTTTTGGCTGCGGTTTTTCAGAAGGGTATGGCAATGACTTTGACATTTCCAAACTGCGCTATGACAAGATCATTATTATGGCAGATGCGGATGTGGACGGCGCCCATATTTCCACCCTGCTGCTGACCTTATTCTATCGCTTTATGCCGGAACTCATTTATGAAGGACATGTCTACATTGCCATGCCGCCGCTGTACAAGGCGATGCCGGCAAAAGGCAACGAAGAGTACTTGTATGACGATAAAGCCTTAGAAAAATATCGGAAAAAACACAAAGGTCCTTTTACCCTGCAGCGTTACAAAGGTCTTGGAGAAATGGATGCCGAACAACTTTGGGAAACCACCTTAGACCCGGAGACAAGGCTCCTTAAACTGATTGAAATCGAAGATGCCAGAATGGCATCAGAGGTGACAGAAATGCTGATGGGAACGGAAGTGCCGCCGCGCAAAGAGTTTATCTATGACCATGCCCAGGATGCAGAGCTGGATATTTAGACCATTTTAGGATAAAGAGGTAATTTTTATGGATGACAGAATCATCAAAACGGAATATTCCGAAGTAATGCAGAAATCTTATATTGACTATGCCATGAGCGTTATTATTGCAAGAGCGCTTCCGGATGTACGGGACGGACTCAAGCCCGTACAAAGAAGAACGCTCTATGATATGCATGAGCTTGGAATCCGTTATGACAGACCTTATCGTAAATCGGCGCGTATCGTTGGCGATACGATGGGTAAATATCATCCCCATGGAGACAGTTCTATTTATGATGCTTTGGTGGTTATGACGCAGGATTTTAAAAAAGGACTCCCTCTAATTGACGGTCATGGGAACTTTGGCAATATCGAAGGAGATGGGGCTGCGGCCATGCGTTATACGGAGGCCAGGCTTCAGAAGATTACCCAGGAGGCCTTTCTTGCGGATTTGGATAAGGATGTAGTGGATTTTCTGCCCAATTTTGATGAGACAGAAAAAGAACCCAGCGTTCTTCCCGTCAAAATACCGAATCTTCTGATCAACGGTTCGGAAGGCATTGCAGTCGGTATGGCGACCAACATACCGCCCCATAATCTTGTGGAAGTCATCAATGCAACGAAGGCCTATATGTTGGATGAAAAGATTACCACCAAAGAATTGATGCGCTATGTGAAAGGACCGGATTTCCCCACAGGTGGCATTGTCATCAATAAAGACGAGCTTCTTGATATTTACGAAACCGGTGTGGGCAAGGTTAAGATTCGGGGAAAAGTAGAGGTTGAAAAAGCCAAAGGCGGAAAAGTAAATCTAGTGATCACAGAAATCCCTTATACGATGATCGGCGCTAATATCGGAAAATTCCTGCTGGATGTGGCCAGTCTTGCAGAAACCAAAAAGACCCAGGACATCGTGGATATTACCAACCAATCCTCCAAAGAAGGCATTCGTATCGTCATTGAGCTTAGAAAGGATGCCGATGTAGAGAACTTCAAAAATCTCCTATACAAAAAGACCCGGCTGGAAGACACTTTCGGTGTGAACATGCTGGCAATCGCGGACGGTAGACCGGAAACCATGGGCCTTAAAGAAATCATCAAGGCAAATGTGGATTTCCAGTACGAGGTTGCTACCAGAAAATATAAAAATCTTTTGGAAAAGGAACTGGAAAGAAAAGAAATTCAGGAGGGTCTGATCAAAGCCTGCAATGTCATTGATCTGATCATTGAGATCCTGCGTGGTTCCAAGGATCGAAATATGGCAAAGGCATGTCTGGTGGAGGGCAAGGTAGAGGGCATTAAGTTCAAGTCCAAGGAATCCAAGATCATGGCTGCACAGCTGATGTTTTCCGAGAAACAGGCCAATGCGATCCTGGAAATGCGGTTGTATAAGTTGATCGGTCTGGAAATTGAAGCATTGATCAATGATCATGAGGAGACTATGGCCAACATCTACCGCTATGAGGATATTCTGGCAAGGCGGGATTCCATGGCGCAGGTCATTATCAATGAACTGGATGAGATCAAGGAAGCTTACGGCAGGAAGAGACGAACGGAAATTACCAATGCCGAAGAAGCTGTTTTTGTAGAGAAAAAGATAGAGGAAATGGATATCATCTTTTTGATGGACCGGTTCGGTTATGCCAAAACCATTGATTTGCAGACATATGAACGAAATAAAGAGAATGTTCTTGTGGAGAACAAGTTTGTATTCCAATGTAAGAATACCGGAAAAGTCTGTCTGTTTACCAATATGGGACAACTTCACACGATCAAAGTTACCGACATTCCTTTTGGAAAATTCAGAGACAAGGGAATTCCGGTGGATAATATCAGTAATTATGACTCTGCCAAGGAAAGCATCATTTATGTATCCAGCCAGACGGATTTGAATCTTTACCGGGTCATCTTTGCCACAAAGAGCGCTATGTTAAAAGTAGTTGATGGCGGAGAGTTTGATGTGGCAAAGAGAACTGTGGCAGCAACCAAGCTGCAGGACGGGGATGAAGTGATAAGTGTTGTGACTCTCAAGGAGCAGCATCATATCATTCTGCAGTCCAAGGAGGGGTATTTCCTGCGGTTCACCGTTGCTGAGATTCCCGAAAAGAAAAAAGGGGCTATCGGGGTCAGGGGTATGAAACTTGGTGCGAATGATCAACTGGAAGCGGTTTACTATACCCGGGGGACAGATGATAAGACCATTGAATATAAAGAGAAAATGATTGAACTGAATAAATTAAAACTCGGAAGCAGGGACAGTAAAGGCGTGAAAGTGCGCGTGTAAGGGGAGGAAATCATGCGTGTCATTGCAGGAAAAGCACGGAGCCTACAATTGAAAACGCCGAAAGGCATGGCTACAAGACCCACTACCGACCGCATCAAGGAAACGCTTTTTAACATGCTTTCGCCATATCTTGCAGATAGTGTTTTCATCGATTTGTTCAGCGGAAGCGGGGGCATTGGCATTGAAGCTCTAAGCAGAGGAGCCAGACATGCTTATTTGGTGGAAAATCAGAAAGATGCGATAGCCTGCATTCAGGAGAATCTGAAATTTACCGGGCTGGCGCAGAATGCCACACTACTTGGGCAGGATGTATTTGGAGCACTTTCCTGTATCCATGAAAAAGAAGCAGATGTTATTTTTATGGACCCGCCTTATGGAAAGGACTATGAAAAACGGGTTTTAGAACTTTTGCAAGATCTGTCCTATGTAACAGAAAACACCTTAATTGTGACAGAGGCAGCACTTGCTGCGGATTTTTCCTATGCGGAAATGCTTGGCTTTACTGTAATAAAAGAGAAGTGTTATAAAACGAATAAACATGTTTTTTTACAAAAAAAGTAAAAATATTCTGTATTTTATAGAAATATTTTAAAAATAATAGAGACTTTTTCATAAAAGTGTTTTATTATGGTATTATTATAATAATGAGGGCAAGTTGATGAGAGCAGCAATTTATCCGGGAAGTTTCGATCCGGTTACGTTCGGACATTTGGATGTGATAAAAAGGGCAGCGGAGATTTTTGATGAATTAACGGTAAGCGTGTTGAATAATAGTGCAAAGACTCCATTGTTTTCTGTAGAAGAACGTGTTAAAATACTAGAAGAGGCGACGAAGGATATTCCGAATGTGAAGATCGATTCTTTCAGCGGGCTTTTAATTGATTATGCGAAGCGCAAGGATGTACATGTGGCAATCAGGGGACTGCGCGCAATTACCGATTTTGAATATGAATTGCAGATAGCACAGACCAATCGAAAGCTTTCGGGTGGGGAATTGGATACGGTATTTCTAACAACAAGTCTGGAATATGCCTACTTAAGTTCATCCAGTGTCAAAGAAATTGCCAGCTTTAACGGTGATATTTCGCAATGCGTTCCGGACTTTGTCGGAAAATTGATCTATAAAAAATACGGTCACATAAGATAGGAGTAAACATGAGCAGCAGAATCGAACAGTTAATCGATGAAATTGAAGATTATATTGAAGGATGTAAGTATGCATTTCATTCGAAAGAAAATATCCTTGTCAACAAAGAGGAAATTGATGAGCTTTTACGGGAGCTTCGCATGAAGACGCCTGATGAGATCAAGCGTTATCAGAAAATCATTTCCAATAAGGAAGCTATTTTAAATGATGCCCGTGCCAAAGCGGAAGCATTGATCAATGAAGCTACCATACAGACGAATAATCTGGTGAATGAACATGAGATCATGCAACAGGCTTATGCCCAGGCGAATGAAGTTGTTACCCTTGCAACACATCAGGCGCAGGAAATTCTGGACAGTGCCACAACGGAAGCAAATGAGGTCAGAACGGCTGCGATGCATTATCTGGACGATATGCTCTCTAATCTTGAGGAAATGATGACGACCACATTAAATGCTGCAAGTACGCATTATGAAAGCTTTTTTAATACAATCAGCGGTTACAATGAAGTTGTAAAGGCAAACCGTGCGGAGCTGAGGCCCCGGGAAGTGGATGAATTGTTAAAAGAAGTAGATTCTGAAGAGCACACTGAGGAATCACTCAATTTGGATTTATTATAGGGAAAGCTGCAGGATATGGTTCAAAAGTTCATAATAAGCCGGTTTCGCAGGGAAGCCGGCTTATTCTTTTTCACGATCAACTTTATAATCATTTTATTTCTGACGAATGGGTTTGGGTTGTATCAGGATGCCGGTTCTATGGTTCTGGCTGATGAGGATGACCCTATTATCGTTGTGATCGATCCAGGACATGGCGGCGACGACCAGGGCGGGGTATTTGAGGATTTTACAGAAAAAGAACTGAATCTTGCCGTTGCGAAAGCAATGAAAGCGGAACTTGAGCAATATGAGGGAATCAACGTTTATCTGACCAGAACAGAGGATACAGCTTTAATATTAAGGGAAAGAAGTGATTACGCAGTAAGTGTCGACGCGGATTTCCTATTCTGCCTGCATTTTAATACATCAGATTATCACACGCTGTTTGGTGCGGAAACATGGATTTCCGCTTTTGGGGAAGAATACAGCAAAGGTTATGCTTTTGCCAGTATTGAAATGGAAATGCTAAAAGATTTGGGTCTGTATTCCCGCGGTATCAAAACCAGACTCAATGACAAGGGAGAAGATTACTATGGTATTATACGTTTTTCCAGAGAAAAAGGACTTCCCTGCGTATTGATCGAGCATTGTCACATTGACCAGGAGAACGATATGCCTTTTTGTGACAAAAAAGATAAATTAGAGGCCTTAGGCAGGCTGGATGCAGAGGCAGTAGCGAAATATTTTGGGTTGTATTCCGAAAGCCTTGAAAAGGATTTTCGGAATTACAGCAATCTAACGGTACCGGTACCCACACAACCCATAAGTCCGGATAAGACAAAGCCGGATATCTGTATGATAGAGCTCATAAAACAGAATGACAATAACGGTGAAGTGACGGTAAGTGTTTCTGCTGCGGATTATGACAGTGGGATGCTTTATTATGATTACAGCTATGACGGCGGCATGACATTTTCAGAACTAAAGCGGTGGCCCGACAGGACGAAAGATACCTTTGAGTTTACGATTACGGTGCCTCCGGGAATCATTCCTCAGATCATAGTCAATGCCTATAACGGGTATGATCTCTATACTACAAGCAATACGCTGCATCTGTCCTCTATGAATTATCAGATAAAATCAGAAGAGATGATACCGCCGGAAAGTTCGGAATATTCAGAGGATGTGGAAGATATGGAAATTGCGGAAGGTTTGGATGGACCGGAGATAAAATCGGTAGAAGCATCTTCCGAGAAGATGGTTTCCGGAGATGACAGACAGGAAAGCAAAAATATGGAACAACCGATCACAATAGCTTATTTTATCAAAGTATGTCTGATCTGTTTGGTTCTTGTTTTGGCTATGGCATTGTCCATCGTCTATATCCTCAGAAGTTATAAGCGGAAGAAAAGAAAAAGAAAAAATAAATAACAAATGTTATAATTGATTGAATGCATTTGTGCAGAAAGTAACGGGAAATGGAAAGATTGGTACCTTTGATCATGCTGTAGGTCTGGGCCATACAGGAGAGACCGCCGAAAGGAAGCAGGCACAGGATCATATAAAATCCGCTGCTGCCAACGCGGTTTATGCCGCTTGTAATTTCCAGGATACAATTACAGAAGGCTAAAAATAAGTTTGGCAGGGAAGAAAAGGGCAGCATCATAATATTTAATAGATTAAAAAAAAACATATATCCTCCCAATTTGCCGATACCGATCAGTCCGGAAATAATGGAATCATCAATTGCAGTAAGCAGAGATACCCTATCGGATGCAGATACGGAAGCTGCATGGATAGGCAAAGATGAAAAATTAGTTGCAAATTCATTTTTATGTAGTATTTTCTTTTTTATAGTGATTAAGCGGCCATACAGAAAGCCGTAGAGCAGGGGAACACCATACATGATTAAAAACGGGAGGTAGTTTCCCGATAAGGAGAGAGTGCTCATAACAAAGCTGATAAAATAGATCGGCCCGATATTATTACAGAATGAAAGTAAATAAGCCCCTTCTTCTTCGGATAGTTTACCGGCACAGATCAGTTCACCGATCACTCGTGCGCCCATGGGAAAACCACAGAGCATTCCCATCAGGATGACGTAAGACCCGTTTATGGAGGTGCCCCAGATCATATGAAACAGGGGATGAAAACATCTGGCGAACCGTTCCGTCAAATTCAAACGGACCATGATACCGGATAGAATCATAAAAGGAAGCAGTGTGGGGATCATTTTCCGGAACCATAAAAGCAGGCCTGTGGAAGCATAATCAAGGGCTTGCGTGGGATAGCGCAGAAGCAGGTAAGTCAGGTAGAGAGAAAGCAATGTAAGTAGTATTTGTGTGAAGGAAGCGGATAATCTTTTGAACATAAAACACACCGAAAAAAACTCTTTTTTCAGTATATGTAAAAAGGATGAGTGGATATGCAATTGGATACCTTGACAGAAAATAAAATAAAAGCTGTTATTTTTGACTTGGATGGCTCTTTGGTTGATTCCATGTGGATGTGGCACGCCATAGATATTGAATATCTGGGAAGATTCGGTCTGGAACCCCCTGTAGATCTGCAGGAGCGCATCGGAGGAAAAAGCTTTAGTGAGACTGCGGTTTATTTTAAGGAAACTTTTCGAATTCCCGATGAGCTGGAGAAGATCAAGGCGGATTGGAACCGGATGGCATGGGATAAATACACGCATGAGGTTCCTCTGAAACCGGGAGTGGACACCTTCCTGGAATTTTGTGTTGAGAAACGGATAAAACTCGGCATTGCCACTAGCAATTCCAGAGAACTGGTAGAAAATGTCATAGCCGTACATAATCTGAATGCCCATTTTGACTGTATTATGACGGGCTGCGATGTGGCGAAAGGAAAACCCGCGCCGGATATCTATCTTGCCGTAGCAAAAGCGATGGAAGTTCTTCCGCAGCATTGTCTTGTATTTGAAGATATCCTCCCCGGGATAATGGCGGGTAAAGCTGCCGGCATGAAAGTGTGCGCAGTCTATGACGAAGCCTCGGCATGGCAGGATAAACAGAAAAAGGAACTGGCCGATTATTATATTCATGATTTTAGGGAGTTACTGTAAGACATGGGATTTTTACCGATATCAAAAGAAGATATGAGTCGTGCGGGTACCGCGCAGCTTGATTTTGTGTATGTCATAGGAGATGCTTATGTGGACCATCCTTCTTTCGGACATGCGATCATCAGCAGAGTACTGGAAGCTAATGGTTACCGTGTGGGGATCATTTCCCAGCCGGATTGGAAGGAACCTGAAAGTATTGCCGTACTTGGCAGACCAAGGCTCGGTTTTTTGGTTTCCGCAGGCAATATGGATTCCATGGTAAATCACTACTATGTTTCGAAAAAGCGCAGAGAGAGTGATGCTTATACACCGGGTGGAGAGACCGGCAGGCGGCCGGATCATGCAACTGTTGTTTACGGTAATCTGATACGAAGAACTTACAAGGACATACCGATCATTATTGGCGGAATCGAGGCAAGTCTTCGCAGAATGGCCCACTATGATTACTGGTCCGATCAACTGAAGCGTTCTGTTTTATTAGACAGTCAGGCAGATATCATTTCCTATGGTATGGGTGAAAAATCGATCGTGGAGATTGCAGATGCTTTAGCAAACGGTATTGACGTGAAGGATATCACTTTTGTAGCCGGGACGGTTTATAAGACAAAAGAACTATCCCATATCTACGAGCCGGTCATGCTTCCCTCCTATGAAGATATAAAAGCGGACGGAAAATACTATGCGGAAAGCTTTACCGTGCAGTATCAGAATACGGATCCTTTTACAGGGAAGGTTTTGGTGGAGGAATATCCGCAACAGATTTTTGTAGTGCAGAATCCGCCGCAGAAACCGCTTACAAGTGAGGAGATGGATGCTGTCTATGAACTTCCCTATATGCGGACCTACCATCCGTCCTATGAAGCAAAAGGCGGAGTTCCCGCAATTTCGGAGATCAAATTTTCTTTGGTCAGTAACCGCGGCTGTTTCGGAGGATGCAACTTCTGCGCACTCACCTTTCATCAGGGCAGAACGATTCAGACAAGAAGCCATGAGTCTCTTATAAAAGAAGCCCGGTTGATGACGACGGAGCCGGATTTTAAAGGCTACATACATGATGTGGGAGGTCCTACGGCGAATTTCAGGCATCCTTCCTGTAGTAAGCAGATGACACAGGGGGTCTGTAAAAACAGGCAGTGCCTGTTTCCCAAACCCTGTAAAAATCTCTATGTGGACCATTCGGATTATCTTAAGCTGCTTCGGAAACTACGCGCTCTGCCCGGTGTCAAAAAAGTCTTTGTCCGTTCCGGCATCCGTTTTGATTATCTTCTGGCCGATCCTGATGAAACCTTTTTTAGAGAATTGGCAGAATATCACATCAGCGGTCAGCTAAAAATCGCTCCGGAACATATTTCTGATGCCGTATTATCGAAAATGGGGAAGCCGGGGAGAACAATTTATGAACAATTCGTACAAAAATATGATAAAATCAATGTGAAGCTTGGAAAAAAGCAGTTTTTAGTGCCTTACCTGATGTCTTCTCATCCCGGTTCCACCTTAAAAGAAGCGGTGGAACTGGCGGAATATCTGAGAGATATCGGCTATATGCCTAAACAGGTACAGGATTTTTATCCAACTCCCTCTACGATATCTACAGTAATGTACTATACCGGAATCGACCCCCGGAATGGGAAGCCGGTCTATGTCTGCAAGAATCCTCATGAAAAGGCAATGCAGAGGGCACTGATCCAATACCGGAATCCGAATAATTATGATTTGGTATATGAGGCATTGGTAAAAGCAGGCAGAGAGGATTTGATCGGATTTGATAAAAAATGTCTGATTCGTCCGAGAAAATCGAAGAAAGACAGGGAAATCTTTAAGAATAAGGATGCAGAGAGCATACAAAAAAACCAGCAAAGCAGAAAAAAGAAGACCATACGAAATATACATAGGAAGAAAAATAAGTGATGGTATCATGTATATAGTGTTAGCAGAAAGGCTTGGTGATTTCTATGAATATTGCAATCGTTACGGGGGCGTCTTCAGGCATAGGCAGGGAATTTGCCCTACAATTAGTAAAAATTCTTGTAAAAACCGATGAGATCTGGCTTCTGGCAAGAAGAAAAGACGCTTTGGAAGAAGTTGCACAGTTGTTGTCGGAGCAGGTAAAGAAACATAATTTAAATCGGAAAATCCAGGTGATTCCGATTGATATTGCGGACGAAAAACAGCTTGCCGGTTTTGCGGAAGTGTTGATGATCAAAAACGCCCGTATTTCAGTACTTGTCAATTGTGCAGGCATCGGAACTTACGGCTCTTTTGAAAAACTGAGCCGGGATGAAGTGGCTGAAACGGTCAGGGTGAATGTACTTGGTCTGACACAACTTACAAAGTTCTGCCTGCCCTATATGAGAAAGGGCAGTAAGATCATACAGGCAGCTTCCGGCAGCGCTTTTTTGCCACAGCCGGACTTTGCGGTCTATGCCGCATCGAAAGCCTATGTTTATTCTTTTGGGCGGGCGCTTCATAAGGAACTGAAGAAGGACGGGATCTTGGTGACCGTTATCTGTCCGGGACCGGTGGATACACCTTTTTTGGCGCATGCTTACGGAAGATACGGGCAGATGAATCTTTTAAAGAAACTCACGATGGTAAAACCTGAAAAAGTGGTACATAAGGCGCTTATAGACAGTAAGCGAAAAAAAGAAATATCGATCTATGGCTTACCAATGAATTTGTTATATCGACTGACAAGGGGAATGATGGGATGAAAAAGAGAGTATGCAAGGGTGAATACGGTTATATTGCGTATCAGAAAAGAATATCTGTTATCCGCACACTTCTTTTCTTTGCAATATCCCTTGCCATATACGGAATCGGAATCTATTCTACCGGGAGCAACCAAAATCTGTTGACTATCGTAGCGGTGCTTGGCTGTCTTCCTGCCTGCAAAAGTGCGGTCAATATGATTATGTTTTTTAAGGCGGAAGGATGCAGCAGCACGACCTGGGATCAAGTTTCCCCTTTTGATGATAGGTTGACCCATTTTTATGATATGTATTTTACCTCTTATCGGGAAAATTTTTCTGTCAGCCACATGGTCCTGAAAGGAAATGTGATATGCGCTTATACCGAAACTCCTAAATGCGACTGCAGGGCAGGAGAGAAACATTTGGAGCAGATGCTTTTGCAGGATGGATATAAAAATATGACCGTTAAGATTTTCAACAATCAGGAGAAGTATATTGACCGATTAAGTCAATTATCGGATTTGCATGTGGAAAGCAATAAAAATGAAGCGGATCTGATTCGGATGTTATATTCTATTTCGTTATAGAAAGGGTCATGGTTATCACTATGTATCAGAAGACAATTACAGAGCGGGAAGCCGGACAACGATTGGATAAGTATCTTCGTAAGCTTCTGCCGGAGGCGGGAAACGGCTTTCTCTATAAGATGCTTCGCAAGAAAAATATCGTGCTAAACGATAAAAAAGCGGACGGAAGCGAAAAGATTGTCTGCGGCGATGTAGTATCTGTATACTTTTCGCAGGAAACACTGCAAAAATTTATGGGAAATCATTCGATAACAAATGATAAAATAACAAGTGATATGGCAAGCAGTATCGATATCACCATTTTATACGAGAACGAGCATATTTTAATTGTAGACAAGCCGGCAGGCGTATTGACACAGAAGGCTGTACCGGAGGATGTTTCTTTAAATGAATGGCTGCTTCGATATCTGCTTGTAAACCATCAGATCACAGAGGAAGAATTGCAGACTTTTAAGCCCTCCGCCTGCAACAGGCTGGACAGGAATACCAGCGGCATCGTACTATGTGCAAAAACCGTTCATGGGGCGCAGATGTTGGGGGATGCGCTGAAAAGGCGCAGTCTCCACAAATTCTACAGACTCTATGTAAAAGGCTGTATCACCGAAGAAAAGGTGATTGAGGGATATCTTTACAAAGATGAAAAATACAATAAGGTACAGATTTATCCAAAAGGACCTTCCGGTCCAAAAGAAGATGGGGCATCCGGCAAAGGAACCTATATTCTGACCCGGTACATCCCCATACAGCAGGAGAGCGATAAAACCCTATTGGAAGTGGAACTGATCACCGGAAAGTCTCATCAGATCCGTGCCCATCTGGCAAGCATCGGGCATCCGCTGTTGGGCGATCACAAATACGGCGATCAGGAATGGAACGAGAGGTATCGAAAGCAATATGGGATAACGCATCAGCTTTTGCATGCCTATAAAGTCGTTTTTCCGCATATGGATGAACCTTTTGCGGATATCAGCGAGAAGATCTTTTATGCGCCTGTACCGGAAATATTTGAAAGAGTTACGGATAGATAAGATGTTGAAAGAACGGAAAGAGGCAGGTTATTGACATGGCTACCTGGAATTCAAGAGGGCTTAGAGGTTCCACTTTAGAGGATATGATCAATCGTACCAATGAAAAATATCTGGAGAACGGTCTTGCTCTGATCCAAAAGATTCCAACACCGATAACGCCGGTGAATATTGATAAGCAGAGCAGGCATATTACTCTGGCATATTTTGAGCAGAAAAGTACCGTGGATTATATCGGTGCAGTACAGGGGATCCCTGTCTGTTTTGACGCAAAGGAATGCGCTTCTGATACTTTTGCATTGCAGAACATCCATGAACATCAGTTGTTATTTATGGAGCAGTTTGAGAAACAAAAAGGTGTTGCGTTCTTCCTGATTTATTATACTCATAAGGATATCTTCTATTATCTGCCTTATGAAATGCTGCGTTATTTCTGGGACAGGGCAAAAGAAGGCGGCAGAAAAAGCTTTCGTTATGAAGAATTGAATCCTGCCTATGTACTTCCGAAGAAGCATGGGATTCTTGTGCCATATCTGGATATGCTCAAGAAGGACCTGGAGGACCGGGCAGAGTGATTTCTATTTGACAAAAGCATTTTTTTTCGATATACTACAGATGTTTAACAAAGTAATGCGGTAATAAATTAGCAATTTAACGTGATAAAGCATCAACAAAACCGAAAGGGGAACATAATCGGGATGAATGGGAAATTGGTACATACACCGGAAGGGGTCAGAGACATCTACGGTGATGAGAAAGAGAAAAAAATGCAGGTGGAAAGGCTTCTTTTAGAGAGAATCCATGCTTATGGATACCGCAATATTCAGACACCGACCTTCGAATTTTTTGATGTCTTTTCTAAAGAAGTAGGAACTACGCCTTCGAAGGAGTTATATAAATTTTTTGATAAAGAAGGCAATACCCTGGTGCTTCGTCCTGATTTTACACCCTCTATTGCCAGATGTGCGGCGAAATATTTCATGGATGAAAAGGAGCCGATCCGTTTCTGCTATCAGGGAAATACCTTTACCAATACTTCCAATCTACAGGGAAAACTCAAAGAAGTGACACAGATGGGAGCGGAACTGATCGGAGATGCCTCCGTTTATGCGGATGCGGAAATGCTTGCAATGACAATAGAGGCTTTGCTTGCTGCGGGATTGAAAGACTTTCAGGTAAGCATCGGAAATCTGGAGTATTTTAAAGGGATCTGTGCGGAAGCCGGATTGGATGAAGATACCGAAATGACACTGCGGGAGCTTATTTCCGGCAAAAACTATTTTGGTGCGGAAGATTTGCTTGCCCAAAGGAAAGTAGCGCCCACAGACCGTGACATATTGTTAAAGACCAGCGATCTGTTCGGTTCCGTGGATGCATTAAAAGAAGCTAAGAAGGCTGTCAATAACAGTCGTTCACTGCAGGCAATCGAACGGTTAGAGCAGGTTTATCAAATACTTTGTGATTATGGTGTGGAAAAATATGTTTCTTTTGACCTTACCATGTTAAGCAAGTATAATTATTATACAGGCATTATTTTTAAAGGCTATACTTATGGTGTAGGCAACGAAATTGTAAAAGGCGGCAGATACGACACCCTTCCCCGCCGCTTCGGTAAAAACGCACCTGCAATCGGTTTCATGATAGCGGTGGATGATCTTTTGCTGGCCATGGACAGACAGAATGCTAACGTGAATTGTCCGAAAGAACATATAAAAATCTATTATAAGGATGTAGACTTTCAAGAGAAACTGAAAGAAGCAAGAAAGCTTCGTTCAGAAGGAAAACAAGTGGAATTACTTCCGTCAAAATAACAGGTATTATTTAAATATCAGAAAGGTTCTGTGTAGGTATGAGTGAAGACAGATATCTTACCTTTGCATTAGCAAAGGGCAGGCTTGCAAATAAAACCATGGAATTGTTGGAAAACATAGGAATTACTTGTGAAGAAATGAAGGATAAGGATTCCAGAAAGCTGATTTTTGTCAACGAAGAACAGAAATTAAAATTTTTCCTGGCAAAAGGGCCGGATGTACCGACCTATGTGGAGTATGGTGCAGCCGACATCGGGGTAGTAGGAAAAGATACCATTATGGAGGAAAACAGACACGTTTATGAGGTATTGGACTTGGGATACGGAAAATGCCGGATGTGTGTCTGTGGTCCCAAAAGCGCAGAAGAACTGTTGAAGCACCATGAGATGATCCGGGTGGCAAGTAAATACCCGAATATTGCTAAAGACTATTTTTTTAATAAGAAGCATCAAACTGTAGATATTATTAAATTAAATGGTTCGGTGGAATTAGGGCCCATTGTGCAGCTTTCCGATGTCATCGTGGATATTGTTGAGACCGGTTCTACACTGAAAGAAAACGGTTTGGAGGTATTGGAAGAGATCTGCCCCTTATCTGCGCGTATGATCGTCAATCAAGTCAGTATGCAGATGGAGCCGGAGCGGATCAAGAAGCTGATCACAGACTTAAAGGCAGAGACAGAAAAATAAACAACAAGGTTTCGGATTCGGCAGGGTGAATCGAAATGGAGGAAATCATGAATCAGATAAAATTAACGCAGCAGTCAAAACAGAGCCTGTTAGATAATCTATTAAAAAGAAGCCCGGACCACTATGGGGAATTTGAGGATGTTGTAGCGCAGATTGTTGCAGAGGTTAGAAAAAACGGAGATCAGGCAGTTTTTAGCTATACGAAGAAATTCGACAAATGGGATATTGATGCAGATAATATCCGTGTAACCGAGCAGGAAATAGAAGAAGCCTTTGCAAAGACGGATCCGGATTTTATTGCAGTGATGAAAAGATCTGCAGCAAACATTTCCGCGTTTCATCAGAAACAGCTGCGGAACAGTTGGATCGATACAAAACCGGACGGTTCCATTCTGGGACAGAGAATCCTGCCGATCGCCGTTTCGGGCGTCTATGTGCCCGGCGGGAAGGCGGCCTACCCCAGCAGTGTGTTGATGAATGTGATACCGGCCAAAGTAGCCGGTGTGAAAAAGATCGTTATGACAACGCCTGCGGGAGCGGATGCAAAAGTAAATGCAGGCACGCTGGTTGCGGCAAAGATCGCAGGCGTGGATGAGATCTATAAAGTAGGCGGTGCCCAGGCAATTGCGGCAATGGCCTTTGGTACGCAGAGTATTCCGAAAGTGGATAAGATCACAGGACCAGGCAATATCTTCGTTGCCCTTGCCAAGAAGGCATGTTTCGGCTATGTCAGCATTGATTCCATAGCCGGTCCCAGTGAGATTCTGGTGATTGCGGATGAAAGTGCCAATCCCCGTTATGTGGCCGCCGATCTGCTCTCCCAGGCGGAACACGACGAATTGGCAAGTGCGATTTTGATTACCACAAGCGAAAAACTTGCAAAGGAAGTATCCGAGCAGATAGAAGGCTTTTTAAAGGAGTTGTCCAGGGCTGAGATCATAAGGAAATCCTTGGAGCAGTACGGCTATATCTTACTGGCAGATTCCATGGATGAGGCAATTTCCACAGCCAATGCCATTGCATCGGAGCATTTGGAAATCCTGACTAAAGACCCTTATGCGGTGATGACAAAGATTGAAAATGCAGGCGCGATTTTCTTAGGCGAATATTCTTCGGAGCCGCTGGGCGATTATTATGCGGGACCGAACCACATTCTTCCTACGAACGGAACGGCAAGATTCTTCTCACCGCTGAATGTGGATGATTTCATGAAGAAGACAAGTATCATTGCTTATTCAAAAGAGGCTTTGGAGGCGGCGCATAAGGATATTGAATTGTTTGCGCAAAAGGAAGGACTTACGGCCCATGCGAATTCTATCAGGGTACGGTTTGAATAAAATTCATATTAATATAAAGGGGTAGGAAAAATGTCAAGAACGGCTGATATCAAAAGAAAAACAAAAGAAACAGATGTTATCTTATCTTTAACACTGGACGGAAAGGGCAAAAGTGAGGTTGCTACCGGAATCGGCTTTTTTGATCATATGCTGGAAGGCTTTGCAAAACACGGATTCTTTGATTTGACCGTATCAGTCAATGGGGATCTGGAAGTGGACGGACACCATACCGTGGAGGATACAGGAATCGTACTGGGGCAGGCAATCAAAGAGGCTGTCGGAGACAAAGCAGGATTGAAACGATACGGTTATTTTATTTTGCCGATGGACGATGCCCTATGCCTTTGTGCCGTTGACTTGTGCGGCAGACCGTATCTGCGGTTTGAATGTGATTTGCAAGCAGAACGGGTCGGAGCTCTGGAGACGGAGCTTGTACGGGAATTTTTCTATGCAGTTTCTTATAGTGCCGGGATGAACCTACACATTAAAATGTTATCGGGGGAAAATACCCACCATATGATAGAAGCGATGTTTAAGGCCTTTGCGAAAGCGCTGGATCAGGCAACAAGCATAGATGAAAGAGTAGAAGATGTACTTAGTACCAAAGGGAGTTTGGAATAGGAGAAAACGGAGTGGAATACCATGTATAAGAAATTGATACCATGTATTTATTTACATAAGGGAAATGCAGTCAAAAGCTTCTCGGACAATACCATTATCGATACCAATCCGGTGGCGCTTGCGAAGTTTTACAGTGATAATCATGCGGATGAATTGATCATCTATGACTTATCCGAGGGCGATGCAGAGCATGAAGAGGCCCTGGATATCATCAAAGATATCTGCGCCAAAGTGGATATTCCCGTGATCGGTGCAGGAAATGTTCATCGGATGGAGGATATTAAGAAGTTGATTTATGCCGGCTGTAAAAAAGCCGCACTGAATTTTACCAAGGCAGGAAATATCGAGATTGCCGAAGAGGTTTCCAAAAAATTCGGGAAAGATAAGATCGTAGCCTGTATTTCCGATGCCGGTGAGATCAGCAAGAATGAAGATATTATAGAAGAATATATCAAAGAACTCATCCTCGTAAAAGAACGTGGCATTAAAGATGCGGTATCGGTATCTCGATTCCCGATGATCGTTTCCGTACCGGAAGTCTCTCTGGATAAGATCATGGAAATGCTGTCCAAAGAGAATATCTGTGGAATTTCCGGTTATGCAATCAATGAAAATGCCAAAGAGCTTCTGGCCATCAAATCCCTGTGTCAGACCAATGGGATTGCGATGAATACTTTTGAAGCCAAAATTCCTTGGGAGGAGTTCAAATTAAATGCTGACGGGCATGTTACGGTTGTTGTACAGGACTATAAGACCGATGAGGTGCTGATGGTTGCTTACATGAACGAAGAAGCTTATAATATGACGATCAAAACCGGAAAAATGACTTATTACAGCCGCAGCAGGGACGAACTTTGGGTCAAAGGGGAAACCAGCGGCCATTATCAATATGTGAAATCTCTGATAGCCGATTGTGACAAAGACACCATTCTTGCAAAAGTATCCCAGATCGGAGCTGCCTGTCATACCGGCGCCCATTCCTGCTTTTTCAACGAGATCATGCGCAAGGATTATGAAGAAAGCAATCCCCTTCGGATGTTTGAACAGGTATTCGGCGTGATTCAGGATCGCAAGATCCACCCCAAGGACGGTTCCTATACCAATTACCTTTTTGACAAGGGAATCGACAAGATTCTGAAAAAACTGGGTGAGGAGGCCACAGAAATTGTGATTGCCGCCAAAAACCCGAATCCGAATGAGATCAAATATGAAATTTCCGATTTCCTCTATCATATGATGGTGCTTATGGTGGAAAAAGGAGTCACCTGGGAAGAGATTACGGAAGAACTGGCAAGAAGATAACTGCATACCGTTCTTTTTTTTCCTGTTCTTTCATAAAATGCTGTAAAAGTAAAAAAGTTGGAAAAGCAGGATGCAGGGAAATATAGGAAAGACAAATCAGATTGAATCGAACCAAAGTCGAAAAGTCCGGGTTCCGATTGATAAAAAACTCAGGCTGGCACAGCATATCCGTCAGGAAAATATGGATAACCGCATGAAGATCAGACAGCGTGAAAGGCTTCTGTATGGAACGGAGGCTTCGGTACCACTGTGGGAAAAGGGAAGCTCTTTCCATGCAGGGGATACGTTAAGAGAAGGTATGGATGCGGCGGATGTGCGTCCGGAGGAAACAATGCCCGATGCTGCCGGGTCTTTTAAGCTTCGTATGACAGTGGCCATCTTTTTATTTATCGGATTTTTGCTATGCGATGCGGGACAGTACAAAATCTTCGGATATACAACCGGTGATCTGTATGGAATGATAGCGGAGGACTATTTTCAGATAAATGACCCGGAAAATGCTAAACAGCTGCCTCAGTTATCGGAATTATTGCAATTAGATTTATCTGATTTATAAAAAACATTAAAAATAGGATAGGATAAAAGAAAAGGAAACTTTTAAGAATGATAAAAAAACAGGCGTTATCCGATGAAATCTTAATGCAGGTGGAAAAACCTGCGCGCTATATCGGAAATGAAGTGAATTCCGTTATCAAGAACAAAGAAGAGATAGACATTCGTTTTTGCATGTGTTTTCCCGATGTTTATGAAATTGGGATGTCTCATCTGGGAATACAGATCTTATACAGTATGTTTAACTCTTTTGAGGATGTCTGGTGTGAAAGAGTTTATTCTCCTTGGACCGATTTAGATAAAATCCTGCGGGAGAAGCAGATTCCACTGTTTGCGCTGGAATCCCAGGATCCTATTAAATCTATGGATTTTCTGGGGATCACATTACAATACGAAATGTGCTATACCAATATTCTGCAGATTCTGGATTTATCGCAGATTCCGCTGCTTGCAAAGGACAGGAGCGAAACAGATCCTATCGTCATAGGCGGCGGTCCGTGTAGTTATAATCCGGAACCCATTGCGGATTTTTTTGATCTGTTTTATATCGGAGAAGGCGAAACCCAGTATAGAAAGCTGTTAGATATTTATAAAGAGAATCGAAAGGCTGGCGGGAGCCGCTTAAACTTTCTACAACAAGCATCTCAGGTACCGGGCATTTATGTGCCTGTTTTTTATGAGGAAGAATATCAAGACGATGGTACGGTAAAAGGACGCAAAAAGCTGTATGATAAAGCGCCTGATACCATCTTAAAAGAAGTTGTTATGAATGTTTCGGACACTTTTTATCCTACGAAACCGATCGT
Organism: Lachnospiraceae bacterium; assembly: GCA_022510585.1. Lineage (GTDB taxonomy): Bacteria > Bacillota > Clostridia > Lachnospirales > Lachnospiraceae > UBA3282. The sequence continues at coordinate 26,937 of JAFLTF010000018.1, forward strand.
TCCTTATATGCAAGTCACGCAGGACAGAGTGGTTTTGGAGATCCAGAGAGGCTGTATCCGGGGATGCCGTTTCTGTCAGGCAGGACAGCTTTATCGCCCGGTAAGAGAGAGGGACGTTGACGTTCTGAAAAAGTATGCTCTGGAAATGTTAGAAAATACGGGACATGAAGAAATCTCACTCAGTTCTTTAAGTTCCAGTGATTATTCCGCCTTAAATGAACTGCTGGAGTTTTTGATGCAGGAATGCGGTAAGAAACACATCAATATTTCGCTTCCTTCTCTTAGGATCGATGCCTTTTCTCTGGATGTGATGAGCAAAGTACAGGATGTAAAAAAGAGCAGCCTTACCTTTGCACCGGAGGCAGGCACGCAGAGACTTAGAGATGTCATCAACAAGGGATTGACGGAAGCGCTCATTTTAGAGGGCGCAGCCCTTGCTTTTCAAGGTGGATGGACCAGAGTAAAACTGTATTTCATGCTGGGACTACCCACAGAGACAGAAGAAGATATTCTGGGCATTGGAGAGCTTTCTAATAAAATAGCAGCTGTTTTCTTTGATACCGTACCGAAGGACAAGCGTATCAACGGGAAAGTACAGATCGTTACAAGTACTTCCTTTTTTATTCCGAAGCCGTTTACCCCTTTTCAATGGGCAAAAATGTGTACGAGAGAGGAATTTCTGGAGAAAGCATACCAGACCAAAAAGGGCATTATGGCACAGTTGAATCAGAAAAGTATTAAGTACAATTGGCACGAAGCGGACGTCAGTGTCATAGAAGGAATTCTTGCAAGGGGTGACAGAAAACTTGCAAAAGTTATTTTGCGTGCCTATGAGAAGGGTTGCATGTTTGATGCATGGAGCGAATACTTCCATAACGACATCTGGCTTTCCTGTTTCGAGGAGTGTGGTATCGATCCGGATTTCTATACCGTCCGGGAAAGAATGGAGGATGAGATTTTCCCTTGGGATTTTATTGACTGCGGCGTTACCAAAGAATTTTTACTGCGGGAATGGAAAAAAGCACTGGAAGGAAAGACCTCGCCAAATTGCCGGAGTCAGTGCCAGGGATGCGGCGCGGGCCGGTTTGGGGGAGGCATATGCTTAAGCACAAGTGCGCAGGCAGAGAATAAAGTTGGGGTAAGCCTATGAAAATCAGAATTAAATTTAAAAAATACGGTGTTATGAAATTTATCGGACACCTGGATGTGATGCGCTTTTTTCAAAAAGCGATTCGAAGGGCGGATATTGATATCAAATATTCAGAGGGTTTCAGTCCGCACCAGATCATGTCCTTTGCAGCGCCTCTGGGCGTTGGCATCGAGAGCATGGGAGAATATCTGGATATTGAAGTGAACTCCCTGACTTCCACGGAAGCTATGAAAACAGCTTTGAATGCAGTGATGGTAGAGGGGATTTCGGTGGTATCGGTGAAGGTATTGCCGGATACGGTGAAAAATGCAATGGCAAGCGTTGCTGCTGCAGAGTATCAGATTTCGTGTCAGAAGGAAAGAACTTCTGATATAACAGATGTGATTGAAATAGAGGATATAGAGCGTAAATTGGCTGAATTTTATGCCCAGGAACATATTTTTGTTGTGAAAAAGACAAAAAAAGGCACGGCAGAGATTGATTTAAAACCGCATATTTACAAACTGGAAATGATAGAAGCAGTAAATCCTTTCTCTGAGATCTCGGAAGATATAAAAAGTGAAAGTATAACGCGTGTTATTTCCATGCTGGTGGATGCAAGCAGCAGCGGCAATATCAAACCGAAGATGGTATTGGAGGCGTTTTATAAATATTGTGGAATCGCGCTGCCAACCATTCCCTGGCAGATTATCAGAATCGAGACCTACACGGAAGCGGACGGCAAAGATGGGAAAGCATTTGTCCCGTTAGAAGCTGTGGGAACGGACCAATAGAATGTATAGAAAAAGCTTGTGGAGAATACAATGCAGAACCATGAAAAAGGGAAAATCCTGATCTTAAAACTATACCATAAAATATTTTCCATCCTGATCTACGACAATCAGATCCGGGCTATTCAGGCGGAAAATCAACTTACGGCAGGGCTTGGCAGTATTTATGTGGGCAAAGTACAGAACGTCTCTTCCAATATCGGTGCGGTCTTTGTGGAAATCAGGAAAGGCGAACTTACCTTTTTGCCGCTTGCACAGGCAAAAGATGCCATCCTTGTAAACAGACAGGCAGACGGCAGCATAAAAGCTGGGGATGAACTGTTGGTACAGCTTGTGAAAGAACCCGTAAAGACGAAGCTGGCAGGAGTCTCAACCAAATTATCGCTGGCTGGTTCTTATGTGGTAGTGGAATCCGGTAGGGCAGAGCATATCAGAATATCCGCCAAACTGGGAGTAAAGTATCGACACTTATATCAGGAACTGGAGCCGCTTAAGGAGATTGCGGGGCGTTTTGACATCATTATACGCACCAATGCCGCTCATGCAGGAAATCCTGCAGAAATTGTGGAAGAAGCGAGATCCCTTGCAGCACAAATGGAACATATTCTGGAAATCGGGGATAAAAGAACCTGTTTTAGCTGTCTATATCAAAGCGAACCGGAATATCTGTCTTTCATAAAAAACAGCTACCTCTCGGAATATGAAGAAATCGTTACGGATGAAAGGGAGATTTATGACCGACTCATAGAAAGTAATGCAACAAATAATAACATACGTTATTATGAAGACTCCATGCTGCCGTTATATAAACTTTATGCTGTTGAGACAAGAATCAAGGAACTACTGGACAAAAAGGTCTGGTTAAAATCCGGCGCATATCTGGTCATTGAACAGACGGAAGCCTTGATTGCGATCGATGTCAATACCGGAAAATACGAAACCAGGAAAAATCAGGAAGAGACTTATTTAAAGATCAATCTGGAAGCCGCCGAAGCAATTGCCAAAGCGCTACGGGCAAGAAACCTTTCCGGCATGATCCTGGTAGACTTTATCAATATGGAGAAAAAAGAGCATGTACAGCAGTTGATAGAATCCATGAAATCACTGCTGAAAAAAGATTCCGTGCCCGCCTATGTGGTGGATATTACGGGCCTTGGGCTGATGGAGATCACGCGGAAGAAGAAAAATAAGTCCTTTGCGGAACAGATGAAAGATGTTTCTATACAAACAGAGGAGGAATGAATAAGTTTATGAAACTATTACAATTAAAGAAAGTAAAAGACGGTAAGTATCTGAAAAACTATGAATTGACATATCTGAATAAAAAGGGAAAAGAAAAAGTATACGAAATTGTCAGCAGACATGAGATTCCAGACGAGAGTGCACTGGGAAATATGGTCAGTGGCGTTTCAATCGTGGCTTACTACGAGGATAAACTGTTGCTTCTAAAAGAATTCCGGATGGGTGTGAATCACTACGTCTATAATTTGTGTGCCGGAATGATTGAAGAGGGAGAATCTATTGAGGAATGTATTCAAAGAGAATTGTATGAAGAGACTGGACTTCAGATGAAGGAAATCTTGCAGATTCTGAGGCCTTCTTATTCTGCTGTTGCGATTTCGGATGTTAAGACTCAGATCGCGTTTGTAGAAGTGGAGGGTGAATTTGAGGATCATACATCCGAGAATGAAATGATCGAAGCAAAATTTTACAGCAGAGAAGAAGTACGGGAACTCCTGGAAACAGAAGAATTCAGTTCCAGAGCACAGATGGCTGCGTATTTCTTTGCTTTGGGTGATAAATAAACTATTGACAAATCAGAGAGAAAATTATAAAATATTTGAGTATGCCGCACAGTGAGGTATAAGTATGTCCATTTATTCGGATGTCACCGAAGCTGGCGAGTAAAATGAACGACAGTTCATTGAATAGGAGGTGCCATAATGTACGCAATTATTGCAACAGGCGGAAAACAGTATAAAGTTTCCGAAGGTGACGAGATCAGAGTAGAAAAGCTGGATCTTGACGTAGGAGAGACTGTTACATTTGACCAGGTAGTCGCGATCAGTGATAAAGAGCTGAAAGTTGCAGGTGATGTTGCAGGTGCAACCGTATCCGGAACCGTTACAGTTCAGGGGCGTGACCGCAAAGTTACCGTTTACAAGTATAAGAGAAAATCCGGCTATCATAAGAAAAATGGTCATAGACAAGCATACACTCAGGTAAAAATCGACAAGATCAACCCCTAGTTATATAACACTTGTTATTCTGAACGAAATGCGAAAAGGTGTGAAATGACAACAGTAACATTTCATAAAACAAAGTCTGGAGAATACAGAGGCTTTACATGTAACGGCCATGCAGGATTTGATGCATATGGCAAAGATATCGTATGTGCGTCCATATCCGTTCTAGTAATCAATACGATCAATTCACTGGAAGAGATCGTACATGAGAAAATCATGGTAAAGACCGATGAAGAAAGCGGGCTGATTGACTGTAAGTTTGAAGGGTCTTTGTTAGATGGTTCAAAGGTGTTAATGGATTCTCTGGTACTTGGTCTTTCCCAGATTGTGGGGCAATATGGGGAGAAATACTGTAAACTGGAATTTGAGGAAATATCTTAAATGCCGCAGGCTTAAGAGAAAGGAGCGGATATTATTATGTTAAATATGAACCTTCAATTTTTTGCACATAAGAAGGGTGTTGGTTCTACCAAGAACGGTAGAGATTCCGAATCCAAGAGATTAGGTGC
>JAFLTF010000180.1 GCA_022510585.1 Lachnospiraceae bacterium
GCTTCCAATAGATTGGGGAGCTCTTTTTCTTTATGTAAGAAGTCTTGTCAAATCTCCCCAATATCTGTAAATACAGAAGATTATAAATTCCTGCTTGACCTTGTCCTTGGGACATAGTTTACACTTCTACGTAAAGATAGCATAGAAAAGCGATGCCGAAAGTGCCGGATTGCATAAAGGAGAATCCTTTTGAAAATTATAAAGCAGCTTATTAAATTACACAGAGTACTTTTTGCGATAGCGATTCTGTTCACATTCCTATCTGTCATATTAAGTTTATGTTGGAACAAATGTTTAGCCGGTATGATAGATATGTTGGGAGATTCTCCTCTTTTTGACAATGGTGGACAAAAGAGTGAACTGTTTCATTTGATAATGACCGGAATATTTGTAATTCTCTTACATACGATAAGTGAATATCTGTCATCTTATCTGGCGTCCTATACTTGTGAAATCTTTGCTCATGAAATGCGGATGGGATATGTCAGATACTACCTGAAAAGCGATATTCGGATGCTTTCAAAACTCAATGTTGGAGAAGAGCAGTCTGCCATGCAAAATGAGTTGAAGGATATTTCTGATTATATGAATGAAAATCTCTTCTCATTAATGAAACAATTTGGCACGTTTGTTGTAACCATCGTGTTTTTGTTATGCCAGAGTTTTAAGTTGGCTGTACTTTCTGTACTTCCTGTAGTTCCGCTGATTGTTTACTGTTCCTTTTCCAGTAAGATTATCAGAAATTATACAGAACAGTGCCAAGACAGCAAGAAAGAAATCAATGGTCTGGCAGATATGATTCTGGATCTGTTTCCGATTATTCAGATTTATGGTGCATACAAGCTGATTGACAGAACAATGCAGGAAAGACTTATGAAATGGGGAAACGCGAATATCAAGAAGGAACGGGTTTCCGCCAAACTCATGTCGCTTTCGGGGGTACTTTCATTTGTACCGCTTTTGCTTCTGCTCGGATTGGGTGGATATATGGTGATAAACGGTGAAATCAGCATAGGGATTTTCTATATCTTTATCAATCTGTCGGGGAATGTTTCCGGATTCTTACAGAACATGCCTATATTTTATGCCAATTTCCGACGATTTGGTGTATCTGTGGGCAGGTTAGAAGAAAAACTTGTATGGGAGGAATTATAAATGAGTGGAGCGGGTATTAATCAATACGCAATCTGGTTAGACAATATTTCATTTTCATACGAGGGAAACATAGTGATAAAGAATCTGTCGCTTGGTGTGAAGTTTGGTGAACACATAGGCATCGTGGGTGACAGCGGATGTGGCAAAAGCACTCTGCTTAAGATACTTGCCGGACTCTATGAACCCGATTGCGGAAAGATTATAATAGCCGGTGAGCATTCTCCTAAGAAAATCAGAGAAAAGGCGGCTGTGGTTATGCAGCATAACAGCCTTTTTCCCTTGTCCATCAGAGAGAATATTACCTGCGGTCATGATATTTCAGAAGAGAAAGTAAGGGCTGCCTGCGAAAGTGCAAGCCTCACGAAATGGAATGAGAGTCTTCCGAATGGATTGGATACGAATGTGGGAGAGCGGGGAAATCAAGTGTCCGGCGGGCAGGCACAGCGAATCCAAATCGCCAGAGCACTCTGCAAGGATGTGCCGATTATTCTGCTGGACGAGCCGGTTTCCGCTTTGGATCAAGATACAGGTCGTTCGGTTTTGACTGCCTTAAATAAGCTGACGGATCATAAGACAGTGATCCATGTTACCCATCATCAAGAGACGTTGGATGATAGTTATACAATCTACCGTATGAAAGGAGGAAGACTGGTTTGTGAATGACCTTATCAAATTGATAAAGAGATTGGGAATTTTGCGCAAATACCTCTTTTTGCTGCTATTGAGATCCCCGTTTGATGCTGTCAGAACTTGGATGCTGGCGAGTCTGTTGAAATCGATTTTCCTCTGTTTGGAGACGGGTAATTCAGGGAAACTGACGCTAATATGTGTGGTTTACGGCTTGATATGTGCAGCGCTGTTTATCTATAATGGAAC
>JAFLTF010000181.1 GCA_022510585.1 Lachnospiraceae bacterium
CGGTGGTGTCAGGATACAGGAAACCATGCGTAAATTGCAGTTTAAAGGAGCACAAGAATGGCTAATACATTCCTCCTAGATTCTCTGATTTCCTTATAGATTTATGAGGACAAGTGAAGCAATAATCAGAGCCAGACCCCAACGTTTTCTAGTTTCAAGCTGTTCCTTAAAAATCAGTATGCCGATGACGCTGATCATCAGAATCGTCGCCACATTATATACCGGATAAACGATGATTGCAGGCAACTCCTCCAGTGAGAAAAGCAAACATCTTGAAGCGAAGTAATTCGGAATACCGATTAAAATACCCCAGATTGTATCCATAAGTGTGAGTGTTTGCTTCTTTACAATCATAATGGCGATACATAACAGGCATGCCGCCGCAAAAGTAAAAAATAGATAGTGGTTTTTTAACTCCGCTGTTCCCTGTTCATTATAAATATTGGCAAGAGAATCCGTAAATCCACTTATTAATAATAAAATAATCAGCCAGCTCCTGCCACTGTCTACATTTTTCTTATGATTCGGTGAATAGCCGTTAATAACGATAATAGCTACAATCGCAGTTATAAATCCAATTAACTGCAAAACTGCCGGTTTCTCCCGGAAAATGACAATCGCCAGTGCTATCGGAACAAGAACTCCCAGCTTCATAAATGTTGAAGCCAATACCATGCCGTTTTTCTGAATATTGTACTGGAACAGCTCAAAACTTAGCAGATACATGATACCGCTGAATAGTCCAATCATTATCGCAAATCCTATTCCCGTCTCTCTCAAAAACAATTTTTGATCTCCCATAAATGCTCTAGCCAAACAGGAACATACGGCATAGTTTACCAGGAACATAGCAATATTATTTTTTATATATTTTTCACTGTTTCTCATAAAAACAGAAATCAAGGTACTACTCACAATCGAAAGTAAAAGATAAGTCATAATCCTTTGTCCTCAGGAAGCCCGAAGCGCTTCTTCCCTGAATATACCGGCTCCAATAAGGTTAAGAAATACTTTGATGCCTTTTCCCTCCACCAGAGCTTATCCAGACATTCTATGATCGTCCTATATTCATCCTTGAGTGTTTCGAGCTTTGCCGAGTCCGTTTCATACTGTGAGAATTCTGCCTCCCTTGAAAAGATATAAAACGGTATCAGCATAAGTAGGTTCTTTTCAAAAATATCATCTATCGTGTGTAAGCACCTCTTTGGAGATGCTCCCCGCATCCAGTGCTATCTACGCATCTTATGCCCAAAAAGAGTTATCCCGAAAAACTTCAAGTTTAAGCAAAGTATACTATATTTCCAGATGAATCACAAAGAAATTTCGGCATAACATTATATCCTTCTTTATTATCATGGTATCCGCCAGCTGGATTTGTAGAAGTTGTAAAAACAGCATTAAGCATGTATTAAGAAACAAGAATAATGTGTTTTGGTTTGTGTTGTATGATATAATCATAATGTCAAAAGGACAACCAATCGAAATTTGCTGAAAAAACAATGGAAAAATCTTTTGATGCAAAATGCCGTGATGGTGGTATGGTAAGCATTTATGCAGGAATAATAGATTGCGAAGAAAGGAGAGGCAGTATGGATTATTCCCTTCAACAAAAAAGTGAACTGATCATTGCAGAATGCATGAAGATCAGTACCACAAACCCTTATGAGATTTTCTATACGATTGCTCAAAAGGATTTTGTAAATATACACGGGCCTGAACATCATGTTCTTGACGGTGCTTGTATTCTGACGGCGTTTCATAATGCAGGTGGAAACATTGAACTCTACGCTGCTTTGCAGAAGCTAATGCACGAAGGACTAAGAATGCCCGGAGCAGCCTGCGGATTGTGGGGCGTATGTGGTGCAGTTACGTCAATTGGTGCAGCGCTTGCTATCATTGACGGTACCGGTCCTCTCTCTACTGAGGATTGGGGAAGCCACATGGAGTATACTTCCGCAGCTCTCGCCCGACTTGCAAAAACCGGTGGTCCGA
>JAFLTF010000182.1 GCA_022510585.1 Lachnospiraceae bacterium
TTTTCCCATCCCCTAACAGCAGTGCATATTCATAGCAGTGATTGTTTCCATTGATCGTTACATATGCCGGGTAAGAGAAGTTTTCCGTATCATAGATTATCGTCTGAACCTTCCCGTCATGCTCTGCCTGTATCCCCTGCAGACGCTCTATCTCTGCCTGATAAGCTTCTTCTTCGTAGTAGCGCTCCATATAAATCTCAGCCGTAGGATCTAAGAAAGTGTCCTCATACCGATAGTAATAATCTATGAGTTTTATTAAATCAACTGTTTCAGGGAATATGCTGAGCGCACTGTAACCTCTGAATTCATCATATTGCATATATGTACTGGCGTCTGTCGAAACTGTTTTTTCTCCTTCCAACAGTTTTGTCAGAAAATAATCCATGCCTTTTGCTTCATCTGTTTCTATCGCTTCTGTGTCAGTGGATTCATCTGCCGCTGTTGAATAGAAATTATTGTTCCTCAGTAATTCATCCACTTTATTTTCCGTATAATAGCCTTCGACTGTCTGCATGTCTTCTATGTACCAGCCGCCACCCTGCCATGAGCAATCTATACATTGCACCGTATCATCGTCAAAGACCACCATATCCAGCGCGATCAGGCGTAACAGATGACGTCCGTTTTCTTCTATGACCGTTGCACCAACACAGCCGATATCTTCAAACTTATCCGGCTGATCCATATCAACAGCGGGATTATGGATAAAATTTTCAGGATATCTCTGCCACATCAGGCTGTCTTGTTCTTCTCCCTCTGTCACATGCAGTACACTGGGCTCACCTGTACCGTGCATTCCGAAAGAAATTCTCATTACTACAATATCTGCTGCCCCGTTTCCGCTCAGATCCCCACAAACCAGATAAGAACCGGCCCACATTTCATCATTATAGTTAAATTGTGTGAATCCGCCGTCTGCTGTCTCTAAGCATACATTTGTAATCAGTATGTCATTATTATCAATTACATAAGCGCGATCAGGTATACCATCGCCCGTCACATCGGTACGCAGCTCAATACCCGAATCGATCTCAATTCTTCTACCGGCATACACGGTCCGTCCTGCCTCGAAACCGATAAGCCCGCTTGCCAATATCAACAAAGTGACAATGACACATGCCGCCGCCTTGCCCAGTCTCTTTTGTGAATGATAAATGTTATTAAACCGTTTCTTAATAAATTTCACGCCATGTACATATCCCGTAGAAAGTGTGGACTTGCCGATCTTGGACGTGCCGATACAGGACATCAGCACTTCACTGTACTCACTCCGCTCTTCTTTAGAGGCGGCAGACAGCACCCTCTCATCACATGCCAGTTCCATATCCTGATCAATCAGGGACTTCATAAACCAGACCAGAGGATTAAACCAATGGACCGCATTGATAATCGCAAACAATGCCTTCAGCCGGGTATCTCTGTTAACACAATGAACCAGTTCATGTCTGATAATATATTTCAAATCTTTCTCATGATACTCCGTATTAGGAATAACAATGATATTGCGAAAAAATCCGACCGTAAACGGTCCCGTATTAGCGTCCGATGTGAGTCGTACTTCCGGTGCCTTCTTAAATCCCAGTTCATAGGATATCCTGGTTATCATAGCTAAGATATTTTTATTGGTGCAGCTCTCACTTCGCTGCATCATCTTACGGTAGAAAATAATATTCCCCAGCAGATAGTACAGCATCACCGCAACACAACCACAGCCCCAAAGGACTATTAGTATGCCTCGAGAAGTTATCCGGTGGTTCGTTGTTCTTGTAACGGTCGTGTTTCCGCCTTGATCCGCTTTTGCTGTTGCAGGCGCCCCGCCATCAGGGACATCGCTTATTGCTGTAGCTTCCGAATCATACACAAATGAATCGTTTGCAGCTCCTGCCATGCTTCTGTTTTCTCCTCCGTCAAGCACATAGACCGGCACCTTTACCGTAAGCGCCTGCGGCAAAAGAGCAAAACTGATGGGAATACACA
>JAFLTF010000183.1 GCA_022510585.1 Lachnospiraceae bacterium
CATTCCCGCTTTTCTTTTGCCCCTTTATATAATTGCTTTCTCCTTGACATCCTTTTTATAAAGTAGGAAGAAAGCTCCGCAGAATGTAAAGACACCTACGATCCCGACAATTACTTCAAGAACCCATGTCGGCGGATCCCATACCCCCGCCAATGTCAGACCCGCAATAAAATCCATTGCTGTATGTAACAGGATTGCTAATGGATACAGCCAGAATTTCTTTTTATCCTTGCAAGCATAAAATACAAGTATTGAAGCTCCGATATGGAACATCACTGCACAGATTCTTTCCACGATGGCCACTCCAAGGTCAGCAAAAGAGAATGCAGCAATTTGGCTTGCAAGAGCAGTAACCGCCTGGGCCTGCTCAGGAGCCTGTGCCTTCACTTGTTCTACAACAGCCCCAAATGTTCCTGTATTGATCATTAACGCATACGCTATATATGTAGCATATGTAACTCCCAACACAAACATCACTTCAAATCCGCCATGACCAATACCATGTGAAATGGAGGTTTCTCTGTTCTTCCTTTTCTTAAGCACAGTCTTATAAGCCACAAGACGCCCTGTCTCTTCAAAAACTCCGGGAAATAGTCCCACCACGAACGCCCACAAAATCGGCCTTGCGTTTATAAAATGACTTATCGCATGATCTGCAAGTCCCATCTGTGTAGGAAAGACCAGTGCATTCTGGATCGGTTTCTCCAGAATGATCGCAAACAAAAGAAATGTTGCCGCGCCGACCAGGACAGTCGTAAATTTCTCCTTCTTCTTTTTCGTCCATATGATTGCAATTACAAGCGGAACGACAATCATAAGGATCGTTCCAAGTATAAGAAGATGTATTTGTCCTGTCCCAACCTTAGCAAATTCTGTCATATTATTCTTTCCCTCCTTCGGATTCGATTTCCTGCACGTATACCTTATGTGCATAAACAAGCGTTGCTGCAGATGCCAAAATCACTGTTCCGACAGCAGCCATAGCTGCTCCGAAAGAATTTTTCATAATCGCAGCCATAATGATTGTCACAATTCCCGAAATAATAATTGCATAAGCTCCGAACCGATTGCTCTTTCGCCAGGTATTATCGTTATACATACTCCAGCTTACCCTGAACCCGACCGTGCTATTGATTCGCGTCTTAGTCATAAAGTTTCCAAGTACGATAAGGATGATACCCAACAAGATTATCGACACCTTCCCGATATCAACCGTCCACTGCGTCGCACCTGAAACGGCTTCATGATACGCCCCATACAATATAAAAGCCTGCATTACAGTAAACATCGCAGCCATACACAGACCTACAATGCTAATCACTTTTGCATTCGATTTTGCACCGGCACTTTCCTTTTCATCCGTGGATTTCAAAGCTTTTTTCTCGAAATAGTGTATAAACAACGTCCAAAATAGTGACATTACCAGAATAATAATCGGGAATATCAGATTTTCATATTTGGAACCCCAGCGATCTATATTACCTGCCATATCATAATGCATCGGAACACTATCCGGCATAAACTGTACCATGATTGCCGTTCCAGCCAGCGAAATAAACGAAATAATCCACATGATCTTTTTCATCACTTGCCACCTCCAAATTGTCCTATCCACAAGATCAGTTCATCAAAGACCGATGTATTAATCTCGTAGTAGATAAAGTTTTTCTGCTTGTACTCCATAATCAGGTCAGCACCTTTGAGCAGTTTCAGGTGATAAGATAATGCTGCCGGTGTTATCCCCAGCTGTTCCGCAATTTCTCCGGCATTCATCCGACCATTTTTCAGCATGACGAGTATGTCTCTGCGCTGCTTTTCTGACAGCACTTTGAAAATATTTGTATCTTTCATAGCGCACACTCACTCTCGAAACCTATTTAAAAT
>JAFLTF010000184.1 GCA_022510585.1 Lachnospiraceae bacterium
TGCATAATTTTTCAGCATTGTCCAAAAACCCCTCACCATTTCTAAAGACAAAGCAACGTTGACAATTGTCTCGTTTCAGAAAATACCCCCGGTCTTGCCGGTCTGTTCCAGTCTGATCTCTTGCATTGTTTTCGCCGCCTCCGGCTGGTAAGCATTAAAAAAGTCTGTAAAATTTCCCGTTGACTTTGCTCTGCACAGCAGGGAATAAAACCTCTCACCACCGGTCATGCCGAACATAAATGCCAGAAAATCCAGATCATAAGCATGTTGTGCCTCCCCGATAACTCCCTTCTTATAGCACTCCGTCAACATGTTGTAGTTGCACACTTCCTTCCCGATATTCTGCGCAGCCTCATACAGTTCCGGATCATTTTTCCTCAGATAATAAAGGTAACGGCTCTCGATATTCCGATTGGGTATGCCGCTTGCAATCCAGTTTGCAACATCATCCAGAGAGGCGCCCATGAGATCATCCTGCACCAGGTGCCACTCATAGGTCCCATCCTCTTTTTTAGTAAAAGTATATTTTCCGTCTTCCGAATATTTGGTGGAAGACCATCCGTACTTGGGCGCCGCTTCGTCTTCAACCATCACGCGAAACGCTTCGAATACCGCTTCAAAAGGCACTTTATCTTCCGACACTTCTATCTTGCCCTCGGCGACAGCCAGACGGACCAGATCATATTCGGAAACGGATTGTCCGTGATAGTAACGTTTGGTTTCCTTTAAATAATCAAAACTGGGAGGCAGACTGACTTCGGCAAGTTTCTCCTCGTCGATGGGTGGAAATTCCGTATCTTTGCAGCCTTTGGTCTTGGCCCCCGGATTTGTTCCGCTGACCTTACGTGTACCGTAATATGCTTCCACAGCATCTGCATAAATGGAAACAGAAGTAAACATTCCATCTTTTGAGATGGATACCGTATCGCGTTTGACGCTGCCTATGGCCGCCCTCTTCACAGTGGATGCCCGCAAGATTTGAATTGCTGCCTGTGCCTGTATCTGTCTTAACCGAACTGCCTGTACGTCCATATGAAAAAATACCTCCCGATTTGTCTCTGATTAAGCTATCGTCAGTTTGTGGGGATACCTTAATCGATTTTACACGAAAGGTTCTTTTTTTGTACTTTTTTATCATACGTATGATATCTTACACCACTTTAAGTTATAGGGTATCTACGAAGCGGGCAGCAGTACCTTCCAATAGTAATGCGCATAGATTACCTTAAAAAAAGTGGTCCGCTTCACTTCTATGTCGGCAAATTTTTTTCCATCCGCCAGTATGTAATAGTTTTTATTATCTATATCGTAATGAACTTCAAATTCTTTGTCAAAATCATATTGAATGGCACTATATACTCCCATATCAACCCACATTTGCTTAAGCTTACGCTGATATTCTATCGTTTCGGGAATGACTTCATCAACCAACTCCGCCGGTGTTACACTGCTTAAGACTTCATACTTAAAAATATCTTCCTGGTCCGGCAGTTCTGTATTGAGTTTCCAAAGCTCCTTATCGTTTTCGGACGACACCGTTACAAATGTTCTCCCGTGATGCAGATCATAGAATCTACCAATCTGCATCACCGTTCCCGGGAAAAACGGTATCAGCAGCCCTCCCGTAAAGAAAGTCATCAATGCATAGTACATGGCATAATGATACCATCTTACATCGGTTATCCACTCTCTCCTTCCGGCATGATAAAATACGGCACGTTTGAACATCAGCCGGAATGCAAAAAATAATGCAATTGCAAATGGTAGAAATATTATGTTTAGCATCTTATATCCCTATTACTTTCTTTCAGTTCAAGATAAAATGCGCATACACCATATATTCATCAAAAATACCGCTCTCAATAAAATCATCGACAC
>JAFLTF010000185.1 GCA_022510585.1 Lachnospiraceae bacterium
CGCCTTTTCTCTGAAGGCTTTCATGGACCCACAGTTCCGTAACCATCAAGCGGTTACTCCATTCTTCCGGGCAGGTTTCGATACAGGCAAGCAACTTTTGTTCGTTACCTTCCTTTTCCACGATTCCCCAGGCATAGGCCTTTTCCCAATGCTCCTGATACAACTTATCCGGAAAATCATATTCTTCCGGATAGTGTGACACAGGGGCATCAAAAAGGCGTTTCTCCATCTTCACAGAATAACCGCTTTCCTTCTCGTCTATGGTCACATCATAATAGTCATTGGTTGTATACCGTATGGGAACGACGGTCCCCTGCCATTGTTCTTTCGGAAGATGAATGATCTCCGGTAAAGTATTTGTTTCTTTCATTGTTCTCCTTTTCGTTAGAATCTAAATCAAAGACTCATAGAGTTTCGTAATATCCTCTACGCTAGTCTCCTTCGGATTGCCCGGTCTGCAGGCGTCGTCGTATGCCGACTGTGCCAGGAACGGAATATCCTCTTTCTTGACGATCTCTTTTAAGTCTGCCGGGATTCCCACATCCTGGGACAGCTTCTTCACCGCATCGATTGCTGCCTTCCGGTATTCTTCCTGTGACATGGCATCTACGCCTTTTACGCCCATCGCTCTTGCGATCTCACGGTATTTTTCTCCGGTTGCCTCTGCATTGTACTCCATAACGGTAGGAAGGATGATCGCATTGGCAATGCCGTGGGGCGTATCATAGAGGGCACCCAGCGGATGTGCCATGGAATGTACGATTCCAAGTCCTACATTCGAAAATCCCATTCCCGCTACATACTGTCCAAGCGCCATGTCCGTTCTTCCCTCTGGCGTATTGTCCACCGCGCCTCTAAGGGAGCGTGCAATGATCTCAATTGCTTTTAAGTGGAACATATCGGAAAGTTCCCACGCACCTGCCGTAATATAACCCTCGATTGCATGGGTCAGCGCATCCATACCGGTGGCAGCTGTCAGGCCTTTAGGCATCGTTGCCATCATCTCAGGGTCTACAAATGCCACAACCGGAATATCTTTCGGGTCTACGCAGACCATCTTGCGGTTTTTCTCCACGTCCGTAATGACATAGTTGATGGTTACCTCTGCTGCCGTACCTGCTGTAGTCGGTACTGCAAAGATCGGTACGGATTTATTTTTCGTGGGTGCAACACCTTCCAGACTCACCACATCTTCAAACTCCGGATTTGCAATGATGATACCGATCGCTTTGGCCGTATCCATAGAAGAACCGCCGCCGATTGCAATAATATATTCTGCGCCGGATTTCTTAAATGCCTCAACGCCTGTCTGCACATTCTCCACAGTCGGATTGGGCTTGATATTGGAATAAATCTCATAGGAAAGTCCCGCCTCATCCAAAACATCCAGAACCTTCTTGGTAACCCCAAACTTGATCAGGTCCGGATCGGAGCATACAAACGCCTTGCTAAAGCCACGACCTTGCGCTTCCCCCGCAATCTCTTTGATTGCACCTGCTCCATGATAAGAAGTCTCATTCAATACAAATCTGTTTGCCATAATATAATACCCCTTTCTTTTATTAACCACAGCATAAGCCGCTGGGTCTGAGCCTAGTATATCATATTCCGGCGCTAATAGGAAAACTTTTCCTGCTGTTTTACAAAAAATCCCTCGCGGAGCATGTAGTCTATATCCTTTTATTACTGACACTTTTGTAATACTTTATTTTACCCCTCTTGTCATCGCAAACCGCAATACATTCTTCGCACTCCTTTGCAGTTCACCCCTTGTCAAGCCATCTTTTTTCCCAAGCGTTATAAGCTGTTTCTGATCCTCCACATATTCTCTGGCATAAGACATATTACCGGGCATC
>JAFLTF010000186.1 GCA_022510585.1 Lachnospiraceae bacterium
AAGCTGTTTCTGATCCTCCACATATTCTCTGGCATAAGACATATTACCGGGCATCAGCACATCCACCTGCGCCCTTGTACGATAAGCATTGTCTCTAAGGGCAGGGAATTCCGGACTTTTGGACTTGCGCATCCACCAATCCGTTATGACGTTTCCCGGATAGTTCCACTCCTCACGCAGAACTGTGGTAACCAGATCATAGTTATAATGGCTCCACACGCCGTTTATCTTATTATAGCTGGTCATCAGATTCTGAGGCCTGCCTTCTTTTACACAGATTTCGAAATTCCGCAGATAAATTTCCCTTAGAGCGCGCATCGAAATCCGGCTGTCATTGCGGTTCCGGTTCACTTCCTGATTATTGCACGCAAAATGTTTCGGGCAAGCGGAAGTGCCCCCGTTTTGAATCCCTCTGACAGCTGCCGCCGCTATTTTCCCGCTCAGATAGGGGTCTTCGGAATAGTATTCGAAGTTTCTGCCACACAGAGGGTTCCTATGGATATTCATTCCCGGAGACAGGATGATGTCTACACCAAAATGCACCGTTTCTTCTCCAACTTTCTGAAATACCTGCTCCACCAGTTCATCGTTCCAGGTACAGCCAATCGCTGTACCACAGGGTAAAAGGGCCGTGTGCCGCCTGACGCGAAGTCCGGCCGGTCCGTCTGCCGTAATGATGGCGGGAATGCCTTTGGCTCTCAATTCCTCAGTAATGCCTCCGAAAGCTCCTGCATTACCATCCATTCCAAACGGGCTTCCCATACCGCCCCATCCACGCGTCAGATCTCCCAATTCCTTATCAGAAAGCTGGGCAATAAATTCCTCCAGCGTATGTTCTCCGGATTTTACCTGAAGGAAGGTGATTCCCAGGTCCCCGGTAACCGGTATTTCCTCAGGCAGATTCTCCAAGATACGTTTCCGCAAGTCTCTACTCCCCATAGCCACGGACTGCATCCCCTTCGGGGTCATGACCTGAAACGGTTTATTTTTGTCCGGACAGCATACTTCTTTGCATTGTTCCACACAAATACAGGAAGCGATTTCAAAAGAACCTGCCTCTTTACAGGCAGCGCTGCTGTTCCCTACCAAAAGCGTGTATTTCCCGGCTTCCAACACAAAAGCGTCTTTATATCCGGTCACCCCGGAATCGTCAAAAGAGCTAAACTCTCTGTCACGCATACAGAATTCCATGGTCTGACTCTCATTCGGTAAAAGCAGCTTGGTCTTTTGATAAGCTGCCAAGCGTTTTTTCTCCTTCCCAAGCTTTCCTTCCGGCATGGTGGCATAAACCTGCACCACTTCTTTGCCGCTGCAGGATCCGGTGTTTTTCACGGTGACCTGCAGTCTTGTCTCATTTTCGCCTTTTCTTCCTAAGAACGTAGAATCGATTTCGAAGGTAGTATAGGACAGGCCGAAGCCAAAAGGATACAGTACCTGCTCCGGATGAAAAGTATCGAAATAACGATAACCCACAGAGATATCTTCCGTATAATTATTAAACTTTCTGTTTCCAAAATAAGGAGCGCTTGGATAAAATTCATATTTCTTAGCAATCGTATCTGTGAGCTTTCCGGAAGGATTCACTTTCCCTGACAATACATCACAAAGGGCATTGCCGTTTTCCTGTCCTAACTGCCAGGCATACAAAACGGCCTGTATCGCATAGTCTTCCACCCATGACAAATCGATCACATTTCCGCAGTCCATGATCACAACGACTTTTGTGAAATTTTTACATACCAAAGAAAGCATCCTCTTCTCCTCTGCGGTCAGATAATAACTGCCTTCCTTCAGTAC
>JAFLTF010000187.1 GCA_022510585.1 Lachnospiraceae bacterium
ACATCCGTGCATTTTCGTAAACTTCATAGAATCCTCCCGCCTTTCGTTGTAAAGTATTTTTATTGTTTACTATATTATACAATTTCGATGGACATTAAAAGCACAGCAAATGCAATTTGCTGTGCAAAAAGTGCTATTTTCACCTCTATACTAGCCGGTTCAGTTCCCTCACAAGATATAACGGAACATTCGTGATTTTTCCATTGGTCAGATACCCTCTTTGGGAAAAGCGAACGGCATACTTGGGATCTACTTGATTGATGTAATGTTTAAAGGATGGGGCGGATTTATCTTCACCTCCCTTGACCTCTATTGGAATAATTTCCGTTCCTTTCTGAATCACAAAATCAATCTCATAGTTCTTTGTGGCATAATACCGTGGCTCGGTAGGCAGCATTCCTTTTAACTGCTGCAGAACATAATTTTCTGTGAGTGAGCCTTTGAACTGATAATCACTTTTCAATAAAATGGCGCTATTATCAATACCCGCCATACTTTTAAGCAGACCGGTATCAAAAACAAAAAGTTTAAAGCAATCCAGTCGATCAAAAGCCGACAGGGGATGCTCCGCCTTGGAAACATTGTAGACCCTATTCAGCATGCCGGCAGAAACTAACCACTCGATGGCTTCTTCAAAATCTCTGGCACGACCGCCTTCCCTTACAGCGCCATACATAAATTTTTCATTAGGCTTGGCAAGCTGCGACACGATGCTTCTAAAAACCATGAGAATTCGCCCGCTGTTCACCTTTCCGTTATGTTTGGAGAAATCATTTTCATAAACTTGAATCAGTTCACGTTGAATTCTGTCAATAGTCTTCGGATCCTTGTGTGCTGTCCAAGAAGCTACACATTCCGGCATCCCTCCGATGATTAGATAATAATGATAAGCATCCAGAAGCCGACTATGAAAGATAGACTCAATAGATTGATTTTTCTCGATTTTTTTATAATAAGTATATAGGGGTTCATCCGTAGCTTCCAAAAATTCGTCAAAGGTCAACGGATAAATATCCAGCAGATTTATCATTCCCACCGGATATGATTTCGGCTGAGACAGCAGCGTTCCCAACAAGCTGCCTGCTGCCACAATATGATATTCATTGGCTTTCTCTTTAAAATATTTCAGAGAATTCAGCGCCTCCGGACATTCCTGAATCTCATCAAAAATAATCAGTGTGGTCTCAGGAGAAATCTTCTCGCCGGCTACCAGTGCCAAAAGTTCGAGAAGTCGATGCGGATTTTTGTTGGATGCAAAAAGGGATTTCAACTCCTCATCCTCGTCAAAGTTAAAATAGACATAATTTGCATAGCAGTTACTTCCGAACGCTTTCATAAGCCAGGTCTTTCCCACCTGTCTGGCTCCCTTTAGCACCAGTGGTTTCCGGTCTGCACTATTCTTCCACTCCATTAGGTCATTTAAAGCATTACGATTCATGTAAAACCTCCATATAAAACGGAATATAAGAATAGTATGCCACTTTTTCTAAAGAAATGCAATGTAGATTACACATTTTTCTTAAATAATTAAATGTATTTTTTCACATTTTTCTAATTTTTCTTAAATCAGATGCAGGCTGAAGCTGTGCGTCATTCTCCCACCGCTTGCAGCGAAACATCATATTCTTCTCCGCGTTTCGTTACACGATAGGCATATCTTCTGTTATCGAAGATAAAGGCTCCGCACCGCATCGATCAAGCGTTCCGACAGGGGATCTGTTCCGATATCC
>JAFLTF010000188.1 GCA_022510585.1 Lachnospiraceae bacterium
TTTTCTGAATATGGCTCTTCCTTCCACATCTCATTCAAAGAAAATCTTGTGTTTCAAATTCCTGAGATCAAAAATTGCCTGCAATCTGAGAATCTTTTTTCTCAAGAAATTATTCTTTCACCATTCCTGCATTTCAACTTCAGACCCAAAAGTCATTTCCAGAAGCTCAGCCGCAATCTCCTTACTGCAAACTCTCATGAGATTATCTTCAGCATCTTCTTTTGAGAGAAGATTCATGCTTCCATACCATACAATTTCCTTATCTATCACCGCAAAATGCTCACAGCTGTCTTCTACCAGCTTGACTTCAAATCCGGCTTTTCGCATTTTCTCCATAAGCTCCATCCGAACATCATCCCTGCCATACTTATAAGCATCCGGGTGCCACGTCACTATGGTGACCTTTATCCCTAATTCTTGACGTTTACCCAGTTCATTTATGATACGGTTCACCTTCTGCGTATTCAGTCGTGGGCTGGATATTACAACACTGGTTTTTGCTTCTTCAAGGTCTCTCCAATAAGTCTCAGCATAGTTGTCAATGTCATAGATAGCATTTGCCTTCTGCTTCTCTCCGTCCATACTGACACAAAGCTCATATCCAATCTTCTTGTACGCCTTAAGTCTCGCAGCATACATCTTATCAAACTTGGGAATATGGCTGTCTACATAATCGTATACGATCACATTTTCCTTCCCATCATAATCCCGGTTCAGTCGCCCGACATACTGCTCCACGACATTTTCTCCGGAAACCGGAGTAGCCATAAATAAAGTGTCAAGTCTCGGAAAGTCGAAACCTTCTCCAAGCAGCGATCCTGTTCCCACCAGAATAAGGCTATCCGAATCTTCCACCGCATTCAGTTCATCCACCTGCGCTCTTCGTGCCTTGGTTCCGTTTGAACCTGTAAGCAAGATCAATCTGTCCGCATAGGTTTTTAATCTGTCTGCCAATCTCTTTGCATGATCTACATATTTAGTCAGCACGACGGGCGTACGGCCTGCCTTAACTGCGTCCGCCACGTCCCTTATGATCTGTTCATCCCTTACATCATTATTCCTTATAAGCTCATAGGCATCGTTTCCGTATGGTGTCTTTGACAGATGATGTGTCTTAACCGTACGGGTGAAGCGCGGATAAACCAGATGGTCGATATTTTGCTCTTCCGCCCGGTCTTTTGCCGTAAACCTATATCTTATGGGACCCAACAGAAACTCATTAATCTTTTCCTTTCCGTCTCCGCGTTTTGGTGTCGCCGTTACGCCATACACATATTTTGCGTTGATCTCCTGAAGCACCTCTATTGCACTATCCGAAGCAGCGTGATGGCATTCATCAAAATATACCTGCGAGTAATGTTTGAGCATCGGATGAAAACCGTCTTTCTTTTTTAACGAGCGTATCATTGCCACATCCACTATGCCTGTCAGAGTATCATGCGCTCCCTGCAGGCTGCCGATCAAGGACTTCCTTTTCCTTGTCTGTCCGCTCTTTGTTTTATATTCCGGCATTTCCTCATCAATGTCCAAAAACTCTTCCAGACGCTTTAGCCATTGATTCATCAAATCCGCCCTATCCACAAGAATCAGAGTATTGACACCTCTCCTTGCAATCATATCGCAGCATACAACCGTCTTTCCGAAAGCAGTTGCGGCATGCAGTATCCCTGTCTCATTTTGAAGCATAGTCTCCACTGCCGGAATCTGTG
>JAFLTF010000189.1 GCA_022510585.1 Lachnospiraceae bacterium
ATATGGACATCTGGAATCTGAATTATCTGATTTACTGGGGAAAGATGAAGCTTTTACCGGAACAAAAGGAGCAGCAGTATGCAGTTGCTTATCTGAATGTATCACAGTTTCGGCATTATAACATTATCTATGGATGGAACGCGGGGCAGAAGCTTTTGGAGTCCGTGGCGGATGTGCTTTCCCACAATGTGGATGAGCGGAAGGAAATCTGTGCGCGAAATCAGGGTGACCGTTTTGTACTGCTATTAACATTTGAGAGTCAGGAGGCACTTCTTGAGCGAGCCAAACAGCTGGTTCAGGTAATTGAAAAAAGAATTTATGATAATACCGAAAACCGCATGGCTATCCATATGGGTGTTTACTTCCTGCCGCCGGAGAGCAATGATTTGCGCGTAGCCGCCAACTATGCAAATCAGGCAATTGATTCGCTGCGGGATAGCCATATCAGCGAAGTCAAGGTCTATGATGCATCACTGGAAAAAGCAATCAAAGACCGCCACGAGCAGGAAAGACTTCTGGATTCAGTGGATGTGAACAAAGATTTTGTAACTTATTACCAAGCCAAGGTGGATATCCGAACGGAAAAAATAATCGGTGCAGAAGCGTTGATTCGGTTTTTAGATCCGTGGGATTCCGGCAGGGTCAAGTCTCCGGCATTCTTTGTCCCGTATTATGAGCAGACCGGAAGGGTGACAGAATTGGACTTCTTCGTACTGGAATGCGTCTGCAAGATGCTGCGCAGGCGATTGGATGAGGGCAAGGAGGTCGTGACAATTTCCTGTAACTTCTCCAGAAAGCATTTTATGAAGCCGGGATTTCCGGAACGATTTGAAGCAGTGTTGGAGAAATATCAAATTTCCAAAGAATACATAGAGGTTGAAGTAACAGAAACCGTCGTTGTAGAAGAACTGCAACTTTCTACCGTTAAACAGACCCTTGAGATTTTAAAAGAAAAGAATATCCGAATTTCCATCGACGATTTCGGTTCCGGCTATTCTTCATTGGGCGTTTTTGAGCAGATTCCGGCATCCGTCATTAAGCTGGATCGTTCCTTCCTGCTAAATCAGAAGGACAGAAACCGCCAGGTGATGATCATGCGCGGAATTGTCAATCTCGGAAAAGAGTTGAATGCGCAGATTGTGTGTGAAGGTGTAGAAACTGACGACGATGTCGAGTTGATGCGGGAAATCGGTGCCTATGTGGCACAGGGCTACCGCTATTCCAAACCGATACCGGAGGATGAATTTGAGAAGAAGCTTGACACAAATTAAAGCCTACCGCAATCTACCGCCGCCGTGCCCCGCATCGATCACAACACAGGGTTTCCTTTTCTCGTTTACGATCCTGTCTGAAGATGCCTGTTCGGTTCTTTGGTAGGCAATAAAATAGACAGATGCCATCAAAATCAGCACTGTCATAATTCTAATAGAAGTTTTATACCATTCTGTTTGTTTCATGTCTTCCTCATTTCTACATAAGGTATTGTTATACTTTATGCAGAAATGAGGCAAAATATCATCAATACTCTTCTTCCGGAGCTTCCTCTTTTTCTCCAATATCACTGACCGGTTTCTCAAGACCGTCTATCTGAATATTGTTTTTCTCCGCATAATCCCATAATGCCGCATGAATGGCTTCCTCGGCAAGCAGGGAACAATGTACCTTTACCGGCGGAAGTCCGTCCA
>JAFLTF010000019.1 GCA_022510585.1 Lachnospiraceae bacterium
AAATATCAAGGTTTGAAGGCTTATGAAGGGATATAAGAGATATGATAAAAATACTTTTCGTCTGCCACGGCAACATCTGCAGAAGCACAATGGCTGAAAGCGTCATGACCCACATGGTACGCCAAAGAAACCTGCAGGATAAATTTGTGATCGCCTCGGCTGCTACCAGCCGGGAGGAAATAGGCAACGGCCCGCATTATGGGACGGTAAGCAAACTGCGTTCTGTAGGGATTCCCGTAATACCGCATAGGGCAGTGCAGATGACGAAGGCGGATTATAAGAAATATGATTATCTGATTGGAATGGATTCTATGAATATCCGCAATATGATGAGAATCCTGGGAAGCGATCCGGAGAATAAAGTATTCAGACTTCTGGAAATCGGAAAGCGTCCCAGGGATATTGCAGACCCGTGGTATACGGGTAATTTTGACATAACCTATGACGATATCATAGAGGGTTGTGAAGCCCTGCTTGATTGGCTGGAAAGAGAAGGAAGGCTTTAACTGAATGTAAAGCTGTCCACGATCTCACTTAAAGTATTTGCGTATGTTATGGTCTGTTCAACCATGTTATAAGTATCCGTGGTAAGGGCCACGATGTTGGTATTGTTGTCTACCACATTGTCCACACCAGAAGAAGTCTCTGAGATAGAGAGATTGATCTGGTTGATAGACTCCGCGATTATCAACATGGTCCGGTTCAACTCATTGATGGAGTTGTCAATATCGGTCATGGCATGATTGACAAACTCTGCGTCATTTGAATATTGTTCGCTGACATGCAGGAAGTTATTGTAGTCTGCAAGTACAGTCTGATCCAGAAAATCCAGAGTCGAGCTTAAGCTTGTTTCCATTTTTTCCACGGAGGAGATAACTTCGGCAACAATTTCGGTAATGCCGCTGACCGTCTGAGAGGACTGCTCAGCCAGTTTGCCGATTTCATCTGCAACAACCGCGAATCCACGACCCTGTTCACCGGCTCTGGCTGCCTCAATAGAGGCGTTAAGAGAGAGGAGAGAGGTCTGGTTTGCAATTTCCTGGATATTCTTTGCCAGCTCATTGATCTTGGATACGGCTCTGGAGTTTTCAATGGCAACTTCGGATTCGCTTTTAACAGATTGATAGATTTCTTTGGTCTTTTCACTGGCAGTAATCGTATCTGATTTTAGTTTTTCCGCACGTTTTAAGATTTCTACGGAATGGGATACACCTTCCGCTGCTTTTTGGTTAATAGCGGAAGTACTCTGTTCAATATCTTTGATCTCCCGACTGATCGATGCGGTATTGGTAGCGGTTTCTTCCATGGTCGCAGACAACTCCTGAGCTGTTGCCGAGTTGTTGTTGGCGTTGTCATTTACCGTCATGGCTATATTACGCAATTTGTCCGCGCTGTCACTGATGGAAACAGAGGTGGCGGAGAGATCCTTCATCATGTGGCTGAAGGATTTACGCATCTTCTGTACTGCACGGCTCATTTCACCGGTCTCATCTTTATGTTTTAACAGATGCTGATAAGTCTCGTCATGAGAGATATCCAGATTGGCTGTTTTCCCAACAACCCTGGTCACGATCTTGATTGGCGTAGTAATGGTACTTGCGAAGATAAAGCCCAGGATGGCAAAGATAACAATGATGACCAGACAGCTGACCAGACTGGTGGTAATCGTACTTTGCTGCATCTTATCAATGGAACCCAGAACCAGATCTCTGTTTACTGCGATGCACAGGATCCATTGGTTCATGCCAGATACATTGTATGCGATATACTGCTTGCTGGTTTCGTCATAGACTACAGTTGCCTCGGGTATAGTTCCGCTGTTCATCTGGGCAAGCAGATCCGTGATAATCGGGGTATTAGCAGTGGTACCGATTACAGCTTCGTCCGGTGAGTAGATATAGACACCGTTGCTGTCAAGCAGATAGGCGTAACTGCTTTCCCTATTGCCAAATACATGAATTTGTGACAGGGCATCGGAAAAAAGGGATATCTTAACGTTTGTGAACATGACACCGGAGAGGGTATTCATATCAAAATGGCTGGCCTGTGGCACGCCGATGGAAATCATGGGTTCGCCGCTTTCTTCGTCAAAGAAGACATCGCTCTGTGCCGGTGTATTGTTTTCCATAATATATTTTACAAATGGTTCTTCGGCATAAGAAAGCTCTTCAAGAGCGGTATTGGTGCTGGCATGTATGATGCCGTCTTCTGCACTTACAAAGGTAATGCTTTCATGGGTTGGATTGGACTCCATATATTTTTTCAGGGTAGCATGAACCTCATTAGAGTATTTGTTGCCTTTATTTACGTTAAAAATAAAGAAATTTTCAGAACCGTTCAAATAGCTCATAGATACATTATATTTCTCTATGGATTCATCAATATATCTACCCTGCGCTTTTACGATTTCGGTAAGCGTGCTGGTCGCATTGGATTCAAGGGTCTCTTTGGAAATACGTGACAGATAGCTATAATTAATGTAAACCGCAATGATAACGGCAATCGTAATAAAAAGAATGACTACGAAAGCGATTTTTGCTTTAATGGAAGATAGTCCTGTGACGGAAGATTGTACTTTTGTATCCTTCTTTTTACTCATAATGCCACCTCGCAACTTAATCTTTTAGTAATCATATCATAAATATGATATTTAAAATAGGGAAAAATAAAAATAGGATATGAATTTGATAAAAAAAAACTTATTTTAACTTTTTTGTTTGGTGGCATTTACTAAAAAATACTATTTATTTGCAATGATCACACCGCAGCCAATCTTAACGCCGCTGTTACCTGACGGCTGGGTCGTAAAATCATCGGGCATGGAATGGATAATGACGCTTTTGCCGATGATTTCCGCCACTTCAAAGCTGTCGATCAGAAAAGACTGCCATGCATAGCCGTTACAGTTAAAAATAGGCACAAGATCGCCGCTGTGGTTAGGATGCAGCTGGCTTTTGGGATTGTAATGGCTGCCCGTAAGATAAAAGTCATGGTCTTCATTCTGGGTACAGTTTCCGTTTTCGTGAATGTGAAAACCCAGAAAACGATTTGTATTGATATCGGACAAAAGCGGCAGCCCATGAAATTGTGCATTGATAAAAACGCCGCAGTCCATCTGACAGAAAAAGACAGTCCCGATCAAGCCGGGATATAGTTCGCTTCCATGGATCTCCGCCTGGGCATCGGGAATGATAGGAAAAGACATATTTTCAGAAGGCATGTTTTTCCTCCGATTTTTTCATTTATTCTATAGTATGTGAAAACCGGTCTTTTGTAATCTGCTTCTTAAGAAAAAGAAAACTTAATCTTAATATTTGAAGAAGATGCTATGCAAAAACAGTTATATAGGATAAAGTGTTAATTATGGCAATACGCAGGAAATTGTAAAGGAGTACATAGTAAAATGGATGGGAAGATCAATATAATGTTAGTGGAAGATGATGAGATTCTGTCCGAAGAGATTGCACTTTTTCTGACGAAATGGGGATACACTACCACAGCGGTCCGGGAATTTGAGGATATTCTCACCATCTTTGCACAGAGCCGTCCTCATCTGGTGTTGATGGATGTCAATCTGCCTTATTATGATGGGTTTTATTGGTGCAGAAAGATCCGCGAGATCTCACAGGTACCAATCGTCTATATCAGCAGCAGGAATGAAGACAGTGACAAAATCATGGCCATAGCACAGGGCGGAGATGACTATGTGGAGAAACCCTTTCATTTAGAAATTCTCAAGGCGAAAATGGAAGCAATTTTAAGAAGGACCTATCAGTATCAAGTAAAAGACAGGATCTATCTGCACCAGGATATCTGTTTTGAACAGGATACGGACACTCTTCTGTTTCATGGGAAAGAGGTAGAACTGACCAGATCCGAACGTAAGATCATGGCCAGGCTGTTAGAGTGCAGAGGAGAGATCGTGACCAGGGAAGATTTGATGGACGTGCTGTGGAATACGGACGAATTTGTATCGGACGGAACATTGACCACATTGGTCAGTAGACTTCGCAATAAGCTGCTTACATGCTGCAAAGAAGAACTGATCAAGACGAGGAAAGGAAAAGGGTATTACATTCCATGAATTATCTGAAAAGACGTTACACTTCCATTTTGACGGCTGTTTTGCCGTGTGTGGCATATAATCTCTATTTTCTTTTTCTGCTTCCCGAAGTAAAGGTATCTTATCTGTTGTATCTGGATTTTCTGATAGCGGTTGGCATGGGGCTCTGGTTTTGCGCCGACTATTCCAGGGACAGACTAAGGCAGCGAAAGAAGCAGGAATTTTTAGAGCGGGATTCCGTTATCTGGAAGGAATTCCGGGACGGTGAGGATGCGGATATCATGGCACATGACGCTGCGCTTTTAGAAGAACAGCTGAAAGAACAGTTTGCTATGAACTGCGAGCAGCAGGACTATTTTGCAGGATGGTGCCATGAGGTGAAGATTCCGCTCACTGCCAGTCTGTTGTTGGCGGAGAAGATGAAAGAATCCTCTTTAAAACAATCTATGAAGGAGCAGCTTGAGCGGATAAATCTGCAGCTTAGGAACGCCATGCTGGGAGCAAAGCTGCAGAGCAGTCTTTTTGATTTGAAGGTCGGCAGGACAAGTCTGCTGCAATGTGTCAAAAACTCCGTTCATAACAATCAGTTCTTTTTGATCCGCAGTCATTTTACGCTGGAAATAGAAATCGGCGAAGGGGAAGAGGTCTTTGTTTATACCGATCCTTCCTGGCTGACTTATGTATTGGATCAGCTCCTTGGCAATGCCGTTAAATATGCGGGGAAACAGCCTAAACTTAAGATCTACAGCAGGAAGCGGGAAGATGCGCTGCAGCTTTGTGTAGAGGATAACGGAGAAGGCATCAAGGAAAGCGATATCCGCAGAATTTTTGAAAAAGGTTATACGGGAAGCAACAGGTACAACGGAAAGTACAAATCCACCGGTATGGGACTCTATATGGTTTCCGTAATCTTAGGGAAGCTGGGGCATGAGATCTTAGTGGAAAGCGAGTATCAAAAGGGCAGCAGATTTACGATCACGTTCCGGGATATCCGGGAATATCTGCAGCTTGATCAAGCCTGATCAATCTGACAAAAATGTAAGATATCCTTCTGTTTTGTAAGCCGGATGTAAGGATTTATACGAAGTTCCTTCGATATAATCAGGTTGAAAGAATAAAAAATCTCAACTGTGAAGATTGTATGCAATACAGATGTCGCAGTCTGGGCAAAAACGGAGGAATATTATGAATGAAAAAACGGTAGTTGAAATCAGAAATCTGACCAAGGATTACGGAGCCAGAGGGTTTCGGACCAAGGTACTCAAAGGAATCGATCTGGCCATCCGTTCCGATGATTTTATTGCTATTATGGGACCCAGCGGTTCCGGAAAGACCACATTATTGAATATCCTGTCGTCCATTGACAAGCCGACGCAGGGCTTTGTTTTTCTGGGTGGGAAAGATATCAGCAAGATCTCGAATCAGGAATTGTCGAAGCTTAGAAGAGACAAGATCGGTTTTGTCTTTCAGGATTATAATCTCTTAGATACCATGACCCTGCAGGATAATATTGCGCTGCCCCTGTCTTTGAACGGCATTTCCGGAAAGACCTGTAAGGAGAAATCCGAAGCGCTTGCCGGCCTCTTTGGATTGACAGAACATTTGCAGAAATATCCCTATCAGTTGTCCGGTGGGCAGAAGCAGAGAGGCGCGGTCTGCCGTGCGCTGATCACGGAGCCGGAGATCCTTTTTGCGGACGAGCCTACAGGTGCGTTGGATTCCAAAGCGGGCAGAGATCTGCTGGAATGTTTTAAGACGGTCAACGAAAGAAACCAGGCGGCAATCTTAATGGTGACCCATGACGCGTTCTGTGCTTCCTACGCGAAGGATGTCTATATCTTAAATGACGGCACGATACGATGCAGATTAAGCAGCGGAGGGGATAGAAAGGAATTCTATGACCGCATTATGGAGATGCAGGTTTCTATGGGAGGTGATCTGTCATGACGATCGGGAAATTGGCCTTCCATAATTTTAAAAAAAGTTTTCAGAATTATTTTTCCATGATTCTCTCCCTGGCATTTACGGTCCTGATTCTGTTCAATTTTACCAACCTGATTTATACGGATACCTTTCAGGCTTTGGGAGTGAAAAATAAAGATTACATCGATATCATTATCCGGGTGATCTCCGTAGTGCTTTTGTGTTTCATGTTTTTCTTTATCTGGTATGCAACAAACGTGTTTTTGACCAAAAGAAAAAAGGAGATCGGTATTTTCATTTTTATGGGGCTGACGAATCAGAAGATCGGCAGGCTTTATATGTTGGAAATAATTATGACAGGAGTGTCATCTTTGGTTTTGGGGATCGGTTTTGGTATGATCACGACCCAGCTTTTTCAGATGATTCTGCTAAAGATGTCGGCTATTTTTGTGGAAATATCCTTTGCATTTGCCTGGCAGCCGATTCTGATCACAGCGGTAGTATATCTTATCATTTATTCGATCTTTGTGCTGAAGGGGTATCGGAATATTGTAAGAAGCAGCGTTTTAGATATGATATCCGCAGCAAGGCAGAACGAGTATGTAAAGACCAACAGTTTGCTGTTAATGATAAAAGCGATATTTGGCATCTGCGTACTGGCCAATGGATATTATCTTGCCATCAAAGAAAGCGGTATGAATATCATGGGGCACCTTCTGGGCGCTACGGTATTAGTCATTGCCGGAACTTATCTGCTTTTTGGCGGGTTTATTCCGATGGTCTTCCAGTATCTTGCAGGGAGGAAATCTTTTTTGTATCAAAAAGAAAGGAATCTCTGGATCAATAACGTGATCTTCCGTATGAGGAAAAATTACAGGACCTATGCCATGACCTGTGTGCTTTTAACTTCTTCGGTTACCGCGCTTGCTGCGGCTTTTGCCCAGAAAGACAGGTATGACAATATCGTACACTTCAGAAACACCTATACGTTTCAGATCGTCAGCAGTCTGCCGGACTTAGAAGATGAGGTGACTAAGCTGATCGAAAAGGATAATGATGTTGCCTATCATGGATCGCTTCCTGTCTTTTTCATGGACAGCAGTCATTTTAACAGTTATTTTGGCCATGGGATCCTGGCTTTTTCCGATGTGAAAAAGCTGGCAAAAGAGGTGGGGCTGGATTTCCCATATGAGAAATTGGAAGAGGATGAGCTGATCCTAGCAAACCACATTGTTTTGCTCTCACTCATACCGGATATGAGAAATAAAACGGTAGACATCGATGGGAAAACCTATCGGCAGATCGATGAGACCACAGTCCCGTATCTGGGTTACTTACAGGAAAGTCAGGATTATTATATCGTCAATGACAAGACCTATGAAGAGCTGCTTTCTTCCTATGCGGAAACCACCGGTTACACGGAGCAGAATTATACTTATAATTACAGGATAGAAGATATTTATAACTATGCCGCTTCTTTGGATGAACTTGACGAACTTGTGCATAATACAGAGGAGAGTTACACCGGAAGGGTGGCGATCGACCCGAACAGTGATGATATCAGGTGGATCAAAGTAGAATACTCCTTATGTGTTTTCATGTTTCTGGTATTTGTGGTAGCCAGCGGCAGCATCCTTTTTATGAAGCTTTATAATGATGCCTTCGAGGAAAAAGAGCGTTACGCTGTCCTAAAGAAGATGGGGATTGCCGAGAAAACGCTTGGAAAGGCGGCGGCAAAGGAACTGCGTTGTGCCTATGCACTGCCTTTTATCCTGATGACTGTCTCCTCCTTTTTCGCTGTTCACTCCCTGGAGAAGATGATGTCCACCAGCCTGAAGATGATCAATTTTGTCAGCGTTTTCATTATCTTCTTATTCTTTGTAGTGTTTTATCTACTATCTGTGCTATTCTACCGAAAGAATGCGGAGATCTGAGGAGAGCAACGCCCATGACAAAAAGCGGGCATTTCATGACAACCCATTAAGGAATATCCTAAAATAACCCGATAAATCTATCAGATACCGGAGAATGGATTTTGAAAGTAATCAGCCAAGGAGGGGCAGGAAGGGAAACAATTGAGATAAAGATGAATATTGCAATCTGTGATGATGAGAGCAGAATCAGAGAAAGCATACACTCTGTACTGACAGAAGCTTTTCCGGAGACCAAAATACGGGAATTTGATTCGGGTTCTGCATTGCTTCAGGCAGCTAAGGAAGGATATCAGCCGGATATCGCAGCACTGGATATTGCGATGGAAGGCATGGACGGAATGGAGACGGCAAAGAGGCTGCGGGAATTTACCGACACGATTGTCATTTTTATTACAGGCAGGAAGGAACAGGTGTTTCAGGCATTTGACGTAAGAGCCTTTCATTATCTGTTAAAGCCGGTGGAGAACGAGAAACTGATCTCGGTGATGGCGGATGCCGTTGAAGCGGTAAAGAAGAATAAAAATTTACCGAAATATATGTTGGTAAAGACAGCGGGCGGCTTCAGGAAGGTCAATCTGGAGGACATCCTGTATGCGGAAAGCGAAGGCAGGAAGGTCATTTTACATCTGAAACAGGAGGTTTTGGAATTTTATGAAAAGATGGAGGAACTGGAGCAAAAACTTGGCGAAGGTTTCTATCGCTGTCATCGTGGTTTTTTGGTATCGCTTGCGCAAATTCGGGGTTATGACAGTACAAGCATCAGTATGAGCAATGGAGAACAGATTTTTCTTGCCAAACGAAAATACGGTGAGTTTGTGCAGACATATTGCAGATTTTTACAGGAAAATGACAGGTAAGTAAGATGTGGTTGTTGTTTGATGTTTTGGAATACAGCGCCAGAGGGCTTCTTTACATCTATTTGTGCAAAGGTGCGCTTGTCTGGAAAGAAAAATATGAGAGGCAGGGAAAATATATCTTTTTCCTGCTTTTTCTGGCTTGGGAAATGTGGCTTGGCAATTCCAAATGGCTGCAAAATCTTCTCTATGGTGAAAATATGGAGATCCAGAGAAGCAGTACCGGTATCGTGAAATTGTTTCTCTCCTTTATCCTTTATTTTATACTGTCGGATATCTTTTATGAAGGAAGCAGATTAGTCAAAGCGTATCTGTTGCTGCTGTATGAAACGGTTCTGGAGATCACAAGATTCGGCGTGCATGTTTTTTGGAGTTTGGGGATCAATGCATATTTGGAATGGCAGATTCAGCGTATTATCGATGAAACGATCCCGCTTAATAACTATGAGAACCGGTTAAAGATGCTGGAATATCTATGGAATTTCTTATTGATCCTGTTATACTGCGGGATTGCCTTTTTGATCATCCGTATCATACGGAAGTATCGCCGGAAAATACAGATTCAGAATATCAGCAGGCAGGGAATCCTGTTCTTAATGCTTTCGCCTGCAGTAGGCATGGGGTTTGATCTGATCCTGCGCTGCCTCTTTTTTACCAGAACGGGTGCGGAAGTAGATTTTCTTTATGACAGACACAGAGGGATGTATGCCATTGTGCCGCTTATGACTCTTTTATGCCTTTTGTCTATTATATACAGCATCAAGATCTATGAAGAATTGATGCAGGTGCAGGAAGAAAAAAACAGATTGTATTTTTACAAACAGCAGCTATCTGATATGACGGGGCATGTCCAGGAAATGGAAAGGCTTTATGACGGGATCCGCGGCATGCAGCATGACATGAACAATTATATTGCGGATATGGAGCAGTTGCTTCGGGCAGGCATCAGGGGAAACAATCCGGATGTTTCTTTTGAAGCAGAAGCACATAGTTATCTGGAACATATGAAAAATGCAGTGGATACACTGACGATCAAATATCATACCGGGAATGCGGTAACAGATGTTATTATAAACAGAAAAGGACAGATGTGTGACAAAGAAGGAATTGGCTTTATCAGTGATTTCTTTTTTCCGGAAGGGCTTGGAATCGAAGCTTTTGATCTGGGCATCCTTTTAAACAATGCGCTGGACAATGCCGTGGAAGGCTGTAACAGATGCCTGACAAAAGAACATGCTGTAATTAAGGTTCGCAGTTACAGGAAGGGTAAGATGTTTTTTCTGAAGATTGAAAACAATTGCAATCCGGAAAGTATTCTCTATACGGAAGAAAAAACGCTGTTGACCGCGAAAGAGGATGAATGGATGCACGGCATTGGGCAAAGGAATATGAAGAGTGTGGTGGAGAAGTATTTCGGAACGATGTATCACGAGGTCATAGACGATATCTTTATCCTGACGGTCATGTTACAGGGAAACATAAGCAATTCATGACAGAAACAGGGCGGTTGGTGACAAACCTCTTTATTTTGATGATCAGCCTTCGATATACTAAATGTAAAGGTTCTTGGTATCAGAAAAAAAGAAAGAGGGTGTTGATATGATCAGGGCTACGCGAAGTTATATAAATGCGCTGATGGCCTCCAATCAGACTTACGGCAGGAATCGTATGACGAGCCGCCTGCAGAGCAAAAACACAAGCTGGCTTCCCGGCGCACAGACGTTTAATAAGGTGAGCAGCGAACAGGTAAACTACCAGAATATGAAAAACAATGCAGGCAGCGTGCAGAGTACTGCCGCAAAGCTGACCGGTACGGGAGAGGATTCCGTTTTTGCCAAAGCCAAAGAGAGCGGCGATACGACAGAAGTCGTAAATAAGGTAAAAGAATTTGTATCCCAGTATAACAGCATGGTAAAGAATTTAAAAAGCGGAGGCAGCAGGGTAGACAGCAGTTATCTCAATCAGCTGAATGCTTATGCCACCATGAGCCGTTCCGCCCTGCAGGCTACAGGTGTGACAAAACAGGCTGACGGCACCTTGGCAGTGAATGATAAGACATTAAGAGGGGCAAGCCTTGAGCAGCTTGAAAAAACCTGGGGAAGCGATTCTTCTTTCGCCGCCAAAGCGGGTTATGTGGCAGTGAATGTACAGGCGAGTGCGGTGTCAAGCATCAACAGTCTGGTAAGTAACTCCTACAGCAATCTGCTGCAGAGTTTCGGAACAAGAGGGAATTTCTTTAATTTCTTTATGTAAGGATGTTTGGAAGTTTCATTGGAAAAAGGGTATCCTGAAAAGTTATATTTCAGGATGCCCTTTTCTGTCTTTCTTATTTTATGATTTATGATTTTTTATTTCTGGTTCACTTTCTCAAAAGTATCCGTAATTTCCTTAGACGGTGCGGCAGTTGCAAGGGAAACGATGACATTTACAACCACTGCCAGAAGGAAGGCGGGAAGCAGTTCATAGATGGCAAAGACGCCGCCCAGTTTTGCAATGCCGTATTTCCAGATAAAGATCATGGCGCCTCCGGTGATCATACCGCAGAGCGCACCCCATTTGTTGGAGCGTTTCCAAAACAATGCGCACAGGACGATCGGGCCGAAAGCGGCGCCAAAACCGGCCCAGGCAAAGGATACGATCTCAAATACGGAGCTGTCCGGATTGGAAGCCAAAATGATAGAGATCCAAGATATAATAACAACTGTTATTCTTGCAATTTTTAAAGAAGTTCTGGTATCGATTTTCTTTTTACCAAAATCCTGCAGCAGATTCTGGGAGATACCGGATGCTGCGGCAAGCAGCTGGGAATCTGCGGTAGACATGGTAGCGGCAAGGATCCCCGCAAGAATAATACCGGCAAGCAGGGCACAGAGTACATTATATTTACTCAATACGGAAGCAATCTGGATGATGATGGTTTCCGAATTACTCCCTTCCAGCGGATCGATGACTGTGGCCTTGGACATACTGTAACCGATAATACCGATGAATACGGAAATTGCCATGGAAATAACTACCCAGACGGTTGCAATCCTTCTGGAAAAGGTCAGTTTTGTTTCATCTTCAATTGCCATAAAACGAAGCAGGATATGCGGCATACCGAAGTAGCCGAGGCCCCATGCAAAAGTGGAGGCAATGGATAAGGCGCTGTATGGCGTCGCATCGCCTGTGGTCGGCACATAAGACTGCAGCATGCTTAAGTAACCGGGCAGAGCCTGTGCGTTAATGAGCACATTTCCGATGCCGCCTGCTGCGAAAACGCCGAAACAAATGACAATGATCAGGGCGATGGACATCGTGATGCCCTGAATCAAATCCGTGGTGCTGACGGCAAGAAAACCGCCCAGGGTACAATAGAGTACAATAATTGCCGCGCTTAAGATCAGGGCTGCTATGTAAGGAATGCCAAAGAGGGTGTTGAACAGCTTGGCACAGGCAGCGAAGCCGGAGGCCGTATAAGGGATAAAGAAGATGATAATGATAAGTGCCGACACAAGCGTCAGGATATTCTTATCGTCCCCATATCGTTTGGAAAAGAAATCCGGCAGGGTAAATGCATGTACCTCATGGGTATACCGACGGATTTTTTGGGATACGATCAACCAGTTTACATAAGTTCCAACAGCCAAGCCAAGCGCAGTCCAGCCGGCCTCAGCAATACCGGACAGATAAGCTACACCCGGAAGTCCCATCAACAGCCAGCTGCTCATATCGGAAGCTTCGGCGCTCATGGCTGTGACAAGCGGACTCAGCTTTCGTCCGCCAAGATAGAAGCTGCTGACGCTGGTATTCTGTTTGGAATAGGAAATGCCCACATAAATCATGATGGCTAAGTAGCAGATCATTGCAATAACAATACAGATTTGTGATAACATAATTTTCTCCTCCTATTGTATGGCTGTATACATGTGTCCTATTATATCGGGTTTGCATAAAATGTGCAAGCAGTATTGGAAAGAGGGCTGGCAATGAGCGGCAAAAATTGCTATAATGTAGCAATATAAAGAGAACATGAAAAGAGCAAATCAATCGGGATGGGTATGGGATCAAGATGAAAATGGAAGTAGCACAAAGCGATGAAGATGCGGTCATAAAAGAAAGTCTATCGCTGCCTCAGGCATTTCTTCATAGGATGCAGGAGCAGCTTGGGGAAGAGTATCCGGCTTTTCTGGCATCTTATGAAAAGGAGCGTTTGTACGGACTGCGTTTTAATCCGTTAAAAACAGATAAGGAAACTTTTTTGAAGAAGATGCCCTTTTTGTTAAAACCTATTGCATGGGCAGAGGAAGGATTTTACTATAGACCAAAGGAGCAGCCCGGAAAACATGTTTTTCATGAGGCAGGTCTCTATTATATCCAGGAACCCAGCGCCATGGCGGTGGTAGAAGAACTGGCACCGAAGCCCGGAGAGTGTATCCTGGATCTGTGTGCCGCGCCGGGCGGTAAAAGTACGCAGATCGCGGGAAAGATGAGGGGAGAAGGACTTTTGGTCACAAATGAGATCATTCCGGGCAGAGCCAAAATCCTATCTCAGAATATCGAAAGAATGGGGATCAAAAATGCAGTGGTCTGCAATGAAACGCCGAATCGGCTTGCGGATCGCTTCCCCGGATTTTTTGACAGGGTTCTGGTGGATGCGCCCTGCTCAGGGGAAGGGATGTTTCGTAAAGATGAGACCGCCATAAAAGAGTGGAGCCCGGCACATGTAAAAATGTGTGCGGACAGGCAGATGTCGATCCTGGAACAGGCAGCATGCATGCTGAAGCCGGGCGGAATCCTGGTTTACTCTACCTGCACCTTTTCTGAGGAAGAAAATGAAGGTGTGATCAGTGACTTTGTAAACAGTCATGAGGAATTTAGCATAGAGCATACCAAACGGCTTTGGCCCCACAAGATAGAGGGAGAAGGACATTTTATTGCCAAATTGAAAAAAGCCGGCAATGGCAAAGAAAAAGGCAAACAAGCACAGACGGGGCATTTAGATCAGGAAACACTCCGTATCTGTCGCGATTTTTTGCAGGAGAATCTGGGAGCTGCCGAATGGGTCTGGGATGCTTTTGAGGAAAACGGAGAATGGATAGCTTTTGGCGAGCAGATTTATCTGGTGCCAAAAGCTATGACACACATGTCAGGTTTAAAGATCGTCAGACCGGGACTGCATCTTGGCAGTGTGAAGAAAAACCGGTTTGAACCCTCTCATGCTCTGGCTTTATATTTGCCGCCAAAGATGGCGGGTAATCGTTATGAAATGACCGGGGAACAGGCTGCCGCATATCTGCGGGGCGAAACCTTTGCCTGTGATGCCGGATTAAAAGGCTGGATGCTGTTGACCATCGACGGATTTGGCCTTGGCTTCGGAAAGGCCGGAGGCGGTATGATGAAGAACCATTATCCGAAGGGCTTGCGGAAGGATATTGGAATGTGATTATATAACATATGTTATTGAAATAAAAATAAAGTGAGGAAACACTATGCCGAAGTGGTTAAAAGATGCAGTATTTTATGAAATCTATCCCCAGTCCTTTAAGGATTCCAATGGGGACGGAATCGGGGATTTTAACGGTATTATCGAAAAACTGGACTATATTAAGGATTTGGGCTGTAATGCGATCTGGATGAATCCCTGCTATGATTCTCCGTTTCGGGATGCCGGTTATGACGTAAGAGACTATAAGAAAACGGCAGCAAGGTATGGAAGCAATGAGGATTTGATCCGTCTGTTTGCAGAAGTGCATAAAAGGGATATGCATATTCTTTTAGATCTGGTGCCCGGGCATACCTCGGAAGAACATGAATGGTTTCAAGCAAGCAGTAAGCCGGAA
The DNA here is from genome assembly GCA_022510585.1 of Lachnospiraceae bacterium. Lineage (GTDB taxonomy): Bacteria > Bacillota > Clostridia > Lachnospirales > Lachnospiraceae > UBA3282. The sequence continues at coordinate 14,597 of JAFLTF010000019.1, forward strand.
CCTAATGAGTATTCGGACAGATATGTATGGACAGACGATTGGTTCCATGCACCGGAAGGATTTAATTATGTGGCCGGCGAAAGCTTAAGAAACGGGATCTATATCCTGAATTTCTTCAAATGCCAGCCGGCTTTGAATTACGGCTTTTTAAAACCTGAGAAGTCCTGGCAGAAAGGACTGGACGATCCCGCCTGCGTTGCAACGAAAGAGGCCTTGAAAGATGTGATGCGTTTCTGGCTGGATGCAGGCTGTGACGGTTTCCGTGTGGATATGGCGGATTCTCTTGTGAAGAAGGACGATGAGAAGAAAAGCGGTACGGCTATGATTTGGAAGGACATCCGGAAAATGTTGGATGAGTCCTATCCGGAAGCGGCCCTCGTATCCGAATGGAATAGGCCGGAACTTGCGATCCCTGCCGGTTTTCATATGGACTTTAATTTAGACTGGGTGGGAAATGCCTACAATCTGCTGATGCGGGATGTGCAGGACGGCAGAAACAACAGCATCTTCCATAAGGACAGTGACAGAAGCATTCTGGACTTTTTCGGGGAATATCTGGAGAAATATGAGGTCATAAAAGAGCAGGGGCATTACTGTCTGATCACCGGAAACCATGATACGATCCGGGCGTCCTATTATCTGGATGTAAGTGAGCTGAAACTTGCCTATGCCTTTTTATTGACCATGCCGGGGAATCCTTTTATCTATTACGGGGACGAGATCGGGATGCGTTATCGGGAACTTGCTTCCAAAGAAGGCGGTTATACAAGGACCGGCTCCCGTACGCCCATGCAGTGGGACGATAGCGTAAACTGCGGTTTTTCTACAGCAGCCGCTGCGGATTTATACCTGCCAGTGGATGGATCTGAAGATGCGCCTACGGTGGCAGGCCAGGAGAAAGATAAAGATTCCCTGTTAAATACCGTAAAAGCTGTGTTAGCCCTTCGGAATTCCGAGGATGATTTAAAAGAAAATGCCAATCTTAAGCTTGTTTATGCCAGAAAAGAGGACAGGGGTTTTGCTTATCGCCGCGGGAATCTGCTGCTGCTTTGCAATCCCTCCGGAAAAGAGGTCGTGATAGAAGCAAAAGACCTTCCGGCAGGAACAGAAAAGCGGTTTGAAATCGGAAAGACGGAATGTCAGACCGGTAAGTATGTACTGGGGGCACAATCTTTTGGGATTTATGCTTGCTAATTGCCCCTATCTGGAATATACTATATCTAGGGTCAATTCTGTAGGGAGCTTATAGATATGCTATTTTCAAGTATAGTGTTTCTATTTCGGTTTTTACCGATATTTTTATTCATATATCTGCTGGTTCCCGAAAAGTACCGTAATCTTGTGTTGCTTTCGGGAAGTTTGATTTTCTATGGAGTAGGAGAACCGTACTATGTTCTGCTGCTTATTTTTTCTATTCTTGTAAATTACGGGGCCGGCAGACTGATCTATCGCAGGAAAATGCAGAAAAAAAGAAATCCGAAGGCGGGAAAAGGCGTGCTGATCCTGGCTCTGGTCTATAACTTTGCTATGCTGTTTACCTTTAAATACTGGGATTTTGCGGCAGAAAATGTAAACGGTCTGCTTACGGATACCGGTTGGGAGATTCCGGTCTTACAGCTTGCGCTGCCCCTTGGCATCAGCTTTTATACGTTTCAGATCGTATCCTATCTGCTGGACTGTTACCGGTTGAATTTTTACAGGGGGCACATTAAGGAAAGGGCCTCTTTCGTACAATTTGCGGCATATGTCAGTATGTTTCCTCAGCTGATCGCAGGGCCGATCGTAAAATATGAAGAAGTGGAAGAGGGGTTGAAGCAGCGCAGCATATCTTCCCGGAAAATCGAAGAAGGGCTGAAGCTTTTCAGTATCGGTCTGGGACTTAAGGTACTTTTAGCCAATCAGATCGGAACCTTATGGAACAGTATTATGACGGCAGGAGCGGGAAATCTCTCCGCAGCGGCTGCATGGATGGGGGCCTTCGCCTATTCCTTTCAGATTTATTTTGATTTCTGGGGATATTCCCTGATGGCTCAGGGATTAGGTATAGTACTTGGGTTTCAGCTGCCTAAAAACTTCAATAACCCATATGTTTCTAAATCTCTGTCGGAATTCTGGCGGCGTTGGCATATAACTTTGGGCAGATGGTTTAAAGAGTATCTGTATATTCCGCTTGGGGGGAACCGAAGGGGGTTTCTCAGAACAACCTTTAACTTATTGGTAGTCTGGTTCTTGACCGGACTGTGGCACGGCGCTGACTGGAATTTTGTGCTGTGGGGACTTTTTTTCTTCCTTTTGTTGTCGATTGAGAAGACGGGACTCGGAAAGCGGTTGGAAAAAAGTAAAGTAATAGGACATCTATATGTGATCCTTTTGATTCCGGTGACCTGGGTGATTTTTGCGATCAGTGATAAACAACAACTGTTATGTTATTTGCAGAATCTGGTGGGGATCCATACAGGAGATATCATTGTAGGGAGTACACAGATCCTCCGTTATTTAAAGGAATATGGAATATTATTTATTTTCTGTATCCTGTTTGCGCTTCCTTATCCGATGCGTCTATACCGTAAATTCAAGAACAAATGGTATGTTATATTGATCGTGGCAGTTGTATTTTGGTTTTCTGTTTATGAGATCATGATCGGAAGCGATAATCCGTTTTTGTATTTCAGGTTTTAGGAGAAAAGCTTATGAAACGCTTAAAAAAAATGATACATAACTGTTCCTATTTGACGGCGCTGCTTTGCACCTGGCTGTTTTTGACGGCAGGGGGCATCGCTCTGATGTTTTATCGTGATTATGATGCGGTGAAATGGAGTGAATTTTGTTCCAATCCGTTCTTTGCGATCATTTTTAAAGAAGAGATGCACAGAGCAGCGGACCCTGTTCTTCCGGAAAAGCCCGTTATGGCAGAAGCGGACCTGTCCAATATTTCGAATGAGCAGACAAAAGCGCATGTGTCGGATTTAGAGAAAGCACATTCGGAACAGGGAGAAAATCAGGCTCCGGCAGTAAACGATCAAAAGCCACAGACTGGCGGACATAGACTGCCCCCTCCTGACAGGGAAGCAAATCTTCCTAAGAACGATCTTAGCGCAGACGAAAAGCAGACAGGCAGGACTGTCTTTGTAACTTATACGCCGGTGGAGACAAATTCCATCTATTATTATGATGCAGGAAAACTTGCATTAACAACGGAATACCCCTATACAACCGTAGAAGAGGAGTACTTTGATGACGCGGTTTTCTTCGGAGATTCAAGGACTTTGGGCATTTCTGATTATGCAGGATTAAATGCAGATTTCTATTGCGAGAACGGAATGACCATCTATAAATTGCTGGATGAGAAGGGTGTGACGGATCAGAAAAGCGGAGTAAAGGTGAATCTGAATCAGGTCCTGCAGCAGAAACATTACGGTAAGATATACATGATGTTAGGCATGAATGAATTGGGATACAGGGACACCGAATATTTTCTGGAGCGGTATCAGGAAGTGGTAGAACAGATCCGCAGCTGGCAGCCGGATGCCATTATTTATATCCTGGCCAATCTGCATGTCAGCAGAGAAAAGAATAATCTGGAAACAGAATTTAATAATATAAATATTAATGCGAAAAATGCCGCAGTAGCCGAATTAGCGGACGGAACGGACGTTTTTTATCTGGACAGCAACCCGCTTTTTACAGATAACGATGGTTATTTAAATGATGATTTAACTTTTGATGGCGTGCATTTATATGCAAATTGTTATCAGGAATGGAAGACTTTTCTGATGGAGCATGGGGTGGTCAAAAAGGATGAAGGATGAGCAGATGATCAGATTAAATAAATATCTGGCGTTATGTGGCGTTTGTTCCAGAAGAGATGCAGATAAGCTGATAGAGCAAAAAGCCGTGACCGTAAACGGGACAACCGCATCTTTCGGAATGAAAGTGACGGGGAGAGAAAAGATCTGTGTACAGGGCAAACCGATATCCGCACCGGAAGAAAAAGTCATACTTGCTTATTATAAACCCATGGGAGTGGTCTGCACAGAGCGGGATAAACATGCCCGGATCACCCTTCGGGACAGCCTGAAATATCCGGTCCGCCTTACCTATGCAGGAAGGCTGGATAAAGATTCGGAAGGGTTACTGATCATGACCAATGACGGCACCTTGATCGATGCTATGATGCGGGGAGCCAACCAACACGAAAAGGAATACCTGGTGAAGGTTGAAAAACCCTTGACGGAAGAAGCCCTAGTGCAGATGAGAGCGGGTATTTATCTGGAAGAACTGAAAATGACTACAAGAGCCTGCAAGATCGAGCAGACAGGCCCCTATACAATGAAGATGGTCTTGACACAGGGTCTGAACAGACAGATACGCAGAATGTGTGAAACAGTAGGGTATCGCGTAAAATCACTAAAAAGAACACGTGTTATGAATATAGAATTGAAGGATTTGAAACCGGGAGAATACAGGGAACTGGAAGAAGAAGAAAAACAAATTCTTTACCGGGATTGTGCGTTATAGACCGAAAGAAAGGTATGGATCATGAAATGGGAACTGAAAAAATGAATCGCATGAAAGAGCTGGTCACTGTCTTAAACCGTGCTTCCAAGGCGTATTATGCGCAGGATTCGGAAATCATGAGCAACTATGAGTATGATAGACTCTATGATGAGTTAATGGAATTAGAAAAAGAAACGGATGTTATCCTTGCAAACAGTCCGACCATACAAGTTGGCTATGAGGCCGTAGAGGAACTGCCCAAGGAACGCCATGAGAAGCCGATGCTATCTTTGGGAAAGACCAAAAGCAGAGAAGAATTGCGGGACTGGCTAAGCGGCAAGGAGGGAATCTTATCCTGGAAGCTGGACGGTCTGACCGTTGTTTTGACCTTTTTTGCAGGAAAACTTGCAAAGGCCGTGACCAGAGGAAACGGCGAAGTCGGGGAAGTCGTGACCAACAATGCCAAAGTTTTTAAAAATATCCCGCTTTCCATACCTTTTCAGGGAGAACTGATCCTGCGGGGAGAGGCGGTGATCACCTATTCCGATTTCGAGAAGATCAACGATCGGATCGAGAATGTGGAAGCAAAATATAAAAATCCCAGAAATCTCTGCAGCGGTTCCGTACGGCAGCTGAATAACGAAGTAACCGCCAATCGAAACGTGATGTTTTATGCCTTCAGCCTGGTGAAAGCAGACGGGATGGATTTTGAGAATTCCAGAGAGAAACAGTTTCGGTTTCTGGCAAAGCAGGGATTCGATGTGGTGGAATACCGGAAAGTAACCCCGGACAGTATCTTGGATGAGATACAGAATTTTGAAAAAAAAGTGGAGCAATACGATATTCCCTCGGACGGACTGGTGCTTTTATATGAGGATATAGCCTATGGAAGTTCCCTTGGTACGACGGCTAAATTTCCGAGGGATTCCATTGCCTTTAAATGGGCGGATGAGCTGAGGGAGACTGTTTTGACGGAAATTGAATGGAGTCCGAGCCGTACCGGATTGATCAATCCGATCGCGGTATTTGAACCGGTAGAATTAGAGGGGACTACGGTGAGCAGGGCTTCCGTTCACAATATCAGCATCCTGCGCAGTCTGAAACTGGGGATCGGGGACCATATTACGGTCTATAAAGCGAATATGATCATTCCGCAGATCGCGGATAATCTGACGAAGAGCGACTCCGTTCCGATCCCCGAACTGTGTCCGGTATGCGGAAAGCCCACGGAGATCAGGCAGGTCAATGAAGTACAGACGCTATATTGTACCAACCCCTCCTGTGAGGCGAAAAAGATTAAATCCTTCACCCTTTTTGTGAGCAGGGATGCCATGAATATAGACGGACTTTCTGAGGCGACCCTGGAGAAGTTTATCGGAAAAGGTTTTATCCATGAATATGCGGATATCTTCAAGTTGGACCGCTTTGAGGAAGAGATCACGCAGATGGAGGGCTTTGGTGAAAAGTCCTATCGGAATCTGATAAGCAGTATTGACAATGCAAGGCAGACCACATTGCCCAGGCTGATCTACAGTCTTGGGATCGCCAACATCGGACTGGCCAATGCCAAAATGATTTGCAGATATTATCGGTATGATCTGCAGGAAATGCTGGCAGCCCGGGTCGAAGATCTCAGTGAAATCGAGGGTGTGGGGGAAGTGATTGCCGGCACTTTTCATGAATATTTTCAGAATGAGGAGAATGTGGAACAACTGAAGCATCTGATGAATGAAATAACAGTTGTTACTGAAAATATAGAGGAAGCTGAGCAGACACTTACAGGACTTAACTTTGTGATAACCGGAAGCCTTGCACATTATGAAAACCGGAATGAACTTAAGGATATCATAGAAGGAAAGGGCGGAAAAGTGACAGGCAGTGTGACATCCAAGACCACCTGTCTGATCAATAATGATGTGACATCGAATTCTTCCAAGAATAAAAAAGCAAAAGAACTAGGTGTGCGGATTATTTCGGAAGAAGATTTTATGGCAGAGTATTTATAATCCCCTAAATGGCGAAAAGCCGGTCCCGGCGGACCGACCTTATTATTGAATATCCCCAACATCATAAGGGGTCGTCTGATAAACGTAATAATTAAGCCAATTGGAATATAACAGCTGCCCGGTAGAACGCCAGTTGACGATCGGTGCTTTGGAGGGATCATCATCCGGGAAATAATTGACGGGGATCTTGGGGTTTAAGCCTTTTTCCACATCCCTGTAATATTCTTTGGCAAGAGTGTCGGAATCATATTCCGGATGGCAGGTAATGAAAAAGTGGCGGCTGTCGGTAGTTTTTACAATGGTGACACCGGCCTCATCAGAGCTTGCCATCAGTTCCAGTTCCGGAACGGAAGAAATCTCAGAAGCCGCGATCCCCATAGCCCGGGACTGAGGAGCATAAAAAATATCATCAAAGCCCCTGAATAAAGGAGAAGTCTTTTTTAGCACTTTATGGGCATAGACACCGGACAATTTTTCTTCCATATCGTAGCGCTTAAGCCCATAGAAATAATACAGTCCGGCAAAAGCAGCCCAGCATAAGTGCAGGGTACAGTGTACATGGGTCTTTCCCCAATCCATGATGGTGCATAGTTCCTGCCAGTATGTAACATCCTCAAATTTGACATAATCAAGCGGTGCGCCTGTAATGATCATACCGTCAAATTTGCGGTCTTTTATCCGGTCAAAAGTGGTATAGAAGGATTCCAAATGGCTGGAATCAATATGCTGCGGAATATAGCTTGCGGTCTGCAGAAACTCTACCGAGACCTGCAGCGGGGAATTGGAAAGTTTACGCAAAAGCTGTGTTTCCGTGATGACTTTGGTCGGCATAAGATTTAAGATAAGCACGTTCAAAGGACGGATATCCTGATGAATTGCACGGTATTCGGTCATAACAAATATATTTTCTTCTTCTAAGATCGCTCTTGCGGGAAGTGAATTTTGTATTTTGATCGGCATGATGATTCTCCATTCTGGGAGGAGCGTTATCCGCTCCGTTTCTTCTTACCTAAGATAACATAAATGGAGATATTCTGCAAGCTTGCACATTTTGGGAAAAAGAGATATAATATAGCAGACATAAATAAGGAGCAGATGGAATATGGAAACAGCATATCAAAAGGTAAAAGTACACAATGAATTGGAGTGGTGTCAGGTCACTGATATGGATACTAAGGAGAAGATTGAGAAACTCTTGTTAAGGAGCAGAGTTTCTTACTATGTTAAATGGGAGAAGCCAAGACTCTTTTCCGGCGATAAATTCGGTACTTGTACTTTCTGTGTCAATCAGCTGCAGAAAGAAGCTGCAGATGATGCGATACAACAATTGGTTTCGGAAGATAAGGGAAAAATTAAATTTATCAACCGCAAACTGGACAAGTCTTTTTATTGAGGTGATCATAAGAAAGCAGATGTAATTTGCAATTAAATTACACCTGCTTTTTAATTTTTTAGCTTACCTCTTTCTTAAGCGATTCCTGATTTACTTCATTTTTAAACTCTTCTTGATTTATCTCATTCTTAAACGGTTCCTGGTCTATCTGTTTTCTCAGATTTTTCTGTGCCGTAGAAAGCATCAGTTTGATTCGATTTAATTGATTGACTTCACTGGCGCCGGGGTCATAGTCGATTGCCACGATATTCGAAAGCGGATACTGTTTTCTCAACTCCTTGATAACGCCTTTTCCCACCACATGATTAGGCAGGCAGCCAAAGGGCTGTGTACAGACGATATTGTTGACACCGCTGTGGATCAATTCCACCATCTCGCCGGTTAAGAACCAGCCTTCTCCTGTCTGATTGCCGATATTGACGATCGGCTCTGCATAATGCACAAGTTGATAGATGCTTTCCGGGGCTTCAAAATGCTTACTTTTTTCAAAAGCTTTCACGGCATTGGAACGCAGTCTTTCAATTGCCCAGATCCCAAGTCTGGAAAGAGTGGCCGCCTTCTTGGAGGTACCGAGATATTCCGCCTTATAGATCTGGTTATAGAAGCAGTAGAGTATGAAACCGATCAAATCGGGAACTACGGCCTCTGCGCCTTCCGCTTCCAGAAGGTCCACCAGATAGTTATTTGCGGCGGGGGCATATTTGACAAGAATTTCTCCTACAATGCCGACGCGGGGTTTTTTAATATCCAAAATCGGTATTTCATCGAATTCTCGGATCATTTCCCGGCACATTTTCCGGAAAGTAAAGAAATTCATATGTTTTCTTGCTATAAATTCACGGCATTTTTCCAGCCATTTTTGATGTACGATTTCCACTGAACCCGGTTCTTTCTCATAAGGGCGCATCCGGTAGACGCAGCGCATGAAAATATCACCGAATACGGCTCCGTAAGCAATGCGCATGAATAAATCCGCATTGAGCTGAAAGCCCGGATTGCTTTCGATTCCGGCAAGATTCAATGAAATGACCGGAACCTGATGCATTCCTGCTTTTTCCAAAGCTCTCCTGATGAAGCCTACATAATTGGTGGCACGGCAGCCGCCCCCTGTCTGGGTCATAATGATTGCAACCTTGTTCAAATCATATTTTCCGGAGAGCAGGGCATCCATGATCTGTCCGACTACCATCAGAGAAGGATAACATGCGTCATTATTTACATATTTCAACCCCACATCCACAGCCCGTCTGTTGTCATTGCCAAGTACCTCTAAGCGGTATCCGCAGGCCTCAAAGGCCGTCTGCAGGATCTCAAAATGAATAGGAGACATCTGCGGACAGAGAATGGTATAGCTTTCACGCATTTTTTCCGTAAAGACTACCTTGGGAAAGGCACTGGAGCGTAGTGTGCGTTCTTTATGCTGCTGTTCTCTGACTTTGATGGCAGACAGCAGCGAGCGGATACGGATTCTTGCTGCGCCGAGGTTATTTACTTCATCAATCTTTAAACAAGTATAGATCTTATCGGAGCCGGATAAGATATCATTGACCTGGTCTGTCGTCACGGCATCCAAACCGCAGCCGAAAGAGTTTAACTGAATCAAGTCCAGATCTTCTCTTGTTTTTACAAAGCTTGCCGCAGCATAGAGTCTGGAGTGATACATCCACTGGTCGGATACGATCAACGGCCGCTCCGGTGCTGCAAGATGGGATACGGAATCCTCTGTTAAAACCGCAATGTCGTAGGAATTGATCAGTTCCGGAATACCGTGGTTGATTTCCGGGTCGATATGATAGGGACGGCCGGCAAGAACAATACCACGTTTGTGGTTTGCCTTCATAAATGCAAGCGCTTCTTCCCCTTTGGTACGCATATCGGCTCTTGCCTGTTCCAGTTCTTTCCATGCAATCTCGCATGCCTCAATAATTTCCCTTGCAGGGATGTCTTGAAACTCTTTGGAAAGAGCCTCCGTGACTGTCTGCAGATTCTTAAAAGACATGAACGGATTGCGGAAGGCAATCTCTCCGCGGCCGATTTCTTCCACGTTGTTCTTGATATTTTCGGAATAGGAAGTTACGATCGGGCAGTTATAGTGATTGTTGGCTTCCGGGAATTCGTTTCTTTCATAAAACAGTGAGGGATAGAAAATGAAATCCACGCCCTGTTTTAACAGCCATGTGACATGACCGTGAGCCAGCTTGGCAGGGTAACATTCCGATTCACTGGGAATCGACTCAATGCCCAGCTCATAGATCTTGCGATTGGAGACAGGCGAGAGTACGACCCGGTAACCGAGTCTGGTGAAAAAGGTGAACCAGAACGGATAGTTTTCATACATATTCAAAACTCTCGGAATACCTACCGTACCTCTTTTGGCAGCATCCGCAGTTAAGGGTTCATAGTCAAAGATCCGTTTCAGTTTATAATCAAATAAGTTCGGAAGTCCGTTTTCGTTTTTACTCTTGCCTAAGCCTCTTTCACAGCGGTTGCCGGAAATATATTGACGTCCTCCGGTAAATTTATTGATGGTAAGACGACAATTATTGGTGCAGCCCTTGCATTTTGCCATGCTGGTTTCAAACTGCAGAGAGTTGATCTTTTCAATGGTAAGCATAGTAGTCTGATAGCCCTCTTCATAATTTCTTCTGGCTATCAGAGCCGCACCGAAGGCACCCATGATCCCGGCAATATCGGGACGGATGGCTTCACAGTTCGCAATTTTTTCAAAACTTCTAAGGACAGCATTGTTGTAGAAGGTACCACCCTGTACAACGATATTTTTGCCAAGTTCCGAGGCATCGGATACTTTAATGACCTTAAACAGCGCATTCTTGATGACAGAATAGGCAAGTCCTGCGGAAATATCGGAAACTTCGGCGCCTTCTTTTTGTGCCTGTTTTACCTTGGAATTCATAAATACCGTACAGCGGGTTCCCAGATCAATAGGATGCCTGGCAAACAATGCCGCCTGTGCAAAATCCTGGACACTGTAGTTTAGAGATTTGGCAAAGGTCTCGATAAAAGAACCGCAGCCGGAAGAACATGCTTCATTCAATTGTACACTGTCTACGGTCTGATCCTTGATCTTAATACATTTCATATCCTGACCGCCGATATCCAGGATACAATCTACGTCAGGAGCGAAGAAGGCCGCGGCATAATAGTGTGCAACTGTTTCAACCTCACCGTCGTCCAGTAAAAATGCCGCCTTCATGAGTGCCTCCCCGTAACCGGTGGAACAGGAGCGTACGATCGCAGCGTCTTTTGGCAGAAGGGAATAGATTTCTTTGATCGCGCGTATGGCAGTTTTTAACGGGCTGCCGTCATTGCTGCTGTAAAAGGAATATAATAATTCGCCGTCATCGCTGACAAGCGCCACCTTGGTGGTGGTGCTTCCGGCATCGATCCCCAGGAAACAATTTCCGTGATAAGCGGTCAAATCACTGGTTTTTACCTGATGCAGGGAATGTCTTTTACAAAAGTCTTCATACTCTTTTTCGGAAGAAAAGAGAGGGTCCATCCGCTCTACTTCAAATTCCATTTTAATATCACTTGAGAGTTTATCTACCATTTCCTGCATGGAACAGCAGACTTCCTCCTTGGCGTTCAGTGCGGAGCCGATTGCTGCAAACAAGTGGGAATTCTCCATATCGATGATATGGTCTTCATCTAATTTTAAGGTACGGATAAAGGACTGCTTCAGTTCCGATAAGAAATGAAGCGGTCCGCCTAAGAAGGCAACATGTCCGCGTATGGGCTTACCGCAGGCCAGTCCGCTGATAGTTTGATTGACTACGGCTTGAAAAATGGAAGCGGATAGGTCTTCTTTGGTAGCCCCCTCGTTGATCAGAGGCTGGATGTCAGATTTGGCAAAGACACCGCATCTGGCAGCAATGGTATACATGGAGTGATAGTTTTTCGCATATTCATTCAGACCCGATGCATCGGTCTGTAAAAGAGATGCCATCTGGTCGATAAAGGAGCCTGTACCGCCGGCGCAGATTCCGTTCATACGCTGTTCTACATTACCGCCTTCAAAATAAATGATCTTAGCATCCTCACCGCCCAGTTCGATTGCTACGTCCGTAACCGGAGCAAATTCCTGAAGGGAGGTGGATACTGCGATGACTTCCTGTACGAAGGGCACCTGTAAGCAGTTGGCGAGCGTAAGTCCGCCGGAACCGGTGATCATAGGATGCAGGGGAATGTTTCCCAGTTCTTTATATGCAATTTGCAGTAAATCATATAATGTTTCTCTGATATTGGCAAAATGCCTTTTGTAGTCCGAAAAAAGGATCCGGTGTTTCTCATTCAGGATCGCAATCTTGACCGTGGTAGAACCAATATCAATGCCGAGAGTATATTGCATCTGACTCATAGATGTCATGAAGCTCCTTTCTTGCCTGCACTGCCGCGCAAAAGCGGCGCATGACCATAATCCGACATACGAAGTCATTATACGACAGACATTTCAAAAAAGCAATTGACTCTTTTTTCAAATTTATGAAGATTTTAGGATGGAAATATTAAATTTTTATGACATTTGATTATTTCGGCATTGTGCCGTTTACTTTTAAAAAGAGGGATGTTAGAATATATTCAGTTTTTCATCTTGAAATGATAAATCAGATCTTAAAAAGGAGAAATGTACTATGAGTCCTTTTGAAAGGAAGTTTGGAAAGTATGCGATCAGAAATCTTTCCGTAGTGCTGGTTGTCTGTTATGCGATCGGGTATGTGCTGCAGATCATTCAGCCGGAGATCGTTTTGTTCCTTAGTTTAAATCCTTATGCCATCCTGCGCGGACAGGTATGGAGACTGGTCACATGGATTCTGATCCCTCCCAGTGAGTCCAATATCTTTTTTACGCTGATCATGCTGTATTTTTATTGCTCCATAGGAACTACACTTGAGAGAACGTGGGGGACTTATCGATATAACGTTTATATATTTTCGGGAATGCTGTTTACGATCCTGGGAAGTTTTCTGATGTTGGCGTTTTGTAATGTATTTCTGAAAGATGTGATTGTCGGCGTGGGCGGACCGCAGGTTTTTTACTTGGCGTATTCCCTGGCATTTAGCACTTACTATATCAATATGTCCATCTTTCTTGCTTTTGCGGCAACTTTCCCGGAAGTGTCGGTACTCTTGATGTTCATTATTCCGGTGAAAGTAAAGTGGCTCGGTATTATTTATGCGGTGATGCTGGGGGTTTCCTTCCTGACGGGTGATGTAGTCATCAAGTTTGCCATAGGCGCATCTTTGATGAATTTTATCGTATTCTTCTTCACTTCGCGGAATATGATGCACTTAAGCCCGAAGCAGATCCACAGGAGACAGGAGTTTAAGAGAGATGTCAGGCGGGGAAGCAGTATCACCAAGCATAAATGTGCGATCTGCGGCAGAACGGAAGTGGACAGTCCGAACATGCAGTTCCGCTTTTGCTCCAAGTGCAACGGAAATTATGAGTATTGTGAAGAACACTTATATACGCACACCCACGTGAAGGGATGAGGATCAGATGAATCGGGAACAATTGTTTGCACAAAAACTGGAGGAGATCAAAAAGACTGCGAAGGAGCAGGGAAACTGTGTTTCTGCAGAACAGGTCGAGGATGCTTTTGCGGAACTTAAGCTGGATAAAGAGCAGTTTCAGATGGTGTTTGATTATTTGAAACAGCATAAGATCGGAATCGGAGAACCGGTCGATCTGGATGATTACCTGAGTGAAGAAGAAACGGATTATCTGGCGGACTATCTGGAACAGTTGGAAGCGCTGCCTAAGGTATCCGAGGGAGAAAAAGAGGCCATAACCCTTTCTGCCATGGCAGGCGATGGGGATGCACAGAATCTTTTGATCCAGATCTTTTTGCCGGAAGTGGTGGAAATCTCGAAGCTGTATGCCGGGCAGGGTGTCTTTTTGGAGGATCTGATCGGAGAAGGAAATGCGGCGCTTACCGTAGGCGTTTCGATGCTCGGCGCATTGGAACATGCCACGGAAGCCCAGGGAATGCTGGGAAAGATGATCATGGATGCAATGGAAGAATTTATTGCATATGATAGGGAGGAAACAAGAAAAGATAAGCAGCTTGCCGACAAGGTCAACAAGGTGGCGGATAAAGCAAATGAGCTTGCGGAGGAACTGCATCGAAAGGTTACGGTGGAAGAACTGATGAACGAGACCGGCATGAGCAGAAAAAGTATTCTGGATGCGGTGCGTGTCAGCGGAGATAAGATAGAGTCCATACAGGTTGATAAAACGTGATATCAGTATGATGAGGTCATAACGATGGAAAATCAGTACAGTGATTTCAAATATTATATGCAGGATGTAGGCAGTCTGTATTTCGGCGCCTGTTATGATTATACAGAACTTATGGAGCATGAGATGGTGCCTTTTAAGTTCAAAAGTATCATTGAACATTATATCATGAAAGATACACAGGCCGATACCACGCTGGAAAGCCAGTTTTATTATATGACCAAAGAGGATTTTTCCTATAAGACCTATGCGCAGCTGAAGACAAAAGTAAAGTTCTGTCAGCTTGAAGAGAAGAAATCTTTTTTCGGAAAGACTAAGGTGGCTTATCAAAATAAAGTACTTCCGCTTGACCAATTTGTACAGTTGAATCTGGCTCAGAAGAAGAAATACGGCGTTAAGATCCAGGAAATCATTCTTTCCAAACTGGCAATGATGTCGTTTAGTGTATGAATAAATCGGATGGATTCGATTTGCGCGATAACTAACAATTTATTTAACGCAAAATATGCTTGATTTTGGCATTTTATTTTGGTAAACTGACATTGCTAAACAAAATTTGGTAAAATTCCCCTTTTACACTGAACAGGTAAGGACACTAAGGTGTTTTTGCCTGTTCTTTTATTTTCTTTACTAATAATTATGATAAGTGATATACTATAAAAAATAAACAGTTCATAGAAAGGCATGGTTTTGAAGATGCAGGTTGAAGAATTACAGGCTTATACGGTACTTGAGAAAAAAGAAATAAAGGAATTGAATTCCATTTCGTATTTAATGAAGCATAACAAGACGGGTGCAAGAGTCGCCCTTTTATCCAATGATGATGACAATAAGGTGTTTTATGTGGGCTTTCGAACACCCCCGAAAGACAGTACCGGAGTTGCGCATATCATTGAACACAGCGTGCTTTGCGGCTCTGACAAATTTCCGGTCAAGGATCCTTTTATCGAGCTTGCCAAAGGCTCTTTGAATACTTTTCTCAATGCGATGACTTATCCCGATAAAACGGTATATCCGGTTGCAAGCTGTAACGAGAAGGATTTTCAAAATCTGATGGATGTGTATCTGGATGCTGTTTTTCACCCGAATATTTATCATGAAGAGAAGATCTTTAAGCAGGAGGGCTGGCACTATGAGATGGGCAGTGTGGAGGATGAACTGACCATTAACGGTGTCGTTTACAATGAAATGAAGGGAGCTTTTTCTTCTCCCGATGATGTATTGGAGCGGGAGATCATGACTTCTTTGTATCCGCATACCTCATATGCCGTAGAATCCGGCGGAGATCCGGATGTGATACCGGATCTTACCTATGAGGATTTTCTGTCTTTTCATAAGAAATATTATCATCCTTCCAACAGTTATATCTATCTCTATGGCGATATGGATATGGCGGAGAAACTTACGTTTCTGGATGAAGCTTATCTGTCTAAATATGAGGCTTTGGAAGTGGATTCTGCTTTGGCGAAAGAGGCGCCCTTTGAGAAACCGGTAACGGTATATAAAGAGTATCCGATCATGGAAAGTGAATCGGAAAAAGATAATACCTATCTTTCCTATAATATTTCTTTTGGAGATAATCTGGATAGGGAACAGTATATTGCTTTTCAGGTGCTGGATTATGTTCTCTGCTCCGCGCCGGGAGCTCCGTTAAAGCAGGCGCTGGTCGACAGGGGGATCGGAAAGGATGTATACAGTTTTTATGAAAACGGGATCATGCAGCCTTTCTTTTCCATTGTAGCCAAAAGCGCCAATAAAGAGCAATTAGAGGAATTTACAAATATCATTGAAGAGAATTTGGAAAAGCTTGCAGCAAAAGGACTGAGTAAAAAGGCGCTTCGTGCGGGACTGAATTTTTATGAGTTTAAGTATAGAGAGGCGGACTTCGGCTCTTATCCGAAAGGCCTTTTGTTTGGCTTGCAGATGCTTGACAGCTGGATCTATGACGACAGTAAGCCGTTTGTACACGTTGAGGCAAATGAAACCTATAAGAATTTGAAAAAAGCGATAGAAACCGATTATTATGAGAAACTGATCCGGAACAATCTTTTACACAATTCCCACAGGACCATTGTAGTGGTAGAGCCTGTAAAAGGACTGACCGGCAGAAAAGACAGAGAACTTGCCGCAAAACTTGCCCGGAAAAAGGCAGAATTATCCGAGGCAGAGTTGGAAGAGATCGTAGCCCAGACGGAGGCATTGAAGCAGTATCAGGAAGAACCGAACACAAAAGAAGACCTGGAAAAGATTCCGCTGCTTACCAGAGCTGACATGAAAAAGGAAGCGGAAGCCT
>JAFLTF010000190.1 GCA_022510585.1 Lachnospiraceae bacterium
GCAGATATAAAAGATGCAACAACTGCGGTTTTGAGACGCAGGAGGATTTTGAGTTCTGTCCGAAGTGCGGGATGAGATTCTAAAATAAATGATTGGAGTGAGTGACAAGATTCAACCACTGCGCTAACTACAGAACAACGGGTCTTTAAACGGGGCAACAAAACTGCATTTATCTTAACATATATCAATGAAAATTGGAAAATATTATTTTATTATTACCTCGAGGTGATAATAATGAATAATACAAACAATCAAAACGCAGAAAAAGCAATTGGAATTACAACAACATTGGCATTGATAGTAGCAGGGTATGAAGTCTTTCGGTCATGTCAGAATTACAAGCCAGGAATGAATCTTCTTGATATCGCAAGCTTTGCGAATGCAGATCTGAATACATATTGTTTGATTCTGATATTGGCGAATATCATACTGCTACCAAAAGCCTTGCTGTTATACAAAAACAGCGGAATCAGCTTGAAGGACGAAATTTTTAGCAAGGAATGTCTGGTAAAGGATATTATACTGGGTGTAATCCTTGCTGGTGTTTCTTCAGCTATCAGTTTACTGAGCCTTTTGGTTGCCAAAGGAAGAACTGGTCTTGCCTTTTCAGGCTGGGGCAGTCTTACAGTCGGAGAAATAATCCTCATGGCCGTTTCACTTGGAGTTGTAAGTGGAATCTGTAAGGAGATATATTTCAGAGGATTTGCTAAAATTTTTTGTGGAAGTGTATTTGGTGAGACTATGGCATTACTGTTGTTCAATGTAATGTTTGGGATGTTAGACTGGTTCAATATGGGACATTCCTTTCTTGTAGGTTTGTTATGGATATGGGGTTATAAAAGAAGCAAGCACCTGATCGTACCTATGATTGCACATGGCGGAATGAATTTGGTATCTGTGGTTTTCTATATTATGACAGCATAAGGAGTAAAAAATGGATAAAGAACAAATTGTAAGTCAGCTGATGGGCATGGCAGGGCAGTATCAGATAGAAATAAGTCCTGAAACCCTTGGCAAAATAGTGAATATGTCTGTTTTCTATGTTGCTGAAAAAGGAAAATGTCTGAAGCATATTGGAGATGATACGACAAAGGCAGGTCTCGTTCTGAATGGTATTTTAAGGTGCTTTTATATAGATGGAAATGGAAATGATATTACTCGTGGTTTTTCGATTCCAGGAACTCTTTGCATGGATGAGGGAATGTTTGGATATTCTGAGAGCTTGAGTGAGTGGGAAACGCTGGAAGAAACGACACTTATGGTTTTTTCGGTAGAACAGATAAAACATCTGATCTACGAAGATGACTTGTTAAAAAATGCATATATGCTCCTTCTGGAAAATGCTTTGCGTTATAAGATATACAGGGAAAATGGATTTCTTGTTGAAAATGCAACTGAAAGATATATACATTTCATGAAGTTATATCCTGAAATTTGTGCAAATGTCAAACTGTATTATATAGCATCATATCTCGGTATCGCACCTGAATATTTGAGCCGTATCAGAAAGAACATGAAAGAGACAAAAATATGAGAATAATAGTCTTTCAGAGAACAAGAAAAAAGAATTAAAAGAGTCTAGTGACTTTTTAAAGAAGTAACGATAGGGAAAGAAAATACTCATTTATTGGAGGAGTTATGGTAGCTGTAATAGGTGCAAGTACCTTTTTAATAGTAATTGTAC
>JAFLTF010000191.1 GCA_022510585.1 Lachnospiraceae bacterium
CGCCGGCGCAGTTCTGAGCGCGTAAGTCATCACTTTGGCATCTCCATGCAGGAGGAGCAGGATTTTGTCATGATTGTTGTTCCCAGAGAGAAAAAGAATGACACGATGACCGCAATTATGGACGCATGCGGTTTACAGACGGAAGCTCACGGTATTGTGTGGGCTTTGCCGGTAGATGAAGTATTGGGTTTGACAGATTAGATCTCGTGCTAATATTGTGTTTAGATTTTGCTCAGTTTGTGTTAAGAAATCCTTTTTTTGATTCCCCCGGACTTTTTCTTATCCTATAATAACAAAGGACAAAAATACGAAAACATAAGAAAGAGAGGGGAATATCCCATGAATATTGGTATGTTGATTCTTTGTGCAATCGGAGGACTAACCGGTCTGCTCAGCTCAGCTTATCTGCTGATCAGTCTGCCAGTGGTGATTATATGGAAGTTTTATCGCTGCATACGATTTGGCTACACCATGTATCAATAAGAAGTTAATTTAAATTTCTTTTTTCATGCAAAAGAGCAAGCCATATGGAGATCACTGTCTCCCCAGGACTTGCTCTTACTATATGAGCCATTCCCTTTTACATAGCATCTTCATGCTTACTTATGCTCATACCAGATTCCACCAAAAAAAGCAATTACAACAATAACAATCGTAACAATAGACCACGCATCTAACTGCATTTTTATTCCCTCCTTGCACTAAAGTTTATCGGAAGATTTATCAGCATATTAGCATGCAGATATGTGTTTTAACAGCTTTCTGTTGCTTTCTTAGCACATCTTTAACGTTTCCTTGATATTTTCTTAGCGCCTTTTTAGCAGTGTAATCTGTTTTTCTTTCCTATCAAAAAAGGTATAATAAAAATGATATACGTTGAATAACCTGGAAAGGAGTCGCATACTATGCCGCCTGCCGCTAAAATATCGAAGCCTGTTTTTACTTTGCGAAGCCTCATCATTCTTTTATCCGGTGTGGTCATCGCAACCCTCTTGGCTTTTTTATTTTTTCATTTCGTACCAGAAAACTCCGGCAATATTACGCTGATTTACATTCTTGTTTTAATTATCATTGTCCGCCATACAGATAGATATCTGCCAGGATTAATTTTCTCTATCGTTGCGGTGATCTGCGTAAATTATCTGTTTACCTACCCTTATTTTGAGCTGAATTTTACGCTTTCGGGCTATCCTGTCACTTTTTTGGAAATGCTTAGTGTAACGCTTCTCATCAGTACCATGACGACAAATATGAAACAACAGGCACTACGGATTGCAGAGCAGGATAAATTATTATCGGAAACAGAGAAGGAAAAAATGCGTGCGAATCTCCTTCGTGCCATATCACACGATCTTCGTACGCCGCTGACAAGCATCATCGGTGCCAGTTCCTCCTATCTGGAGAACAGTTTCTTTTTGGTGGATGATGAGAAGAACGCTATTGTCACCCACATCCATGAGGATGCTAACTGGCTCTTAAACATGGTGGAAAATCTGCTTTC
>JAFLTF010000002.1:0-22132 GCA_022510585.1 Lachnospiraceae bacterium
CCGTTCTGTACCATAGACCCGAATATCGGGATCGTTGCCGTGCCGGATGAGAGATTAAAATTACTGGGAGATATGTACCGCTCTAAGAAGGTCACTCCGGCGACGATCGAGTTTGTGGATATCGCGGGTCTGGTGAAAGGCGCTTCCAAAGGAGAAGGGCTTGGGAATCAGTTCTTAAGCAATATCCGGGAAGTGGATGCGATCGTGCATGTGGTACGTTGTTTTGAAGATTCCAATATCGTACATGTTGACGGTTCCATAAATCCCATGCGGGATATTGAAACCATCAATTTGGAGCTGATCTTTTCCGATATCGAGATCCTTGAGAGAAGGATCGCCAAGGTGGGGAAAGGCGCAAGGATGGACAAGACTCTGGCAAAGGAACTGGATTTACTGGAGCGTATAAAAGCCCATCTGGAAGGCGGCAGCCTTGCCGGAAGCTTTGAAACGGATGATGAAGAGGAACAGGAATTACTGGCTTCTTATAATCTGTTGACCTATAAACCGGTGATCTTTGCAGCAAACGTTGCGGAAGAAGAACTGGCGGATGATGGCGCCGGTAATGCAGGTGTGGCTGAGGTAAAAGCTTTTGCGGATAAAACCGGCAGTGAAGTCTTTGTGATCTGTGCGCAGATTGAGCAGGAGATTGCGGAACTGGATGAAGAGGAAACAGCAATGTTCTTGGAGGATCTGGGGCTGAAAGAGTCCGGACTGCAGAAATTGATCAAGGCAAGTTATCGTATTCTGGGGTTGATGAGCTTTTTGACAGCAGGAGAGGACGAGACCAGAGCGTGGACGATCAAGATCGGTACGAAGGCGCCGCAGGCTGCGGGAAAGATCCATACTGATTTTGAACGGGGATTTATCAAAGCGGAAGTTGTAAACTATAAAGATCTGCTGGAACAAGGTTCCCTTGCGGCAGCCAGAGAAAAAGGCCTAGTAGGTATGGAAGGAAAAGAATATGTCGTTCAGGACGGAGACGTAATCTTATTCCGGTTTAACGTCTAATACAGAAAATTTATTTTGGAGATTTAAGTATGAATGATATGATGGACGTGATGGATATTGCCTTCCCGAATCTTGGACTGTATCTGGAAAATGTACCCAAGACTTTCAGCATTTTCGGTTTTCAGATCGCATTGTACGGTGTGTTGATCGCAATCGGTGTATTAAGCGGTGTATTTATGGCGGATGCGATTGCGAAAAAAGAGATGGACAGTTCGGATATTATTTGGGACTTTGCGATTTATGCCATTATTTTTTCGATTCTCGGGGCGAGAATATACTATGTAGTCTTTGAATGGAATATGTATAAGGACAATCTCCTTGAAGTTTTTAACTTAAGGAATGGCGGTTTGGCGATTTACGGGGCTGTGATCGCGGCTTTTCTTACGTTATATGTCTATACCCGCCTGAAAAAACTGAGCTTCTTACAAATGGTGGATGTCTGCGTGCCGGGGTTGATCCTGGGACAGGCCATCGGCAGATGGGGAAATTTTACCAACAGGGAAGTGTTCGGAGGCTATACCGATAATCTGTTGGCGATGCGGCTCCCGATAGAAGCAGTCCGGGGCAGGGATATCCCGGCAGAGTTAGCGGCGCATATTCTGGAGGGCACAAATTATATTCAGGTGCATCCCACCTTTTTATATGAAAGCTTATGGAATCTTTTTCTACTGTGTGTAATGCTTGTTTACCGGAAACATAAGAAATTTCAGGGAGAGATCTGGCTTCTCTATCTTGGCGGATACGGGCTTGGTAGATTCTGGATAGAAGGCATTCGTACCGACCAGTTATATATTATGGGAACAACGTTGCCGGTCTCTCAGGTGATCGCCGTGGTCTGCGTAGTAGTGGCTGTGGCAGCGGATGTGGCGGTGCGTTATCGTATAAAAAAAGCAAATGCGTAAGGTTTTGATATGTCTTTGCGATAAACCGGTTTATATAGTCAATACTGGGATTATTATTAAGATCATTGATATTTATAAGAATTTAGAAAGAAGAAAGCGTTTCACCTTAAGGTGAGGCGTTTTTTTGTTGCTTTTTAATGCCTCTTTAAAACTTTTTCAAAAAAAGGCTTGTTTCTACTTGCAATATCCATTATTTTATTATAAAATAGTAGTCAAAGTGGTGGAAAGTGGTAAGAAGTGGTTTAAAGTGGTGAATTTTAAGTAAAGAATACCTGCTTTTTACACGGACCGTGGCAGACACTTTACGGCAGGTGATTGAATATGTTTATGGGAGAATACAATCACACAATTGATGCGAAGGGCAGGCTGATCATTCCGTCTAAGTTCCGGGAAGCACTGGGAGATGTGTTTGTGGTAACGAAAGGGTTGGATGGCTGTCTGTTTGTTTATGAAAACGCAGAGTGGACTGTATTTGAAGAGAAACTGAAATCCTTGCCGCTTACCAATAAGGATGCCAGAAAGTTTGTGCGTTTTTTCCTGGCAGGAGCAGCAGAAGCAGAGGTAGACAAACAGGGCAGGATCCTGGTACCCAATGTACTTAGAGAATTTGCGCAGCTGAATAAAGATGTAGTTTTGATCGGTGTAGCAAGCAGAATTGAAATTTGGAGCAAAGAACGCTTCGAAGGAATGGCAGCTTATGACGATATGGACGAGATAGCGGAACATATGGCCGAACTTGGACTCGGAATATAATGGGCAGCTGTTGTGAGATGTGGGAAGGACACAAGAAGCAGGATGGAGTTTAAACATACATCGGTTCTTTTGGAGGAAACAATTGAAGGTCTGCAGGTCAAACCTGATGGGATATACGTAGACGGAACACTTGGAGGCGGCGGACATTCCTATCTGATCGCCTCTAAGTTGAAAGAAAACGGAAGACTGATCGGTATCGATCAGGATGAGGAAGCGATTGCGGCTGCCGGTAAAAGGCTGGAGCCGTTTCAAGATAAGGTTACATTGATTCGGGATAATTATTGTAACGCAAAAAGTGCGATACAAAGGCTTGGCATCGAGAAGGTGGACGGCATTGTATTGGATCTGGGGGTTTCCTCCTATCAACTGGATAATGCCGGGAGAGGCTTTTCTTATCAGTACGATGCGGCCTTGGACATGCGGATGGATACCAGACAGTCCGTAAGCGCCAGAGAGATCGTCAATCATTATCCGGAAATGGACCTTTTTCACGTTATCAGGGATTACGGAGAAGAAAAATTCGCCAAAAACATTGCAAAGCATATTGTGGCAGCCAGAAAGGACAAGCCCATAGAGACAACGGGAGAGCTGAATGAAATTATCAAAGCGGCGATCCCCGCTAAGATGAGGGCTGTCGGAGGGCACCCTTCCAAAAGAACTTTTCAGGCCATCCGCATTGAATGCAACAGGGAGTTGGAGGTTTTGGAAAATTCACTGGATGATTTTATAGATATGTTAAATCCGGGAGGCAGACTTTGTATCATTACTTTTCACTCTCTGGAAGACAGAATCGTAAAATCGGCATTCAGAAAAAATGAGAATCCCTGTACCTGCCCGCCGGACTTTCCGGTCTGTGTCTGCGGCAGGGTATCGAAAGGACAGGTAATATCCAAAAAGCCGATTTTACCGTCCGAAGAAGAAGTGAGAGAGAATAAAAGATCGAAAAGCGCGAAGCTTAGGATTTTTGAGCGAAGCGAAACAACATAAAAGCAATGGCAATGAGAGGGGAAGAAACAAGATGGCAGCAGTACGGAAAAGAACATCCGGCGAAAGAGTAAGGAGTAACAGACCTGTGCAAAGTGGAAGAACGATACAGGGGAATGGTCGTATGCAGAATGGCAGACGTGTGCAGAATACGGCGTATGTACATGGCAATACGGTCAGAAAACCGGATATTGTAAGGGAAATAGAGAGCGCGCCCAGAAAAAGACTGAGCAATGCGACAAGGAAAAACAGGGAAAAGGCAGAGCATATGAGCCCGGGATACGTCCTCTTTTTAAGCCTTGCGTTGTTTGCGACCGGTTGGATTCTGGTGGGATACATTTCTTTGCAGTCTGATATTACAAACAGTATTCATCATATTTCTATGCTGGAAAGTGAATTGAACGATTTAAGGCTTGCAAATGATGAGGAATATAATAGAATAACAAGTAGTATAGATTTGGAAGAAGTCAGAAGAATTGCCATTCAGGATCTTGGCATGAAATATGCGCAGGAAGGACAGATCATTTCTTTTGAAAGCGAGAACAGCGATTATGTGAAGCAGATGTCTTCCATTCCGGACTAAGCAAAATGAGGGATTAAATTGAGCGGACGTACTAAGAAAAATGAACGTGGAAACAAATTTACAACAAGAATGCAAAAGAAGCTGCTGGTACTTTATTTATTGGTATTAGCAGCCTTTGGCGTATTGAGCGCAAGGTTGATTTTGATCAACAGAGACAATGGAGATGATTATAAAAGACAGGTATTGTCGCAGCAGGAGTATGATTCTGTGACAATACCCTTTAAGCGCGGAGATATATTGGATGCAAACGGCACCATACTCGCAATCAGCAATAAAGTCTACAATGTCATTTTGGATACCAGAGTGCTTCTGGATGATGAAGCCAATGTAGAACCTACGATCAATGCCCTGCATACCGTATTCGGCATTGATATGAGCGAAGTGCGGGACTATATTGCCGCGCATCCTACGTCTGCTTATTATGTTCTGGCAAAACGGCTTAGTTATGATAAAGTCGAAGAATTTAAGGAGTTACAGAAGGATGAAAAGGTCGGATCCAAGATCAAGGGAGTCTGGTTTGAAGATGAATATAAAAGAGAATATCCCAACGGTTCCCTGGCCAGTGATGTCATAGGTTTTACCAGAAGTGACAATGCAGGTCTTTACGGACTGGAAGAATATTATAATGATATTTTATGTGGTAAAAACGGTCGCGAATACGGCTATCTGAACAATGATTCCAATCTGGAGAGAACAACGATTCCGGCTAAAGACGGTTATAATATCCAGCTATCTCTGGATGCCAACATCCAAAGCATCGTACAGAAGTACCTGGAAGAATTTAATGAAGAATATAAGGATAATTTCCATCCGGGCTATGGAGCGGAGAATGTAGGCTGTATCATTATGGAGGTGAATACCGGAAAGATACTTGCAATGGGAAGTTATCCCACTTTTGATCTGAATGATACGAGAAATACAAGTAATCTGATTGGGATGCGGGAGTTGGATGAGAAAGGAAAGAAAACCGGAGAGTACCTGACAGAAGAGATGATAGCGGCAATGGACGACGAGGCGGTATACAGACATCTGAATGCTCTCTGGAAAAATTACTGTATCGTAGACACCTATGAACCCGGCTCCGTTGCCAAGCCCTTCACTGTAGCGGCAGCCATTGAGAGCGGCGCGATCACCGGAAGTGAATCCTATAATTGTGAGGGCTCTTTAAAGGTAGGGGATTATAATATCAAATGCCACAACAGATATGGTGACGGTATGCTTACCGTGGCGGAAGGTGTGGAACGTTCCTGCAACGTTGTTCTGATGAATATTGCATTCCAACTGGGCAGGGATAAGTTTGTCGATTATCAGCATCTTTTCAATTTTGGTCTGAAGACCAACATTGATCTGGCGGGTGAGTCAAGAACTGCTAAGCTGGTCTATAACAAAGATAATCTCCGCCAGACAGAGCTTGCTACCTGTTCTTTCGGTCAAGGATTTAATGCTTCCATGATCCAGATGATCACAGGTTTCTGTTCTCTGATCAATGGCGGGTACTATTATGAGCCGCATGTTGCCAGTAAGATCACGACTTCCGATGGAGCGACTGTTGAAAATATTGAACCAAGACTGTTAAAGCAGACGGTATCTCAGTCCACCAGTGAGAAAATACGGGAATATTGTAATCTGGTTGTGACCGGAGAAAACGGAACCGGTTCGACGGCACGACCGGCAGGTTATATGATAGGCGGTAAGACAGGTACCGCAGAAACCTTTCCCCGCGGAAATAATGAGTATGTGGTATCTTTCATGGGATATGCTCCGGCAGACGATCCGCAGATTGCAATTTATGTGGTGGTTGACAGACCGAATGTGGCGCCTCAGATTATGGCTGATGCCAAGTATGCTACCAGGATCGTTAAGAAAATATTGACAGAGACACTGCCTTACTTAGGAATTTTCCAGACGGAAGAATTAAGCGATAAAGAGCGGGAAGAACTGAAAGAACTGGAGCAGCAGCTCACCATACCCCAGGGTTCCCAGGAAGATGGACAAGGTGCTGAAGGCGAAAATGGAGAAGAAAATCCGGATGCGACCGAAGGTGAAGAAGAAAATGGAACCGAAACAGAGGAAGGCTCTGAAGGAGGTACGCATACGGACATCT
Organism: Lachnospiraceae bacterium; assembly: GCA_022510585.1. Classification (GTDB taxonomy): domain Bacteria; phylum Bacillota; class Clostridia; order Lachnospirales; family Lachnospiraceae; genus UBA3282. Next base: position 6,335 of record JAFLTF010000002.1, read on the forward strand.
GGAAGACATTCCCTTTGGATCCTGAAACCGGCTATCTGAAAGACCCCGAAACAGGAGATCTTGTGGATCCTCAAACCGGCGCTGTCATTGGTGGTAGTTATATTGAAAATAATGACGGATCAACCGGAGGGATAGGCGAACCCCCTCAGGATAACGGCGGGGATGACGATGACTTTGGACTATAAGATGAACTTCATACGAATAACCTCATAAAAAGGGTAATAGATTATAGTAATACCATTTTTATGAGGTTTTCTTGCAAAATGAAAGAAGTGGATTATTCCCATAAAACATTTCACAGGAACAAAACGGTAGCCGTATTTTTCTTGTGTTTAGCAGTGTTTTTGGGCCTCATAGGAAGACTGGTTTATCTGATGGTCTTTCAATCGGAGTATTATACGCAGAAAGCCAAGGAACTGCATGAAAGAGAACGCAGTATCAAAGCGGCGAGAGGCAGAATCATTGATGCCAATGGGGAGATTCTTGCCGATAATAAGACGGTCTGCACTATCTCGGTCATCCATAATCAGATCGAAGATGCCGAACAGGTCATAAAGATACTGTCAAAAGAATTGGAATTGTCGGAAGACTACGTACGCAAACGGGTAGAAAAATATTCTTCCATTGAAAAGATCAAAAGCAATGTGGATAAATCCGTAGGAGATATTATTCGTACATATGAGCTGGCGGGCGTCAAGGTGGATGAAGATTATAAAAGGTATTATCCCTATGACTCCCTGGCTTCCAAGGTGCTTGGCTTTACAGGCGGTGATAATCAGGGGATCATCGGTTTGGAAGTGATTTATGAAGAATATCTTCAGGGAGAAGCGGGAACAATCCTGACGGTGACGGATGCCAAGGGAGTAGAGGTGTCGGAAGCGGGTGAAGAACGGATAGAACCGGTAAACGGCGACGATCTCTATGTCAGTCTGGACATCAATATCCAGAGTTATGCAACGCAGTTAGCCTTACAGACGATGGAAACCAAACAGGCGCAAGGCGTTTCCATTCTGGTTATGAATCCGCAAAACGGAGAGATCATGGCAATGGTCAATGTGCCGGAGTTTGATCTAAATAACCCCTATACTTTACCGGAAACCATAGATACTGCGGATTTAACGGAAGAAAAGAAACAGGAATTGTTAAATGCCATGTGGCGTAACGGCTGCATCAACGATACTTATGAACCGGGGTCTATCTTTAAGACAGTGACTGCGGCATCGGCATTGGAAGAGGGCGTTGTAACGGTGAATGATACCTTCAGCTGCCCGGGCTATGTGATGGTAGGAGACAGACGGATCAGATGCCATAAAATAGCGGGACATGGAGGGCAGAATTTTGTAGAGGCTACCATGAACTCCTGCAACCCGGTTTTTGTCACGGTCGGACTGCGGCTGGGCGTAGATAACTTTTATAAATATTTTAAGCAGTTCGGATTGTTGGATAAGACAGGAATCGATCTGCCAGGAGAGGCAAGGACAATCATGCATAGTAAGGAGAACATCGGGCCGGTAGAGCTGGCAACGATCTCCTTCGGACAGTCCTTTCAGATCACGCCCATACAATTGGCAACAACAGTGTCTTCCTTTGTCAACGGCGGCCGTCGTGTCACACCCCATTTCGGTGTGAGAGTAATGAGTACGGATGGAGAGCAAAGCAAATCTTTTGCCTATCAGGTAAAAGATAATATTGTATCGAAAGAAACCTCGGAAACCATGCGATATATACTGGAGCAGGTAGTAGAGAACGGCGGTGGTAAAAACGCCTATATCGAAGGATATCGAATTGGTGGAAAGACCGCTACCAGCCAGACCCTGCCCAGAGGAACCAATGAGTATATTGCTTCTTTCCTGGGATTTTATCCGGCGGATAACCCTACGGTGCTTGCCGTCTGTATCATCAATCGTCCCCAGGGGATGTACTACGGCGGACAGATTGCAGCGCCGGTGGTGAAGCAGCTTTTTGAAAATATCCTTCCGTATTTGGAAAAAATGGATTATAATAACAGCAGTGAATCATAGAAAACCTGTTTATGAATTTCCGGATTCACGAACTTAAGAAGGGAGCATAATAGTAGGAATGAATGGTACAGTTTTGATGTCGGTCATCATTTCATTTGCAATCAGCGTTGTTCTGGGACCGGTGATCATTCCCTTTTTAAAGCGGCTTAAAGTGGGTCAGACAGTCAGAGACGAAGGGCCCCAGGCCCATCTGAAGAAGAATGGTACGCCTACTATGGGCGGTATTTTGATATTGATCAGTATTGTAGTAACCTCGATCTTGTATGTGAAAGATTATCCCCGCATCATCCCGATCCTGTTTGTTACACTGGGATTTGGCTTGATCGGGTTTATGGATGATTATATCAAGGTTGTACTCAAACGCTCTATGGGACTTCGGGCGTGGCAGAAAATGGCGATGCAGATTCTTGTAACGGCGGTGTTTGCTTATTATATCACGCATTATACCGATGTTCCATTGGCGATGAGAATCCCCTTTCTTTCGGGGACTTATCTGGATTGGGGTGTTTTGAATATACCGATACTGTTCTTTATTGTGATCGGTACGGTAAACGGTGCTAACTTTACGGATGGTCTGGACGGTTTGGCAAGTTCCGTAACGGTGTTAATAGCCACGTTTTTTACGGTAGTGGCCATAGGTCTGGAAAGCGGCATAGAGCCGGTTACCTGCGCAGTGGTCGGCGCATTGTTGGGATTTCTACTGTTTAACGTATATCCCGCCAGCGTTTTCATGGGAGATACCGGTTCCCTTGCGTTGGGAGGTTTTGTGGCAGCCACGGCCTATATGATGCAGATGCCGATTTTTCTGGCAATCGTGGCTTTTATCTATGTCATTGAGGTGTTATCTGTTGTGATACAGGTATCCTATTTTAAGTTGACCGGCGGAAAACGTATTTTCCGGATGGCACCGATCCATCATCATTTTGAGTTGGGCGGTTGGTCCGAAACCAGAGTGGTAGCGGTCTTTTCCATTGTGACAGCGCTGTTATGCCTGATCGCGCTGATGGGCATATAAGAAAGGTAAGGTTTGGGCAGATGGATTTGTCAGATAAAAGAGTATTGGTCGTCGGAAGCGGCATCAGCGGTATAGGAGCCACCGAGGCTTTGAGTAAAGCCGGTGCCTGTCCGATTCTTTATGATGAGAATGAGAAACTCACCCTGAAAGAAGTAGAGGCGAAACTGTCCTCCGCCTGTAAAAAGGAAGTGATCATAGGCACTTTGCCTGATGAGATCAGGCAGTCAATAGAGCTGGTCGTTTTAAGTCCCGGTGTGCCTGTAGATACGGAGTTTGTTGAGGGTTTCCGAAAACGCGGGATTAAAATCTGGGGGGAAATAGAGCTTGCTTACGCACTTGGAAAGGGAAAGGTGGCGGCAATTACCGGTACCAATGGCAAGACGACAACCACTTCTTTGGTGGGTGAGATCATGAGAACCTGTTATGAGAGTGTGTATGTGGTAGGCAATATCGGTAATCCCTATACGATGACAGCGTTGGAATCGAAAGAAGATACGGTAACGGTAGCGGAAATCAGCAGTTTTCAGTTGGAGACGATCGAATCTTTCCATCCGAATGTATCTGCGATCCTGAATATCACGCCGGATCATCTGAACAGGCATCATACGATGGAAAATTATATCGCAGCCAAGGAAAACATTGCCCTTAATCAGACGAAAGAAGATGTCTGTGTATTGAATTATGAAAACGAATATACCAGAGCGTTTGGAGAAAGATGTCCGGCCAAAGTTATTTTTTTCTCTTCCAGGCGGAAACTGAAAGATGGTCTGTATCTGGACGGAGAAGATATTTATCAGGCCCGGCGCGGCGAGAGTACGAAACTTATGAATATCCACGAAATGAATCTGGTAGGTCTCTGCAATGTAGAGAATGTGATGGCAGCCATTGCCATTGCACAGTCCATGGGTGTTCCCACAGATAAGATCTTAGAGACTGTGAGAGCTTTCAAGGCTGTGGAACATAGAATAGAGTTTGTCGCCACCAAAGGCGGTGTGGATTATTATAATGATTCCAAAGGAACCAATCCCGATGCGGCAATTCAAGGCATTAAAGCAATGAATAAACCTACGGTTTTGATCGGCGGCGGCTATGACAAACAAAGTGAGTATGATGAATGGATAGAAGCCTTTGACGGCAAAGTAAAATGTTTTGTTCTGATTGGCCAGACAAAGGATAAAATAGCGGAATGTGCCAGAAAACACGGTGTGGAAAATATCGTGCTGGCGGACAGTTTTGAAGAAGCTTGTGACATATGTGTCAGAAATGCACAGCCCGGAGACGCTGTTCTGCTTTCTCCCGCCTGTGCAAGCTGGGGCATGTTTGAGAACTATGAAGTAAGAGGAAAGAAATTTAAAGAATTTGTATATCATTTAGAGGAGTCATAGACGTGGCAGAGAGAATGACAAGGGCAGCGTCCCGTAGAAAATCAAATACTGCGAACTATATGGACTATAGCCTGTTGTTTATCGTTATTTTCCTATTGGGATTCGGTCTGGTCATGGTGTATTCCACCAGTTCCTATGAGGCGAATCTGCAGTTTGACGGGGATTCTGCATGGTATTTTAGGAAACAGCTTTGGGCTTCCATTCTGGGGGTGGCTGCAATGTTTTTCGTAGCAAACATTCCCTATCATTTCTGGGAGCGTTTTTCGGTACTTGCCTATCTGGTTTCCGCAGGGTTGATCCTGTTGATCATTCCCTTCGGCCATTCGGCAAACGGTGCGACAAGATGGCTTTATATCGGACCGATTTCCATACAGCCGGCAGAGATCGCGAAGCTGGGCATGATCCTTTTCCTCTCGAGCATGATCTGTTCCATGGGGAAGAAAATCAGGCAGCGGAAAGGTTTTTATGCGGTACTTGCGGTGCCGGTACCGATTGCCCTGATGCTGTGGCTTATCACCTCCAATATGAGTTCGGCCATTATTGTCATGGGAATAGCGGCCCTGATGCTGTTTGTGTCCTGTCCCGATTATAAGAGATTTATATTTTTGAGTCTTCTTGCCATTGCCGGCGCTGCCCTGGTTGTCTTTGTGATCGTCAAAATGGCGGAGTCCGGTGCGGATAATCTGGATTATCGTGGGGCGCGGATTCTGGCTTGGCTGGATCCGGAGGCTTTTGCCAGCGGAAAAGGTTTCCAGACCCTGCAGGGTCTTTATGCAATCGGTTCCGGCGGAATTTTAGGGAAAGGTTTGGGAGCCAGCAAACAGAAACTGGGCTTCATACCGGAGGCACAAAATGATATGATCTTCTCGATCATCTGTGAGGAGTTGGGACTGTTCGGAGCAATTGCCGTTATTTTAATGTTTATTATGCTGATCTGGCGATTTATGGTCATAGCCAACAATGCGCCGGATTTGTTTGGAGCCCTGCTTGTAGTAGGAGTACTGGGACATATTGCCATTCAGGTGATCTTAAACATAGCCGTTGTAACAAATACCATTCCGAATACCGGAATCTCTCTGCCCTTTATCAGTTACGGGGGTACATCGGTGTTGTTTCTGATGATTGAAATAGGACTTGTTTTAAGTGTAGCCAAAGGGATTCGTCTAAAAGATTTATAAGTACAAGATAATTTTTCCGGTTTTTTCCATATAGATAAAGTAGGTCATATATTATCTGCTTTGGGGTTTGGCTATGGATGCGATTCAGATATATGGTGGAAACCGTCTGGAAGGTCAGACAAAAGTACAGGGATCTAAAAATGCAGTGTTGCCGATTCTGGCCGCAACTCTTTTGATAAACGGTACTTGTGAGATAAAAAACTGTCCTGTCATCAGTGATGTGCATCATATGCTTCGGCTCATGGAGAGCCTGTGCTGTAAGATTGAGCGAAGCGGACACACTATAAGGATTTATACCGGACAGCTGTTCGGACATGATATGCCCTGCAATATGCCTTCTGATTCCGTCTGCGTGATGCGTTCTTCCATCATGCTGCTTGGTGCTTTGCTTGCCAGAACAGGCAGGGTGGATATGCAGTATCCGGGCGGCTGCGTGATCGGGAAGAGACCGATCGACCTGCATCTGAAAGGCTTAAGGAAGATGGGGGTTGTGATCGAAGAGCGGGAAGACGGCTTTTTGGCAGAGACGAAAGGACTTATAGGCGCCGAACACAAGCTGCCCTTTGTCAGTGTGGGTGCCACGGAAAATCTTGTGTTGGCGGCAGTGCTTGCCAAAGGAGATACAGTCATCGAGAATGCAGCAAGAGAACCGGAAATCTGCGCATTGTGTGATTTTCTGAATCAGGCGGGTGCCCGGATCGAGGGCGCCGGTACAAGCAGAATTTTGATCCGGGGTGTGGAAAAGCTGCATGAAGTTTCCTATGAGGTTCCGGCAGACCGGATCGTGGCGGGGACTTATCTGGCGGCATGCTTATGCTGTGGCGGTGAAATTTACCTAAAGGATGCTCCCTGCAGTCAGATGACAGCCGTAAATGTTGCAGCGGCTTCTATGGGAGCGGAGGTTTATGAGGGCTCGGACGGCTTACAGATCGTCTGTAAAGATAAAAGAAAGATGCCAGAGAGGCTTCGAACAGACAGTTATCCGGGGTTTCCTACAGACTTACAGTCAGCCTTCCTTACGGCGATGACAATGGCCGAAGGCCGCGGTACCATGGAAGAGACTATTTTTGAGAACCGTTTCCATATCGTAGGGCAGTTACAGAAAATGGGTGCAAAGATCATCTGTAAGGAGAATACGGTTTCTGTAGAAGGTATAGAGAGACTGAAAGGAAATATTCTGCAGGCGGAAGAACTTCGTGGCGGCGCCGCATTGGTACTGGCCGGCAGCGCTGCAGACGGAAGCAGTATCGTGGAAAACAGACATTTTATTGAAAGAGGTTATGAAAATATCTGTCAGGATTTAAGAGACTTAGGGGTCAGATGTGAGACCATGGAATACAGTGGAAGGGTTTAACGATTTATATGAGCGGCAAGGATGCAGTGAAAAAAGTGAATAGGAAAAATGCTCGTCTGCGGCTTATTAAAAACAATATGGCGAAAGAAAGGCAGAAAGAACAGAAAGTTCGTTTCGGAAGAGGAAAAAGGATTGCTGTTCTTTCTGCAATCTGCGCTTTTCTACTGGCGGTGCTGATGATCGGATATATTTATATCATAGATAATTATACGATCACCACCGTATATGTGGATGGAAATATCCATTACACGCGGGAAGAGATCATGGAAATGGTCATGAGCGGAAGATATGGACACAATTCCATTTTTCTGTCTTTAAAATATCGGGATAAGGGGATCGATGATATTCCTTTTATTGAAACAATGGATGTGACGATTGAAGCAAAGGATACAGTCAGAATTACCGTATATGAAAAAGCCATAGCGGGATGTGTGGCTTATCTGGGAAGATACATCTATTTTGATAAAGACGGGATTGTTGTGGAAACGTCTGAAGCAAGTACGCCCGGAGTTCCGCAGGTGACGGGACTTAGTTTTGACTATGTCATTTTGCATAAACAGCTTCCGATAGAAAATCCGGAAGTTTTTAAAGAGATTTTAACGATTACACAACTGCTTGAGAAGTATTCCATGACAGTGGACAAGATCTATTTCTCTCCCGATTATCAGGTGACACTGTTGTTTGACGAAGTAAGAGTAGCGATGGGCAGCAGTGATATTGACGAAAAGATCATGGAACTGCAGTATATGCTTCCCGAACTGACAGGAAAGAGCGGGACCCTGGATATGCGGGAATATACGGAGGATACGAAAATGATAAGTTTTGAGCAGAATGAGGAGAAAATAAGTGAAAATCCGGAGAATGCGGATTAAAAGGAAATATATGGTAATCTGATGTAATTTTAGCACGAAAGTGAGAAAATTGATAAAATAAGGGTTGATAAATTGATAAAATAATTATATGATAATCTATATGAGTTTATTTTCAAATTGAAGGAGGAACTACCTTGCTTGAGATTAAAACAAACGATGCTGAATCTGCAGCAAAGATCATTGTAGTCGGTGTTGGCGGTGCAGGTAATAATGCTGTTAATAGAATGATTGATGAAAATATCGACGGAGTCGATTTTATTGGAATAAATACGGATAAACAGGCATTGCAGCTTTGTAAGGCGCCGAAACTGTTACAGATCGGTGAGAAGCTGACAAAAGGTCTTGGAGCGGGTGCCAAGCCGGAGATCGGTGAGCATGCGGCTCAGGAGAGTGAAGAAGAGATTGCGGCAGCACTGAAAGGTGCCGATATGGTGTTTGTAACCTGCGGTATGGGAGGAGGTACCGGTACAGGTGCAGCTCCTGTAGTAGCTAAATTGGCTAAAGATATGGGAATCCTGACTGTCGGGGTCGTTACCAAGCCCTTCCGTTTTGAAGCCAAAGTACGTATGACAAATGCTTTGGGCGGCATTGAAAAGATCAGAGACAATGTAGATACGCTAATCGTAATTCCGAATGATAAATTGCTGGAAATCGTAGACAGAAGAACGACGATGCCCGATGCGTTGAAAAAAGCGGATGAAGTATTGCAGCAGGCTGTGCAGGGCATCACGGACCTGATCAATCTTCCGGCAATCATCAACCTTGACTTTGCGGATGTGCAGACCGTTATGAAAGATAAAGGTATTGCACATATCGGTATCGGTACCGGCAAGGGAGATGATAAAGCCAGCGAAGCGGTGAAGATGGCAGTGGAAAGTCCCTTGCTTGAGACAACGATTTCCGGTGCTACCGATGTCATCATCAATGTGTCCGGTGATATTTCACTGGCGGATGCCAATGATGCAGTGGATTATGTCAGAGAGCTGACGGGAGACGAGATCAATTGTATTTTCGGTGCGATGTATGATGGTAATTTGACAGATACCTGTAATGTTACCGTTATTGCAACCGGTATAGAAGCCAAAGCTAATCAGATGAAAGGGGTAGGGACTCTGAATTTTAAGTCCGCGTACATAACACCTACCTCATTACAGGGAAAGGGAGCAGTAGGGACAAGCTCCGGAATAGGACACGGCGGTCTTGGTGCAGGTATTCCGGGTATCAGACCATCTGCTGCAGCAACCGGAACATCGGGAGCGCAGGGTGGCGGTGTGCAGACCGCACCGGTGAAACCGATTACGGGTATTAACCGTGCTACGGACATTCGCAGTTCTGTAGAAGAGAAGTCCTTAAAGATACCGGATTTCCTGCAGAAACCCAAGCAGTAATACATAGGAAACAAACAATACGAAGAACTTTCAGGATGATGGAAACATGATTCTGGAAGTTTTTTTATTGGCTAAAAAAGATATGCGAAATAAGTCAAAAAATATTCCGGATATGCTTTCAGGATTTGACAAAATAATCATGGCTTTTCTCATATAATGAAGCTGAGAACAGGAGGTGGATAGTGTATTACAAATTATATATTGACAGTGTATTTTTCATTCAGTTCGTAATGAATCTGTATCTGTTATCCATAACCGGAAAAATTCTGAAATGTACTGCCACGCATAGAAGAATGATATCCGGAGCCTTGCTGGGAGCAGGGGCGGTATGCCTTATTATTTTGCTGCCGGTCTTTTCATTAAGGGTAAGGCTGATCTGTGGAGTAGTACCTGTCAGTATGATGATGATCCGTGTAGTGTTCGGAATCCGAAAACCGAAACTTCTTCTGAAAAGCAGCGGCGCCATGGCCGCAGGAGGTTTCTTTCTGGGAAGCGTGGTGCTATGGCTGACAAACCAGCTTTCCTGGATGACGAAATGGCATTACGGTATCTGGACTTTTGCATTCTGGGGATTTCTCGGATACAGACTGCTGTATCTTTTATTAGGAAAACTGCAAAGACAGAAAGAAGCGGATGTCAGGGAAATCAGAATTCCTATCGGTAATCGGGATATCCATATGAAAGCATTGCTGGATACGGGAAACCATCTATCGGAACCCATCAGTGGTGCGCCGGTATGTATTATCAGCGAAACTGCAGCGAAAGCCTTCCAAAACTGCTTTGTGCCGGAGAGGTATCATGCCATCCCTTATAGGAGCATCGGCAGAAAAAAAGGGATTTTGGATGCCTATGAGCTGCCGGAGCTTGTCATTGAAGATACCTATCGGGAAATAATCTGCAAACGGGTCATAATCGCAATTTGTAATACGGGAATATCAAAAGATAGTGTTTATCAGATGATATTACATCCTGGGTTAATAGAAAACTAGGAGGAAAAGAAATGGTTTTTAAAGTGGCAATTCCCGGCAAAGTGCAATTTAAGATGGTGCGTAAGGATACCAGATTCCTTATTCACAAGCAGGGAGACATACATTACATAGGCGGTGCGGAGGTATTGCCGCCGCCTTTAGAGGTAGAAAAGGAAAATGAAATCATCGGCGATCTGGGAACAGAATATGAGGATGAGGCTAAGGCGTTGTTGATTGAACATAATCTGCGTCTGGTCGTATACATAGCCAAAAAGTTTGACAATACGGGAGTGGGAGTGGAAGATTTGATTTCCATCGGTACGATTGGACTGATAAAATCCATCAACACCTTTAATCCCGAGAAAAATATCAAACTTGCAACATATGCTTCACGTTGTATTGAGAATGAGATCTTAATGTATTTAAGAAGAAACAGCAAACATAAGATGGAAGTATCTATTGACGAGCCGCTGAATGTGGACTGGGACGGAAATGAATTACTGTTATCGGATATTTTAGGTACAGATGAGGATGTGATCTATCAGAACATTGAGAGTGAAGTGGAAAGAAAACTGTTGATCAAAGCGATTTCCAAACTTTCCGAAAGAGAACAGACGATCATCAGGCTGCGCTTCGGACTGGGAAATGCGGATGGCAAGGAACTGACCCAAAAGGAGGTGGCGGAACTGCTGGGGATCTCTCAATCCTATATCTCCAGACTGGAGAAAAAGATCATGCGCAGGCTGAAAAAAGAAATTTTACGGGAAACATAGATTTTGCGTAGATTTAGAAAGCAATCGGGTATTGTCATATATTCGATTGCTTTTTATTGCAAGAAAAAGTATAATAGGAAAAAGAAGCAGAGAGGAAGGCATAGGTATTAGGATGACGACTATGAAAACGATTTTGGTAGTAGATGATGACAGGGTGAATTTGGTAATGGCTCAGAATCTGCTGCGTACCGAATATAAGGTAATAGGTGTCAATTCAGGTAAACAGGCTTTTAAATTTTTGGAGAAATATACGCCAGAATTAATCCTGTTGGATATTCTTATGCCTGAAATGGATGGGTTCGAGGTTATGAAGCTGCTTCAGGAGAATGATGAGTGGAAGAATATTCCAGTCATATTTCTGACGGCTGACAGGAAGACTGACACAGAGTCCAAATGCTTTGAAATGGGAGCCTATGATTTTATTACGAAACCTTTTGAACCTACAGTCATGTTAAACCGTGTCCGCCGTACCATAGAGCTGGACGGTTACAGGAAAGATTTACAAAAACGCCTGGAAGAAAAGACCAGAGAAGTAGAGCTTGTTACGATTGAATCAATTACTACAGTGGCCAATACGATTGATGCCAAGGATGATTATACGAAAGGGCATTCCATCAGAGTTGCTTACTACGCCGAAGCATTGGCACGAAAAATCGGCTGGTCCGAAGAGGACGTACAAAACATTCATTATGTTGCATTATTGCATGATATCGGAAAGATAGGCGTGCCGGATTCTGTTTTAAATAAACCATTTAAATTGACGAATGTGGAATTTGAATTGATCAAAAACCATACAGTCATGGGCGGAGAGATCCTGAAAGATATCAAGATGTTTCCTAAGGTAGATATTGGCGCAAAATATCACCATGAGAGATATGACGGAAAAGGATATCCAAACGGCTTAAAAGGCGAAGAAATCCCTTTAGTTGCCAGGATCATCGGTATTGTGGATTCCTATGATGCTATGGCTAGTAATCGTGTCTATAGAAAGAGATTACAGGATGAAATTGTGAAGGAAGAATTGATCAGAGGAAGAGGAACACAGTTTGATCCCTATCTGGTCGATCAGTTTATGGAACTTCTGGAAGAGGGAGAACTACAGAAGAATATACCAAGCGAAGATATGGTCATGCCTATTTTTAACAGCGATAAGATTTATGACGGTATTACCAAAGAAGAGATGGGTCTAAATTCTAAGGTAGATTATCTGACCGGTCTTCTTGGCAAGGAACAGGGTGAAAAAGAGATCACTGAGAGCCTGCGGAACGGAAGCGGCTGTGTCATGGTTTTGGATCTGGACCATTTCAGGAATGTGAATGAAACCTATGGGCATTTGACAGGTGACTATATTCTGAAACTGACAGCAGATATTCTGAAGGATGTTTCCGAGAAAGACATTGTCTGTAGATTGGGCGGAGATGAATTTTTATATTACGTAGAAGGAATAACCAGTCAGGAAGAGGCAGTGCAGAAGGTTGAAAAGATTCTGGAAGTCTTTGAAGAAAAGAAGAAGGAAATTGACGTATTGAAGGATGTTTCCATTTCCGTGGGTATCAGTCTGTTCGGAGTGGATGGCGGCGACTTTGAGGAACTGGTGAAAAAAGCGGATAAGGCATTGTATCATGTAAAACAGATTGACAGTGAAGAACGTTATCTTTTCTATCAGAGCGCAAATATGTTAAAGACCTTGGAGCAGACCAAGTCGGATCTGAACAGGCTGATAGATATGGTAGAGAACAGACAGTCCTATCAGGGAGCCTTTCAGATTGATTATGAAGAATTCGGCAGGGTTTATGATTTTGTCGTGCATTTTTCACAGCGTAATAAACAGGAATTACAGTTGATTCTGTTCACCCTGTTCTCTGCAGATGGAAGTGATATTAAGCTGTCCCAGATGGAACAAGCGATGCAGTGTATGGAGCAGGCAATCATAAAATCTCTTCGTGGAGTGGATGTGGGCACAAGGTACAGCAGTTCTCAGTTCCTGGTAGTGCTTGTGGGAGCCGAAAGAGACGACATCCATATTGTAACGGACAGGATTGTCCACAATTACTTTAGATTATATGGTGACAGAGATATTACCTTATCCTATGATATTGCAAATCTGCAGGAGATAGAGCCATAGAATACACTCTAACAATTGTCAATTATCGGAATAACGATTGTCACGGCAAAATAGTCATCGGTTTTATATTGCATGACGCCGTGATAATTGGTTACGATTTTTTCAATATTACTTAAACCATATCCATGCTCATAATCATCAGCATTTTGCATAGCTGCGTTGCTGTCATAAGTATTTTTTACAAAAATGATAAAAGAATCACTGTCATTCATCGATATGTGTATATTGACGAGCTTTTCCCTGTCAGACACTTTTGATACCGCATTATACGCATTATCCATCAGATTACCGATTACAACGCAAAGGTCATAATCTGACAATGGCACCTTATCCGGAATAATGGATACATCTTCGCAAAAAGTGATATGTTCTGTTTCCGAAAGCATTTTGAAGTGATTTAAGAACGCATCTATTACCAGATTCCCGGTATTGACTCCGGCATAGCAGCTTTCCATTTTTTGGATTGCATCTTCCATATAGTCTTGTAATTTATTATATTCTTCTTTCTCAATATATTTTTCAATGGCAAAATAGTGATTTTTCATATCGTGCAGGATACTTCTCATACTTTTATAATAGGAGCCGAGCTGAACATATTTTTCACGTTGAAATTTCATCTGCTGCTCCATGTTTTGATAATTGCTTTTCAATTCGTTGATATTTCTGATCTTCTCAATCAAAAGATAATTGGTAATATTGAGGATGGTAACCGCCCCGAACAAAAGGCAGAAAAAGGAGGTGTTACTTGTCTGATTGCCGGTTATCAGAATACTTTTTAACGGCATAGAAACCAATATCATTAAAGTGAATAGGGGCACCATAAACAAGAGGATGTTGTAGGAAAGCGGTTCCGGATTATGTTCCCGCATTTTCCAAAAGGTGATAACGATCAGGGTCAAAAGGAAGAGTATGAGTATGGAACCGAAATCCGTATAAACGAATAAATAGCGATTGGGAATTTCTAATAATTCCGGATTTATGCATTGGACCAATAAGGTGAACAGCCTTTCCTTTATGAAAAGCAGGAGGAAAAAGAAAACAGCAGTAAATATCTGCATAGACCACATGGCATCATACAATAACGTTAACAGCATAAATAGCAGCATGGATGCGATATGCGCTATGACTGTTGCAGGCGCCGGAAAAGAAGCATCAGAAAAGGCCGGTATGGTAAATAGCCCATTGATATGCGGAAGGATTTCAGCGACTGTCAAGATCAACAGATAGGGAATCAGGGGAAATCTTCTTTTGGATTTCCCAAAGATTCCGTCTAAAAAGGTCATCTTAATGAACAGATCCAAAAGGTAGGTAGTGAGCATCATAAAATCATACAGCATAGTTGTTTCCTCCTTTTATAGATTGAGCAGCTTGATCGTAGTATTTAAGAAAAGTGTTTTCAATTCTTTTTCTTTTTTTCGGCTGACGGGGACGGTTTCTCCATTCTTCAAAATGATGCTGCCTTTTTCAAAATAATGGATGTGCAGCAGGTTTACCAGGATGCTGCGGCAGCTTTGATAAAAATTGTAATCCTTCAGCTGCTCATTCCAGTGTGCTATGGTGCCTTTGGTAGTAAGCACCTGATCGGTAAAATGGAATGTCAACTGATTTTTTCTGCTGTCTGAAGCTTCAATGTAGAGAAGATCTCTTATGTTGATCGTTATATCCCCTTTTTCCGTGCTGATCAGAGAATAGATGATGCGGCTGGATTCTATCTCCCGGACGACATTGCTCATCAGGTTGAAGATATCTTCCTGTACAAAAGGTTTGGTAATATATTGAAACGGACGAACCCGAAAACTGTCCTGCATATATTGAGGATAGTTACTGATAAAAATAAGGATGACATGTCTATCTATCTCAGTACGAATGGTTTCCGCAATTTCTATACCGCTTATTTCAGGCATCTCTATATCAAGCAATACAAGCTGATAATCTTTCGATTTCCTGTAATGCTCCAAAAACTCTTTTCCGCCTGCATACAGATCAACCGATAATTCAATATCGTTTGCCATGTAATAATTTGTCAGTATGGACTTTAATTTCTCCCGATCATTTCTGTTGTCATCGCAGACAGCAATCTTCAAATTCATAGTTTTCCTCTCTTATACTGCTAAAGCTGGATTTATTATAATATATTTTCCGGTTTCCTGAACAGCATTATCGGCGAATTGTCAAAAAAAGGGGATGAATGGTTTGCAGCTTTCATTCATCTGCTAGATAGGACAATTCGCCGGATGTTTCGGGCGAGCCCAGGAAATTGTGGTAAGGTAGGCTAAGACTCCTTGATAGGGCATGGGTGCCGATACGAATTGGGAGCCCCGACACCCAAATTACAGGATAAAAGATAGGGGGATTAGCGTTATGAATCTATCTACGAAATACTGGAAACATCACAAAGGCCGTGGGGCAGCATTGTTTGCTGCCATTATGATCAGTACCATGTCCATGACATTCGGGGTGTTTTTAGCCCGTAGTGCAAGTCAGACCAGAGTGGAGGATCGATTAGATTTTGCCGGAGATTATGATATTGTGGTGCCGCTTGTGAACGAAACGGAATTATCAAGGTTACCAGAATATTGGGAGATCTCTCAGTATGGAACCATTTTAAACGGAGGCACCTGTAAGACGAAATACAGCGCAGCCCTTCGTTTTGGCGCTATGGATCATGAAAATACATGGGAGCTTTTTCATTATAAACCGGAGAAACAGGGAAGATATC
>JAFLTF010000002.1:22232-62607 GCA_022510585.1 Lachnospiraceae bacterium
CATGAAAATACATGGGAGCTTTTTCATTATAAACCGGAGAAACAGGGAAGATATCCGGAGGCTGCCGGAGAGATCTGCGGCTATCGAAGTTCCTTTGAAGCGCTGGGGGTTGCGCCGATGGTGGGAAATCGTTTTGAAATGGAGCTTTATGATCTTAACGGAAACTTTCTGGAGATAAAGAGTTTTACGATCGTAGGGGTGTTGAACGACCAAAAGGATGTGTATGGTCAGGGCATTCGTACGATGGATTCCCACCTGATCCAGACAGGCTTAACAACGGATGACATTGATTTTCCGCAGATGTTTCTCTATAAGGAAGATCTTCCGGCAGACTTTTCTTTGACAGCGCTTGTCCTATGTGATCCCGACTGCGTTTCCTGGCAGGTGGTCAACCGATTGCGCGAAGACGGCATCATGGCCTATAACAACGGAAGGACCGCAGAGCTTCAGGCGATAGCAGCTTTCGGAGATGCCGAAACAACCCAGAATGCGTTATATGAAAATGCACATCTTTCTTATTATGATTTTTATTCATCCACACTGATTCCTGTTTTTCTGGGAATTGTTCTGTTCGTATCCTTTGTATCCGTTTACGGAGTCATGTCGGGAGCGATGGCAGACAGACAACGGCAGATGGGATTATTTCGAAGCATGGGAATGTCGAAGCGCAGCGTGGTCAAACGCTTGCTGGGAGAGGCTCTTTTTTTTGATGTGACAGGCGTGGTTTTAGGCTATGCCTTGGGTATTTTGATCTATGTGGTCTACCTAAAGGCAGTCAATACCTTTGGAAGTGTACGCATATACAGTGCATTCGGGGCTCATCCGGTGGCGAAAGGAATCAGCTTAAATCCTTATCTGTATCCCTGGCTTTTAGCCATTTGTTCTTCTGCATTGGCGGTCAGTATTCCATTGGTAAAAGGGATCAGACGATCGCCGAATGAGATGTTATTTCCGGAGAAGGAATCAAAAAGAGGGAAGAAGAAAAAATCTGCAAAAGGTTATGGAATCATAAAGAAGGTGGTTTTAAAAAATCTGAACAGGGATAAGGGGGTCGTCTTTTTGATGTTGCTGACAGGCTGGTCCTTTGTTTTCGGAGCCGCATTTATGCTGGGGAAGTCGGATCAGGATAATTTTTCTGCCTATGAAAGCCTGGGTGAAATAGGCGGGACAAATGCGGATTATTATGTCAGTAAGAATTTCCAGAATCTGCAGATAGGCAACCTGCAATATAACCGCCATGCGGAAGGTATCTCCCCGGAAGATCTGGCTGCCCTTAAGGCCAGTGAAGATACGGATACCCTGTCGGCCGTGATGAAACTTCCGGGCGTGAAACTTCTGTATCAGAAGAGTACCGTTCCAAAATCCATAGAGGAAGCGCTTGATCAGCTTGAGACTTATCATAACATACAGGATTTTATGGGAGACTTTGAATATAAGGCAAGGCTGATCCAGGGATATTCGGAAGAAGATCTACTGTACGGACTGCCCTGTACTGCCATAGAGGATGATTTTTTTAAGAGTCTTGAACCTTATGTCATTTCGGGGGAACTGGATAGGGAAGGGCTTAAAAGCGGTACCAAGATCATCATTGCAGAATATCCGGGACAGGAAATTCCGGGGCAGGAAATGGTCAATCCCTATCAGGTCGGTGATGAAGTATCTTTAACGGATGTGGTTGTTTCCGATCCCGTTGTGGAGAACTTTGATTTCTCTCACGGAGAGGTGCCGCCGGGCTACGAACCCACATTATATTATGACGATACGGACGGACTTCGGACGAATGTGCCGGGTTATACCTTTGGAGAAAAAGTGGTGTCCCATGCACAAATCTGCGCAATCCTTTCGATCGATAACGAGTATCTGACAAATGTTTTATATGCCGGAAGCTTTGTGGATAACGAGAGACATGCCGGTAAGTTCTCTCCCGGATACAACATCCTGTGCAGTGTGGATGCGGTGGAGAAATGGGGATTACCGGACAGTCGTTACACGGATGTATATGTGAATCTCAAAAGAGGAGCAGATCTGGAGCGTTTTGAAACCCTGTGGTATGCCATCGTAGGGAAAAGCGGAGATGTGATCAGTATTTCACAAAATGCGATAAAACGGAGTATTCTGATGAAAGATTTTTCCAATCTGGCAGTATTTGCGTCCATGATCACGCTGGTGATTCTTACGGGATGCTTTGGCATGATAAATTCTTATCAATTTGCCGTTAATAAGAATTTGCAGAATCTTCAGATCCTGCGTGCCGTTGGAATGAGCAGAAAGAGGCTGGTCAAAACCTATATCAGCGAGATGTTTCTATGGCCTTTTATTGCGGTTGTTACCGCAGTGATTCCGATAGAGATTTTCGATCTGGTCAGAAGATATGCCTATCATTATGCTTTTGACTTGCAGCATAATAGTTATACTCTTACGGAAAGCGGCAAAATGACAGCGTGCTGGCAGGTGAGATTCCCGTGGTATATTCATTTGTGGGAACAGCCGATTTTGCCTATCATGGTCATTGCATTTGCTTTGACCACACTGGTCAATGTAACCGCCGGCATACTTCCAATGATGAAGATACAAAAAATGAGTATTGTAGAAGGAATCAGGAACGATGATTTCTGACAGATTGTGAAAGAGAGGATGATCGATATGATGTTATTAAGTACGGAAAATCTTTCTAAAAAATACGGTAGGGGAGAGGCACAGATCGTTGCCCTGGACCGGGTTTCCATCTCCGTCGAAAAGGGAGAATTTGTATCTGTAATGGGAGCCTCCGGCAGCGGGAAATCCACTTTGTTGAATCTTCTGGGCGGGCTGGATGATCCCACGGAAGGCAGGGTATTATATTACAATACGGATTTGGAACAGATGGAAAATATTTTTGACAGAAACGATGAAATGCTTTCCGAATTTCGGCTGAGAACAGCCGGGTTTATTTTTCAATCCTATAACTTAGTGCCGGAGCTGACGGTTCGCGAGAATATTCTGCTGCCAAGGGCAATCGCAATGGAAGAGCAGGAAGATGATAGGATGGCAGAAATTGTGGAAAGACTTGGCTTATCCGACAGACTGGATTATTTGCCCTGGCAACTGAGCGGAGGACAGCAGCAAAGAACCGCCATTGCAAGAGCTCTCGTCAACCAACCCGAGATCTTACTTTGCGATGAACCCACCGGCAATCTGGACAGCAGATCAGGAGAGAAGGTGATGGAGCTTTTAAAAATGCTGAACAGTGAGTATAAGATAACCATTATTATGATAACTCATGATCCTTTGCTTGCCGGGCAGACAACACGGACGATCAGAATCAGTGACGGGAGGATCGTTTGAGTTTCGCATTTGAAAGGTCGAGTTTCTTTATCCATGATCTTATGCGGTCAGATAATTTCTCATCGTCCTCAGCGCATTTTTTTCCAGACGTGAGACCTGCGCCTGAGAAATGCCGATTTTATCAGCGACCTCCATCTGCGTCTTGCCTTCAAAAAAACGCAGGGTTATGATTTCATATTCTCGTTCGGATAGTTTTTTCATAGCTTCGCTTAAAGAGATGTGTTCGACCCAGACCTCTTCTTTGTTCTTTTTATCGCTGATCTGATCCATTACATAGAGCGTATCGCCGCCATCCGTATAGATCGGCTCATATAAGCTCATGGGACTTTGGATGGCATCCAGCGCATAGACAATATCTTCTTTAGCGATGCCGATTTCTTCTGCGATTTCGTTGATGGTAGGTTCCTGCGCATTTTTGCGGGTCAGATTTTCTTTTGCATAGATTGCTTTATAGGCGGTGTCTTTTAGAGAACGGGAAACACGGATGCTATTGGAGTCCCGCAGATAGCGTCTGATCTCCCCGATGATCATCGGTACGGCATAAGTGGAGAATTTTACATTGAGACTGCAATCAAAGTTATCGATTGCTTTGATAAGGCCGATACAGCCGATTTGAAAAAGGTCGTCTACATTTTCATTGCTGGAATGGAAGCGCTTAATGACGCTGAGTACAAGCCGCAGATTGCCTTTTATATACTCTTTGCGGGCATCGTCATCTCCGGCTCCGATCTTTCGAAACAGTTCCTCTTTTTCCTCATTTTTTAATAATGGAAGCTTAGAAGTATTGACACCGCATATTTCGACTTTTCCCTGAACCATAAATAACTTCCTCCATCCTTTTTATTATTGATTTTTATCTTACTTTTAAGGATGGGCGAATGAACGGGTTTTATTCACATCGGAGCAGGAAAGTAGAAAACTTTTTTTGGAAAAAAAGGAACGATTTTCCAGAGATTACATTAAATAATAAAAAGGGCAAAGTGTCGGGGAACCCATGCTGTTTTCGGATTTTAAGAAAAAAGAAGTGATTAATCTAAAAAACTGTGAAAAACTTGGCAGAGTCACAGATTTTGAGTTTGATGAGTGTACGGGACAGATTTTCAAATTGATCGTACAGGGAAATAATAAGCTGTTAGACCTGTTTTGTAATGAACCGGATTATGTGATCTGTTACAAAGATATCAAGCAGATCGGACCGGATATTATTATTGTGGATATTTGCAGGAAGTGATCGTAATGTTTCCTGCGCATCGTCCTGGTAGATATTAGTTGACATAATTATTTTTCTATGCCATAATAATTCTATACATCTGAAAGCAGGGGGAATTCGAATGAAGTGTCCATATTGTGGTCATGAGAATACAAGGGTTATCGACAGCAGACCGGCGGAGGAAAACAATTCCATCAGAAGAAGGCGTGTGTGCGACGAGTGTGATAAACGTTTCACAACCTATGAAAAGGTGGAGACGATTCCTCTCATCGTCATTAAAAAGGATAATAACAGGGAAACCTATGACCGGGCAAAAATAGAGGCGGGCGTACTTCGTGCCTGTCACAAGAGACCGATCAGCGCCAACCGCATCAATCAGCTGGTAGATGAGGTAGAGACCGATATCTTCGGCAAGGAAGAGAAGGAGATCTCAAGCCAGGTGATCGGAGAGCTTGTTATGAATAAACTGAAGGATCTGGAGGCAGTCGCTTATGTCAGATTTGCTTCTGTTTACCGCGAATTTAAGGATATCAATACCTTTATGGATGAGTTGAAAAAGGTTTTGGATCCGGTCGATAAATAGGATATCGGGAAAGCATTTACACCTTGCACAAGTGCAGGGTGTTTTGTTATGATAAGAAAGGAATATCCGAGAACGGCACGGGGGAATAAACTTGATACTGGAGCGTTTTTATCCGGATGTTTATCTGGATTCTGCATACGAAATAGATTATGAGGGCTTGTACAGGCAGGGATATCGGGGCATTATCTTTGATATCGATAATACCCTGGTTCCTCACGGGGCGCCTGCGGATGAGCGGAGCATTGTGCTTTTTCAGAGATTAAAAGGTATCGGATATGAAAGCATGCTGTTATCCAATAACAAAGAGCCAAGAGTAAAATCTTTCAATGACAAAGTAGGTTCCCGTTATATTTTTAAGGCCAACAAACCCTTTCCGGAAAGCTATAAGAAGGCGATGGAGCAGATGGGAACCACGCCGAAAACCACCTTGTTTGTAGGGGATCAGCTTTTTACGGATGTGTGGGGAGCCAAGAAGGCAGGCATCAGGACCTATCTGGTGAAACCGATCCACCCTAGGGAAGAGATCCAGATCGTACTCAAACGGTATCTGGAACGGATCGTATTATTTTTTTATCAAAAACAGCAGAAAAGTTGAAAGAAGCGGGGAAAGAAAAATGATAGACGGAAAAACAAGGACCTGCGGTCTGATCGGAAATCCGGTAGAACATACCATGTCGCCAATCATCCATAATACGCTGGCGAAAATGTGCGGTCATAATCTGGTTTATGTCCCCTTTCCGGTAGAAGAAGGAAAGGTAGAAGAAGCGGTAAAAGGCGCTTATGCGCTGAACATTTTGGGCATGAATGTGACGGTTCCTTATAAAAGCGAAGTCCTGGGAAGCCTTGTGGAAGTAGACGAACTTGCGGCAAAGATCGGCGCGGTCAATACGCTGGTTCGTACGGAGGGCGGTTATAAAGGCTATAATACGGATATCACAGGTCTGCATCGGGCGATGATGAGCGAAGACATCCGAATGGAGGGAGAAGAGATCCTGTTGCTGGGAGCAGGCGGTGCGTCGCGGGCAGCAGCCTATCTTTGCGGTGCGCAGAAGGCAAAAAAGGTATATCTGTTAAACAGGACGATAGAGAAGGCACAAAGATTGACCGAAGAAGTCAATGAAGCCTTTCAGAGAGAGATTTTTGAGCCGATGTTGTTATCCGATTTCCCGAAACTGCCGGAGAGAAAATTTCTGGCGATCCAGGGAACTTCGGTGGGGCTGGCGCCTCACGATGGAGAAGCGGTCATAGAAGATGCCGCTTTTTACCGGAGAATACATACAGGCTTTGATCTGATCTACAAACCTTTCGACACGCGGTTCATGCAGCTTGTGAGAGAAGCAGGCGGAAAGGCTTATAACGGGTTGAAAATGCTGCTTTATCAGGGCATCATCGCTTATGAATTGTGGAATCAGGTTGAAATAAGTGAAAATGATGCGAGCCTTGTTTACGAGAAAATGCGGCAGACCATGGGGGTATGAGTTGTCGATGAAGAATATTATTTTGATCGGTTTCATGGGATGCGGAAAAACTACGTTAGGCATCAAACTCTCCTATCGGCTGCGCCGCTCTCTGGAAGATACGGACAAGCTGATTGAGAAAAAAGAGGGCAGGACGATATCCGAGATTTTTCAGACAGACGGCGAAGCGTACTTCAGGGATTTAGAGACCGAATGTTTAGAAAAAATGCTTAAAACCACAAGACATAAGATCATCTCTACGGGAGGCGGTCTGCCTCTTAGGGAAGAGAACCGCGTTTTGTTAAAAGAACTTGGAACCGTGGTTTACCTGCGTGCAACGGCACAGACAATCTATGAGCGGGTGAAGCATGATAAGTCCAGACCGCTTCTGCAGGGAGAGGATCCACAGGAAAAAATACGAACATTGATGGCACAGCGTTCGGTTTTGTATGAACAGGCGGCAGATGTGATCATCGATGTGGACGGAAAATCTTTTGATGCGATTCTGCATGAAATTGGACAGGCAGTAAACAGATAGATCCTAAAAGAAAGGAAGAGGTTTTTATGAAAATATTAGTGATCAACGGCCCGAATCTGAATTTTCTGGGAATTCGGGAAAAAGAGGTATACGGCACGAAAGATTATGACTATCTTTTACAGATGATAGCAGAGAAAGGGCAAAAAGAAGACTGTACCATTGAAGTTTTTCAAAGCAACCATGAAGGAGCGATCATCGACAGGATTCAGGATGCTTATTTTGACGGTACGGAAGGCATAGTGATCAATCCCGGCGCCTATACCCACTACAGTTATGCCATTCATGATGCTCTTGCCAGCATTACGGTTCCCAAAGTGGAGATCCATATTTCCAATATCATGGAACGGGAAGATTTCCGCAAAGTATCCGTGACTGCTCCGGCCTGCGATAAGCAGATTTACGGGCAGGGGTTAGAGGGCTATCTTGCGGCCATCGATTTCCTTCTTGGTAAAAAGTTTTAGACTTTTTTGGGAAAGAGGTTGAAAAATGAGAACTTATAGTATAAACTAAATAGGAATTATATTTGTGAAGAATACTTGTTAAAATGTAGGAGGATTATTTTATGATATCGGCAGGCGATTTCAGGAACGGTATTACTATTGAATATGAAGGGAATGTTTATCAGATCATTGAATTCCAGCATGTAAAACCCGGCAAAGGAGCAGCTTTTGTAAGAACCAAGCTGAAAAACGTCATTAACGGGGGTGTTGTTGAGAAAACCTTCAGACCTACTGAGAAATGCCCACAGGCACGAATTGATAGAAAAGATATGCAGTACTTATATGCAGATGGCGATCTATATAACTTTATGGATACGGAAACCTACGATCAGGTTGCCTTAAACGGCGATACCGTAGGCGACGCGTTAAAATTTGTAAAAGAGAATGAAATGGTTAAAGTTTGTTCTTACAATGGCAGTGTATTTGCGATTGAGCCGCCGCTGTTCGTAGAATTGGAGATCACTGATACGGAACCGGGCTTTAAAGGGGATACTGCTACAGGCGCAACCAAGCCGGCTATCGTGGAAACCGGAGCAAAAGTAATGGTACCTTTATTTGTAAACCAGGGTGAAGTAATCAAGATCGATACCAGAACAGGTGAGTATCTGTCCAGAGTATAAATGGATGCATCTTTTCTTATTTGTTACTTTTTAAGAGTCTGTAAGACAATGGAATTTTTAATCCCATTGTCTTTTTGCTTGTAAAAGAAATATTTTATTGTCCGGAGAGAATGGAAAGAGAGGACAATATGATATTGGCACGGTTCGGAAATAAAGTATGCAGTGCTTTAAAAGAAGTTATGGGAGCGGAATATGAAGTTTCGTTTCAGGAAGTGGTGAAAAATAACGGTGTATGCCTTCATGGCATTGTAATCACCAAAAAGGGCAGCAATCTATCACCTTCTATTTACATAGATGAGCTGTACAGAGAGTTTGAAGAGGGAAGACCTTTCGGCGCCGTTATTTATGACATCTTGTGCATTTATAAGCGTAATGCCAGGGAAATCAATATGGATATGGAATTTTTTACGCAGTATGAGTGTGTGAAGAACAGAATCCTGTATAAGTTGATCCACCGGGAAAACAACAGGAAGCTGTTAAGAGAAGTTCCTTATATTGAATGGAATGACCTTGCGCTTGTATTTTACTATATCTTTGAAGATGAACGTTTGGGAAAGGCAACCATCCTGATCAGGAACAGTCATCTGGACATGTGGAAGCAGGATATATCGGTCTTATATGAAAATGCCAAGGCCAATATGCTGAGACTGCGGCCGGAAGAAATGCTGCCGATCAGACAGGTGATTGAAGAAGCCCTGTCAAAGAAACAGAGTCAGGATAGCGATGAGGATCTTATCCTGCCGGAAGAATTGCAGGAGGCAATGTGCCGGGAATCGGGGACAGTCATGTATATGTTAAGCAACCGTGACAGGGTTTTCGGAGCAGCCGCACTTCTCTATTCTAAATCCCTTAAGAAGTTGACGGAAAGACTGAACAAAAACCTGATCATCCTGCCCAGTTCCGTCCATGAAGTACTTCTGGTACCGGATGATGGCGTTTCCGAGAAGGAGTTTTTCAGAGAGATGGTAAAAGAAGTGAACGACACGCAGGTGGAGCCGGAGGAAAGATTATCTTACAATGTATACTATTATGATAGAATATCGGACGAAATAACGATATTATAAAGAAAAAAAGGGAGGCTGCCGCCGCTGCAATGTGACGGCAGTTTTCAGGTAATATTTTCTTATTTTATGGATTACTGGACAATATTGCGTTGTTATGTTATGATAAACAAGGTGATGTAATAAATTTGTAACATATGCACCCGTAGTCTAACGGATAGAACGTAGGCCTCCGACGCCTTTGGTGCAGGTTCGATTCCTGTCGGGTGCATTTGCATCATCATCTGACTAAGAGAAAGGTTGTAGATTATGAATCATACATCAAATACGAATAAATGGGATTGGCTTATGGCAAAAGCAGAGGTCCTCGGAAACTGGCTGGTCAAACATATCAAGATTGTCATGCCTGTTGTTTTGGCAGTCTGTGTTATCATTACCGTAGTGATCTCCGTAAATGCGAATAAGAAAGAAGTAGAAAAACAAGATGATATTGCAGCAAACAGTACGTTAGAGGAAAATCCGGAAGAATCAAAGGATGTACCCCTGGTTCCGTTGCAGGAAAACGAAAATCCTGAGATCAGTAAGTTGATCAATGACTATTATACGGCAATGGCATCCGGCGATATCGATACCATTCGCACATTGAGAAGCAGTATAGATGATGAGCAGGTGCTGCGATATAAAGAAATCAGTAAATATATGGATTCTTATCCGGTCGTAGATATTTATACCAAGGCCGGTCCGGAAGAAGACACTTATCTGGTCTATGTTTATGCAGAACAAAAATACTATGATTATGAAGATCCGCTTCCGGGTATGAGCACATATTATATCTGTGTCGATGGGGACGGTAATTATTATTTCAATGATGAAGAAGACGACAGCGATGTGTTGGATTATATGCGAAAAGTCAATCTGCAGGATGATGTCGTTGACTTGAGTAATAAGGTAAATGTCACTTATAATGATATGGTGGCAGATGCGGATCTGGCGCAATTCATTCTGGATCTGAATGAGGAAATAGAGAAAAACATCGGTGAGGAATTAGCCCGTGCAGAAGGGGAAGATAAGGAAAACCCGGATGCACAAGGAGAGGAAACAAACGCTGCGGAGACTGCTGTTGTTGTAACGAAGGTAAAAGCAATCGATGTTGTCAATATCCGTTCTTCGGACAGTGAGACTGCCGATAAACTCGGCAAGGCTGCAATCGGTGATGAGTTTAAACTGCTTGAGAAGATAGGCAACGGATGGAGCAAGGTCGAATATGAAGGAAAAGATGCCTATATCAAGAGCGAGTATCTGGAAGATGTTGAGACAGCGGAAGTGGCGGCAAATACACAGGAGAATACCGATACGCCGGCACAGGAAACAGCCAACAACACGCAGACCAATGGATATGTTACAGTCAAAGAGAATGTCAGGATCAGAAGTTCTGCCAGCGAAAACGGTGAAAAGCTGGGTACCGCATATATAGGAGAGAAGCTGGAACTTGTTATGAAGCAGGCGGATGGTTGGACAAAGATCAAATATAACGGAAAGACTGCCTATGTTAAATCCGATTATGTGGAATAAACCGGACAAAGTCTGATAAGCCTGATTAAAAAAAGAAAAATATGGTAATAGTAAAGAGTATAGAGTGAAATCTATACTCTTTTTTTGGAGGCTTATATGAAACAGGACGATATTGCGATTTTAAAAGAAATACAGAAAAACACACAGATGGCAATGACTACCATTGATACGATCCTGGATAAAACTTCGGATGATGAATTTACAATCAAGCTGTCAAAACAGTCTATTGAATATGCCAAGATCCATAACACCGCAGTTGAGAAACTGGTAGAGGAACAAAGCGGAACCTATAGAAATAATCAGATCGCGGATATGATGCTTAGGGGCAGTGTCCACATGGGAACTTTGTTAAATACCAGCATAAGCCATCTGGCGGAGTTGATGATAGAAGGCAGTAACAGAGGTATGACCAATCTGTATAAAGCCGTCAAGCATAATAGGCTGGCGCAGGATATGTCAATGGAACTTGCCCAGGAACTCATGGATTTTGAAGAAAAAAATATTGAGCTCATGAAAGAGTATTTATAGCGTCTTTGAAATATTAGTAGTTTTGCAAAGAATCTCTAAATGTTTTTCTTAAATTGTATACAATAATACCATAATTAAAGTATCATTGTACAATGTGTATAAAAATATGCTTCAATTTTTTATATTTTCGTATATGAAATCAGGCTTGTAGATTTTTCAATGACATACTATAATGTAACAAGGGCAAGGCGGGGTGGAAGGAAAGAGACCGGCTTGTCATACATTTGTGTATAGTTTAACTAAAGGAGGATATGGAAAATGTCATATGTTGATGAGGTCTACGAGTTAGTTGTATCAAAGAATCCGGCACAGCCTGAGTTCCATCAGGCAGTAAAAGAGGTTTTGGAATCTCTTCGTGTCGTGATTGAAGCAAATGAAGAAGCATATAGAAAAGATGCTTTATTGGAAAGATTGACGGTTCCCGAAAGAATCGTGCAGTTCCGCGTTCCGTGGGTGGACGATAAGGGACAGGTTCAGGTAAACAATGGTTTCCGTGTACAGTTCAACAGTGCGATCGGACCTTATAAGGGAGGTTTGAGATTCCATCCTTCCGTAAATCTTGGTATCATTAAATTCCTTGGATTTGAGCAGATCTTTAAAAATTCTTTAACGGGACTTCCGATCGGCGGCGGCAAAGGCGGTTCCGATTTTGACCCGAAGGGTAAATCAGACAGAGAGGTTATGGCATTCTGCCAGAGCTTTATGACAGAACTCTGCAAACATATCGGCCCTGATACCGACGTACCTGCAGGTGATATCGGTGTAGGCGGACGTGAGATCGGTTTTATGTTCGGACAGTATAAGAGAATCCGCAATGCTTATGAAGGCGTTCTTACAGGAAAAGGACTGACCTACGGCGGTTCTCTGGCAAGAACCGAGGCGACAGGCTACGGTCTGTTATATCTGACAGAAGAAATGTTAAAATGTAACGGTAAAGATATTGCCGGTAAGACAGTTGTTGTATCCGGTGCCGGCAACGTTGCAATCTACGCGATCCAGAAGGCACAGCAGTTAGGTGCCAAACCTGTTACCTGCTCCGATTCCACAGGCTGGATCTACGATCCCGACGGAATCGATGTTGCGTTGCTGAAAGAGATCAAAGAAGTAAAACGTGCCCGTCTGACAGAGTATGCAGCGGCAAGACCGAATGCACAGTATCATGAAGGCAAAGGCGTATGGAGCATCAAATGTGATATCGCCCTTCCTTGTGCGACACAGAATGAGCTGGATTTAGAGGATGCCAAGACACTTGTTGCAAACGGCTGCTTTGCGGTAGCGGAAGGCGCGAACATGCCTACTACCATGGATGCTACGGAATATCTCCAGAAGAACGGAGTTCTTTTCTGCCCGGGCAAAGCTTCCAATGCAGGCGGTGTTGCTACCTCCGCATTAGAGATGAGTCAGAACTCCGAAAGACTTTCCTGGACCTTCGAAGAAGTGGATTCCAAGCTGAAAGGCATCATGGTCAACATCTTCCACAGTCTGGACGAAGCTTCCAAGAAATACGGCATGGAAGGCAACTATGTGGCAGGCGCTAACATAGCAGGTTTCCTGAAGGTAGCGGAAGCCATGAATGCTCAGGGAATCGTTTAATAGAAAGCGTAATACCGATAACTCCTGCAAGCGGCAAGATACTTGCGGGAGTTTTCATTATTTGAAGGGAATTATACAAGCCGCCGCATGGCGGCTTCCATTATAGGGAAAAGGGGAGAAACATGAAGATTGAAAAACAGAATTTCACATGCAAAAGAGACGGATTGACAATACGGGGGATCCAGTATTATCCTGCCGATTTTAACGAAAGCAAATCATATCCCGCAGTGATCTTAAGCCATGGTTTTACGGGAAATTATATGGATTCGGCGTATTTTGGCGAGGAATTTGCCAAGATGGGATATGCTGCATTTGCCTTCAGCTTCTGCGGCGGTGGAAAGCATACGAAAGATGCGTGTTTTCAAAGCGAAGGGGCAACAACGGATATGACCATCTGGACGGAAGTGGATGACCTGCTTACTGTAAAAGACTATGTAAAAAGCCTGCCTTATGTAAATGACAAAGAGCTGATCCTGATCGGTTTCAGTCAGGGAGGATTTGTATCCGGCCTGACAGCGGCAAAATGTGGGGAAGAAATAAAGAAACTGATCATGGTTTTTCCTGCCCTTTGTATTCCGGATCATGCCAGAAGAGGGTGCCTTGGCGGCTCTGCTTATGATCCCTGTCATGTGCCCGAAACAATAGACTGCGGTGTTACGATGTTAGGGAAAAGATTTCATGAAACAGTGGTAGACATGGATCCCTATTTGGAACTTGCGGCCTATCAGGGAGAGGTTCTTATTATACACGGACTGGACGATAAGGTAGTGAACTATTCCTATTCCGTACGCGCTAAGGAAAACTATCAAGAAGGGCAGTGTCATCTGCAGCTTGTCAGAAATATGGATCATGGATTGGATGCGGGACAGCAGGAGAGCGCTTTTGCTTCTATGAGGCAGTTTTTGAACGGACGTAAAGAAATCCTGACTATCCGGGTGGTCATCACGCATGTGGAGACTGTTACCAAGGCGGATACACAGATAAAAAATATCTTCTTTAACGGCTATTGCGATACGAAATATTTTCAGGGGACCGTTCTGCCGGGAGGCTGTGACGAGCGTAAATATGACGCAAGCGGGCAGGAAAAAGTGCGGGCGGAATATACTTTGGAAGGTTTGGATATTCAAGGAGAAAAATGCTCCATTCATATTGTAAATCAATGGGGCGGCGAGGAATGGAAGCCGGTAGCAGAAACAGACAGCAAAGCTTTGACATGGTTGAATCATGCTGATTTAACCGCAGTGTTGGAAGGCGGAGACGGAGGACCTACTGTCAGAATCTTCGCAGATTCTTCCTTACTGTAGAAAAATAACGCGCTTAATGCTAAAATGGATATGTAACATGAAAGGAACAGAGCGCATGAGCGATCATAAGACCGAACAGCTTTTTTCCAAAAATATCACGAATTTCTTCAGGGGTATCGCAGCAGTGATGGTGGTATTGTCCCACTATGCCGAATGGTGGACCATATGGATGCAGCCGGAAGGAAATGCAGAGACTTTTCGGATCGCCCTGACGAAACTGGGAGTATACGGTGTGGACTTGTTTTTCCTTTTTTCCGGATATGCCATGGTGAAATCTTTGGGACAGGGAAAGATGAATCTGCGGTTTGTCTGGAAAAGAGTGAAGAATGTATACATTCCCTATTTTATCGTTGTAGGTATCATAGAGCTTATATCGGGCGGTTTTTTGTCACCCTTTGAAGATTTTGGCCTTTTTCTGCGCGATTTTTGGCTGTTTGTCAGCGGCTATGATCATTGGTACATGTTTGTACTGTTTCTCTTTTATATAGGCTTTATTGTCATTTACTTTATTCCCTTCGGAAGGATATGGAGAATCTTAGCCTTTTCCGTTTTTACTTATCTGGTTTCTTATCTGTTGTATCAAAAAGGCATGCGGGAATTCTGGTATGTTTCCAACATCACCTTCGTACTGGGCGTGATTGCCGGAGAGTATGATGCGCAGTTAAAAAGAATTGTTGAGAAGGCAGGAATCTTTATCATTCCTGTTATGACGGTCGGAATGTGGTTTGTTGTCCGTTTTGGATTGACCGGAGGAGTCAATATTGGCGGCAATCCTGCAGATTATGCCCATTGGTTTAAAATCGGAGCAACCGTCATATGGACGCTTTTGATTTTCAATCTGGCAGGAATGATTCCGAAGGTATTTGCTTTTATGCAGATTCCCATTCTGAAGCGGTTCTTGGGACTGGCAGCGAAGCCCGTTGCTTTTCTGGGGAAGAATTCTTTATATATCTATCTGACGCATGATTATGTCTTTATGAGTTGTGTAAATAATCCCTTAATAATCGAAATTATCTTAGACCTGAAAGTAAAATTCTGTATCGCCGCCGTCCTTACGGTTCTGATCTCATTTTTATGCGGTCTGGTATTCCGGCTGCCGGATTTGCTGTTGCGGATAATTCGTATGAGAGAAAAAGAGCATTAAAATAAATTTTTTATTACGCTTGAAACTTTTTATGATTTTGATTCGTATTATAAGCAGGGAGGCTTAAGCCTGTCATTTGCAATAGAATAGTGTCAAATGGCAAGATAAAAGAATATATGACAAGACAAGTATTTGAAGCCTATTTTAAGGAGCAGTATTCTCTTGTATACCGTGTGGCATTCATGCAGATGAAAGGGCATGCGGATGCGGAAGATGTGCTTCAGGAGGTATTTGTAAGATTATTGAAATACCAGCCGCAGTTTGAAAACAGCGAACACGAAAAGGCATGGTTCATTCGTACAACCATCAATATCTGCAAGGATATCATCAAGAGTAAATGGCACAGTACGACTGTCAGCATTGAGAAAATACCGGAAAGTGAAAAGAATTATTTTAATCTTCCCCATGTCAAAGAAGACGAGACTTTATGGGCTGTACTGGAACTGCCGGAGAAGTATAGAAGCTGCCTTTATTTCTTTTATTATGAAGATTATTCTATCCGGGAAATTGCAGAGATCCTTGGGATATCCGAAAATACGGTCAAAACCAATCTGCGGCGCGGCAGGGAAGCGTTGAAAGAGATTTTAAAGGATAGCTGATGTTAAAGAACCAATCATGGAGGATAAGGTATGAATGTAAACGGAATTGGAAAGCAGACTCATTATGAACAGACAAACGGTGTGAAAAGTGAGCGCAGAAAACAGGGCAGCGGTTTTTATGATCGGTTGTCCGAAAATATGAACGGACGGAATGAAATACAGCAGCAAAAGGAAGAAGCAGCGGCAACAGGAAAGAAGACTGTTCCTGCGAAGTATGCTTATCATACTGTTGCGGCATCCGTTGAAGTACAGGCGAGTGAGAGCATCTATGCGATTGGAAATGAATCATTTGCCTGCGAAGCAAAAGGAATTACCTATCAGGAAAGCGATTATGTCAAAGTGTATGCCCTGCAGGGATTTCGGCTGATGGCGCAGGTGGACGCAGACGCACGCAATGTTTATATAGAGCAGAAAATGGATGACGGAACGGTAAAAGGGTATCTTGTGGATATTGATAAGTTAAGCGCAGATACCAAAAATCCGATTGAGAAAACAGCGTTGGAAGCATGGGAGTCATACCAAACGGAAGAAGAGGCAGAGGATGGTGTGTTGACTCTTGAAGAAGCGCTTCTTGATTTCTATGAATTTGTGGAAGACAGGATCAAAAACGGTCCGCCCAAGTATCTGATCGGAAACGCTGAGTTTTCTATCGAAGAATGGGAGAAGCTGATGGAAAGCATCGATGAGCAGTTAGATGATATCCGGGAAGAGATGAGAGAACGGATCGCAAAACTGAAGGAACAGATGATGCAGGACGGACAGGACAAAGAAAACCGGTACAGAGAAGATACAGAGCAGGATACGAAAGAGAAAAAGATAGAGGAAGAATTGTTAAGATCACTTTTTCAGGATAGAAAAATTTAAAATAAGTTACTAAAATAAATTACACGAAAGGAAAGAATACCTATGGGAATTGCAGGAATTTTACAGGGAAATGTTCCGTACGATCAGATTTATCAGAACAATAAAGCATCCGGAGGCGGATTGGCGGAGACTTTTTCTTTGGGCGGACTGTCCGACAAGAACGATGAGGTACAGAATGCGGATCAGGAAAATCGGTCTATGCCTATCGCAGGCGTAAAAGTTTACCGCATGGAAGGCCGTATTACCAGTAATGTCATTGGGTTGGGAGTTTTAGAAGACGGAACGACCTATTCGGCATCCTATGCGGCCGGTTCCACCGCAGGCGATCCGGTCATAGAGATTCGGATGCAGCAAAAAAACGGGAAAACGCAAGTTTATCAGGTCAGTGTGAATCAGGTGGATCCAACCAACGCCTCCCAGTTAGAAATGTTTGCGCTGTGTACCCATGCAGATGCACAGATGATCGCAGGCTGTTCCAAAACCATGAATTCCTATCATCTGCTGCTTCGGTACGCGCAGGAAAGCGGAGCAGGCGGGGGCGCAAGAAATGCCACAGAGTTTCTTTCCGACATAAGAGACTGGAGCGCTATGGTAACGGATCAGGCGATAGAAGCGCTGGATCGAGATGGTAAAGTGGACAGTGATTTGGGAAAGACACTTAAGGATCTCCTTGAAACAATGAAAAAGCAGAATGCAGACAAAGAGACAGCGAACTTAAGTGAAACACAGGTACAGGAAGAAGCGTTGCTTAAAAAGCGGCAGCAGGAAAATAACGGCGTACCCTATGGATACCTGGCGAAGGATGGCATCATCGAATACAACGGCGTGGTATTTGTATGCGATCCGGAGCATAACGCCATCCACCTGGGAGATACCAGTAATCCGAAGAACTGTATCCGCATTCCGTTATCCAAGGGCGGCTGTCTGGTCGTCAACAGAGACAATCTGGGCGATCTGGCCAAGGCAATCGGTATGTTTTCACCGGAAGATGTGAGACGGATCCTGGAGGCGATCGCACAGGATGCAAAAGTGCAGCAGATGCAGCATGAAATTGATGAAGAAACTTCCGGAAGCGATCTGGCCAAGCAGATAGAAGAGGAAGAAGCGGTAGAAACAGAAGAAATTTAGAAGAATGTTGATTATTTGGGTCTCTGAGAGTCAGTTTATCATCTGACCGTCAGAGCCCTTTTTTGTTTACATGAAACCGCTGAAATGAAATCGCTGAAATCATAAAATTGTAGTGCAAAAATTCTAAATTTGGATTATAATAAAACATAAGATGTCATTCTTACAAATAGAAGGACTTTTTATGTAAGAGATGAATGAGACTATCTTGATAAAGGGAGAATACGCAGAATATGAGCGTTATCAGCAGTAAGGATGTATATGAAATCATCAGAAAGACGTTGAGTATCATCAATGCCAAAATCATGAATCATGGCGAAATTACAGGTTATATTTTATTTAAGATGCTGGAGTGTGAGCAAAACTATACAGAGCAGGAACTGGTGGACTATACCATGCTTGCCATTCTTCATGATATCGGCTTGTACAAAGAAGACGATGTTAAGAATGTAACGGATTTTGAAACCCAGAATCTGTGGCCGCATTCTATCTATGGTTTTCTTTTTTTGAAATACTTATCCCCGATGGACGATAAGGCCGAGATCATTTTGTATCACCATCTGGACTATAATCGGTACGGGATGATCCAAAGCCGGTATAAACATATTATCGAATGTTTGAACCTGGCGGATAAAATGGACACCTTTTTACATATGAAGGATGAAAGGCTGGATCCTGATTTCTTTAACCGGTATCGAGACATCAAGTTTTCCGGAGCGGCTCTGGATCTGTTTCACAAAGCGGAAGCCAGATACGGAATCTCCGCAAATCTGGTAAACGGTAAGTACAAGGAGGAATTGGCGGAGCTTCTGGCAAAGAGAGCCTTTTCCGAACAATATAAAAAAGGATTTCTGGAGATGCTTGTTTACACCATTGATTTTCGAAGCGAGCATACCGTGGTACATACTCTGGCAACCGTTAATTTTGGACAGCAGATCGGGAGATTGCTGCGTATAAGCGGCAGGGATCTCAGGGATCTGTATTATGGGGCGCTTTTGCATGACCTTGGTAAAATTGCGATTCCGCTGAATATTCTGGAATCTACCGGCAGACTTTCCGATGAGGAGATGAAGGTCATGAAGGCGCATGTCAGGATCACGGAAATGATTCTGGAAGGGGTCGTGGATGATGCGGTACTCCAAATTGCGGTCCGGCATCACGAGAAGCTGGATGGCAGCGGATATCATAGAGGACTGACCAAGGATCAGCTTACGCTGACCCAGCAGATCGTTGCAGTAGCCGATATTTTAAGCGCTCTATATGGGAAACGAAGCTATAAGGAATCCTTCAGCAGTGATCTGATCAAAAAGATCATGACTGAAGATGCCGAAAACAATAAGATCAACAAATCCGTCGTAGACGCTTTGATGAGAAATTATGACAAGGTGATCGGGGAATTTGAAAAAGAGAAAGAAAATACCATTGGTCTGTATTTGAAGATCAAAGAGCAGTATGCGATCATCAGTGAAAGATTTCAGGCTTTTAATGACTGATAACCATATAAATCAGAAGTATCCGTGTTGATCGATCAAAGGAGGAGATTATATGGAGCGATATTTCGGAGAAGCGACACCGAAACTCGGTTTCGGACTTATGAGACTGCCGAAGGAAGCATCCGGCAAAATCGATATAGAACAGACAAAGAAAATGGTAGATCTGTTTATGGATGCGGGACAGACTTATTTCGATACGGCCTATGTTTATGACGGCTCGGAACTTGCCGCGAAGGCTGCCCTGGTAGACAGATATCCCCGGGAAAGTTATACTTTGGCAACCAAGTTGTGTGCATGGGCCGGAGACAATCACAGTGAAGAAACGGCCAAGCAACAGTTTTATACCAGTCTGGAACGTACCGGCGCGGGATATTTTGACTATTATCTGCTCCATGCACTGCAGGCAAACAATTACAAACTTTATGAGGAATATCATATTTGGGATTTTGTGAAAGAACAGAAGGAAAAAGGCCTGATCAAACATTGGGGATTTTCCTTCCATGCGACTCCCGATATTCTGGATGAAATTCTAACCGACCATCCGGATACCGAGTTTGTGCAGTTACAGTTGAATTATGCAGACTGGGAGAATCCCGATGTGACTGCAAGAGCTAACTATGAGGTGGCCAGAAAACACGGAAAATCCATTGTGGTGATGGAACCGGTGAAGGGCGGCGCATTGGCAGACCCGCCGAAGGATGTCCGTAAGATCTTTGATGAAGCGGATCCGAAAGCCTCCTATGCTTCTTTTGCAATCCGCTATGTGGCCTCACTGGAAGGGATCATATCGGTACTCTCCGGCATGTCGAATGTCGCACAGATGGAAGACAACCTTTCCTATATGAAAGATTTTAAACCTTTAAATGCGGAAGAACAGGCAGCGATCCGGAAGGCGCAGGAAGCCTTTCACGGGGTAAAAGCCATTCCCTGTACGGCCTGCCATTATTGTACAGCCGGCTGCCCGAAGAAGATTTCGATTCCGGAAATCTTTGCGGCAAGGAATAAACAACTGGTATGGGGGCAGCTTGAGGAAGGAAGAAATGCATATGCGAAAGCTGTCACGGATACCGGAGCCGCTTCCGCCTGCATTGCCTGCGGACAGTGTGAGAGAGCTTGTCCACAGCAGATCAAGGTCATCGAAAGATTGAAAGACTGCGCTGCCGCATTTGAAGCATCATAAGCAAATATAAGACGGAGCTTAGAGGATTCTAAGCCCCGTCAAATTTTAATGGAGAAAAAGAGATTGGAATCTGCAAATAAATATGACACGAATGTCAGAAAAATGGAGGAACTTTTTCCCGCATGTGTGAAAGAGGGCCGGGATGCAAACGGAAACATCATAAAAGGGATTGATTTTTCGATACTGAAACAACTGCTGGGAGAAGCCGTCCTGGATGATGAGAAATATGAATTTACCTGGGTGGGGAAGAACAAAGCGTTCCATGAAGCCCATGAATCGACTGGGAAAATACTTCGTCCGGTTGTGGAAGAATCCTCTCAGTGGGATACAACAGATAATCTGTACATAGAGGGAGATAATCTGGATGTACTGAAACTGCTCCAGGAAAGCTATATAAATGCCATCAAAGTCATTTATATCGATCCGCCCTATAATACCGGAAACGACTTTGTCTATCCGGATGATTTTAAGATAAAAGAAAGCGAGTATGCGGATACAAACGGCAGATACCATTCCGGTTGGTGCAGTATGATCTATTCCAGGCTTTTGCTGGCGAGGAATCTGCTGAAAGCAGACGGCGTTATTTTTATCAGTATCGATGATAACGAGCAGGAGAATTTGAAGAAGATCTGTGATGAAGTATTCGGTGAAAAAAACTTCGTCAACTGCTTCATATGGAACTGTTCCACAGCCGGAGGTATCCGGCCCAAATTTGCAAGTAGGACACATGAGTATATCTACTGCTATGCGAAGGACAAAAACAAGCTGGCAGAATTTTCTGCACCCTTATCCGAAGATGCGGTCAGGATGTATAACCGGAAGGATGAGAAGGGGGTCTACAGAGACAAAGATTTTGTCTTCAAAAATAAATCCACGAATCCGAATCAAAAATACGAGATCCTCTGCCCGGACGGAGAGAAGGTTCATCCGAAAGAAGGCTATATTTACAGATTTGTCAGGGAACGCTTTGATAAGGCTTTAAAAGAGGGCCTGGTTACGTTTAAAAAGACCACAGCAGGACCCTTGCTTAATTCCGATGGGGAACAGGCCCACTGGAATATTTATATTAAAAAATATTTGGGAGATGCTATGGGGGCTCCTTCCACTTTGATTCCGAAAGAGTCTATGAGTATTTACAATGCGGGGACGAAGTGTGTACAGGATTTATTTGACGGCGTCAGAGTCTTCGAAAATGTGAAACCCGTCAATATGATCCAGTATTTCATTAACATGGTTGCCGAGGATGGGGATATTGTATTGGACTTTTTTTCCGGCTCTGCCACGACGGCACAGGCGGTCATGCAGACAAATATCGATAAGAATCTAAACTTAAAATATATCTTAGTGCAGATTCCGGAGCAATGTGATGAAAAGAGTGAGGCTTATAGAGCCGGGTATGCAACGATCTGTGAGATTGGCAAAGAAAGGATCAGACGCGCAGCCGCGAAATTGCGAAAGGAACACAAAGGTGAAAATATAGATTTCGGTTTCAAGGTATTTAAACTGGAGGATGGAAATGGAGAAGAATAGTTTGCGGTTGAAAGAGCTTCGAAAAGAAAGTAAGCTGACGCAGTCACAGTTAGCCCGGTATCTGGGCGTTGACCAGAGCATGATTACCGGATTAGAGGATGGAAGAAAGAACTTAAATGTTTCTCTTATTGACAAACTCTGCAGCTTGTTCGGCTGTACTGAGGCCTATTTGCTAGGAGAAGAGGATAGTTATATTCCCCTGAATTTTGCCTTTCGCTCAAACGGAATCCAGACGGAAGATTTGGAAGGCATAGCCGCCATGAATAAGATTGCAATGAATCTACGCTATATGAACGAGATGATGGGAGAGAAAAAGCAGTGAAAAAAGCACAGGAATTAAACTCCTTAGCCTTAAAGACCAGAAAAATATGGGGAGAGGACAGCTATTCTCCACTGGACATCTTTGCAATTGTCAACGGATGGAAGGAAAAGAAGATCACACTGGTAAAGTACCCATTGTCAGCCCGGATAAGCGGTATGTGTACAAGAGTGGATGATGACATTGTGATATGCATCAATTCTGCGACTTCTTACGGAAGACAAAGGTTCACACTGGCCCATGAATTATACCATGTGCTGTATGAGGAAGGGATGCAACGAGTGATCTGCGATATGAACATGAATGCAGATAAATCCGTTTCGGAGCGGGAAGCCGATCAGTTTGCCAGTTATTTGCTGATGCCCCATGATGCTTTGTTACAGTACAGACAAGGGAAAAAAAGTTGGGATATAGGAACGATCATTGATGCGGAACAATTTTTTCAGATCAGCCATCAAGCTATGATCTACAGACTGTCTTTTGAGCATCTGATCACGGAAAAAGAGGCTGACAGGTATAAGTTGATTGCAGTGTCAACAGAGGCGGCCAGGATGGGATACGGAAAAGAATTGTACTTCCCTGCGGATAAGAGGAAACAGTACTTTACAACCGGTGAATATATCCGAAAGGTTGAGCAGATGGTTGAAAAAGAGTTGATTTCCAACGGCAAAAAAGAGGAACTTTTATTAGAGGCATATCGAGCGGATATTGTGTACGATTTCGATGAGGAGGAAGCAAATCTGAATGACTGAAGATTTATTTTTTGACACGGATTGCCTGTCTGCTTTTCTGTGGATCGGTGACACCAATGTCCTGCAGAAACTGTATGCCGGCAGAATCATTTTTCCCGAACCGGTCTACCTGGAACTCTCCAATCCCTGTATTTCCCACATCAAAAAACGAGCAGACGATCTGATTGCCAGCAACTTAGCGGCAGTACAAGAAATCCAAGCAGACACAGAAGAATATAAAATTTATCAATCCCTTGTGAACGGTGAAAAAGGCTGTAAAAATATCGGACACGGAGAAGCCGGCGGGATTGCGCTTGCAAAAACATATCAGGGGACATTGGCAAGCAATAACTATAGAGATATAGCCCCCTATATTCAACAATATAAATTAAAACATATCGATACCGGACATATCTTACTGGAAGCCCTGAAGAAAAACATCATCACGGAAAAAGATGGAAACCGTCTTTGGAAACAGATGCTTTCGAAAAGGCGCAGACTGCCTGCCGGCAGTTTCTCGGAATATCTGCATAGTCAATTGTCTTTTTCTTCTTGATATCAAAGTGGAGATGTGGGGGCAGCCTGCTGTTGTGTTATAGCCTGCAATTTTTCTAATATTTCGTACATATTTTGACAACCTTCTACAATTTATTCTCAAAATTTAATACAATAAAAACATAAATAGTTTAAAATGGCATGAAAAGTTTAGATGTTGCTTGGTATTTACCGAGCAACATTTTTTATGCTGTTGAAAGCTTTTATACTATTAAAATCAAAAAGGAGTGATCTTATGCTAAACTACAAATTGATGAATGAATGGTTGTCAGCTCGTGACCTGACATTAGAAAAGGGTTTTGTGGAAACGTTGCGGGATTATGCCAAAATTCATAAAAAAAACCGGACTGAAACTAAGTGAAATCTATCTTCTAATTGGCTGTTCTAAGCAAACCCTCTCTTATTGGGAAATCCATTTCTTCAGTTCCCAGTTCCAAAAGTCAGTTTTCAAAGTTATTTTAGGCGCCCAGAAACTTTTTGATCTATCCGAAACCGAAAAGGAAGCCCTTGCCAACAGCGCAGGTTTCACCTTCCATGAAAGCGAATACACATTAAACGATGCCCTTTCACAGTACAAAGGTAAATTAAAGACACTGTATGAGAGTGCATTGGTCACAGAGCGTATGTTTCGTTATTACAGAGCTGCCATCCATCCTCCCAAACAGGCTTTACTTTCTTTGGCAATCATTCTGGATCTGTCCCCCAATGAAATGAAAGAATTGCTAAGTCACTATAGCTATTGTCTTTCCGATAGTCTGATAAATGATGTTGTAATCCACTGGTTTCTGACTTCCGGGAAATATCAAAAAGACAGATCAAAATTGCTGTTTGAGATCAATGAAACCTTACATGATATGGGACTGCCGATTCTGGCAACCAGAATGAGCGATTGATAGACTTTGGCAGAAAAAGTCAAAACATATTTCCGCTTTTTCATAAGAAGAAATATATAATGTAATTCATACAGTGGCCATCTGTAAATCAAAGACAGGAGGAATTTATATGAAACTTCATGTTGGGTCATGGAATACTTTTGGGAGCAGTTTTGAGAAAATATCTGACGCAAAAAAATTTCTTTTAACAAATGATCAAAATATTCTGCTGATACAGGAAGCGGGATGCAAAGATCCTTATGGTAACGATCTGGAGGGTGACGTAAATGTCAGTATTGGCGGCATTCAGTTTAAAGGTCACTTCGCACATGATCCGGAAGCCAGAAAAAATTATAGATGTACAACCGGTATTCTGGTTCAGGAGTCACTGTTCAGTGCAGATGGTGTGCAAGTCTTTTCGGTGAAGCTAACAGATGTGCGGCGTCCGCTTGTCTGTTGCACGTTGTGGCTGGATAAATCTCATTGTCTCTATCTTGCAACAATTCATGCAACAGCAGACACTAAAACTGCTATAAGTGAACTGGAGATAATCACTGATTATTTTGAAAGACTCAGGAGAAACGCCGGATGTGAATGGGAATGGATACTTATGGGAGATTTTAATGCAGAGCCTGATCAATTGAGTGTCACAGACAGTTGTAAAATCGTAAAATCGGGATACACAACACAGCAAAGTGGTAGAGAACTTGACTATGCAATTGCTTCATGCGCTATGGCAGACCAGTTAAAAATAAATATGGGTATGCTGGATAGTGTTCCGAACACCAGTGATCATTATCCTATATTTTTTGATTTGGAATTGTTTGTATAGACAGGAGGTGAATCAATATGAAATATCAAATCATTCCCCAGGACGATACGGTACAGGTTAAGATTACGGACGACGACGGTATATCGGAAACCGTTGATATGTTGGAAGAAATTCCTAAGGACAGTATCCTTGTAAGCGCAAACAGAAAAGACGTGTTAGGGGAGATCAATCTGGAAAAAATGCTGGCTAATCTGGAAGACTGCGTAGATTTATTGCAGATCACCTTTAACGCAGTAGACGGCTTTACAGTACAGGCCAAAGTACAGCATCTGAGTACAAGATTCTCTGATGCCATGATCCAGAGCAATACGACAGCGCTGGATTTCAAGTTGGCGACCAAGACCGTGGTAGAGGCATATATGGAGGCATATGGCAATTTGCTTTATGGAGAAGTACAGATTGCAGTGGATATTCTGACGGACATCAAGCCGATTGCAAAGAAAATGGTGAAGAAATCGGATGAACTGGTAAAGATCTATGATGGACTTACGAAATATACGGATGAGATTTTGCAGGAAGTTATGAACGAACGATCTGCTGATGAGGAAAAACGTAAGGAGACCAAGAATCTCATCAACCAGCTGACCGGGTCTATCAATGCGATCAATCAAATGAAAGAAAGTCTGAGTAAAGAAATCGAGGAGTTTCAGGAGGAATACAACAAACTGGAAAAGCGTGAAATGGAGCAGGAGAAGAGAGCTTACAATATGCAGCTGGCGTCTCTGATTGTAGGAAGTATCAGTAGTCTGCTTCCCAGCTTTTCAAATATCACATCACTTTTTCAGGACAGAAAGCAGGATCGTGATGTTTCGGAAAGCACGGTGAAAACCGAAACTTCTGCAGAAGATAAGGCGAAACGTGATTATGCCGAGAACATCAGTGCGCAGGAGAGTAAAAAGTCTCAGATCAAAAAAATTGATGAGAGGATCAAAGCAATTGATGTCATCCTTGACGGAAAGTTATATAAAGATGGAGAAAACAATGAAAAAGCGGATCCGGAAGATTCTGATACAAAGAAGACCGCTGAGGAACTCCGCAAGGAAAAGAGCGATAAAACCGAAGAAAAGGCAAAGCTGAATCAGGAACTTCAGAGGCTTAGCGGAGAAGAAGAGACGTTAAGCAATACGTTGAAAGGATTTGGGGTCGCGATGGAACAGGTTTCCGGTGAAGTGAAAAATGCGGCACAGGAGATGCAAAAACAAGCAGATTCCCTTGTAGCCCGTATGGAAGAAATCCGTAAGCGTCAGAATGAGCTGAAAGATCAGGAGCGCAAAAGTACTGTACAACTTGCAGAATACACAGCCAAAATGGAAAATGCCGTTATGGACGAGAATTCGCTGGAAAGTGCAATACAGTCATTGGTTATCGCCATCGGCTGTTTGAGAAGGGTGCTTGCTTATCTGCAGGAGATCAAGCTTTTCTGGATGAATGTTGAAAGTTTCTGTGACAGTCTTGCCAACATGGATACCATGTTAAAAACGATCAGCGCCAAGGGAGACAAGGCAGGAGAAGATGCGGCGGTATATTTTAAGACAGCGCTGTTTGTCAAAGGATATATCCAGAATATTGCCAAATGGCAGACCCTCTATGTCATCTTTACGGAATATCTGGCCGCTTTGTCTAAAGTTGCCAAAAGGCTGAATGAAAGCTTTGAACAGGCTTTGGATAAGGACAGAAAAGTGCAGTGGCAGCTCGCGTCCAAACTGGCGGGGCAGCTAAAAGATAAACTGAGATCGGAAGCTGCTGAGATGGTTAATTAACAGAGGAAAGAAGGGAGAAGCAGTATGGAACAATTAAAGAAAATGTTACAGCAGTTCCTGGCGGATTGTTCTTCTATTTTGGGTCAGGACCGTATAGGCTATACGCAACGCAAAGAGCTCATCAATAAACTGGCTCCCATTGTTGAAAAAATGAAATCAGAAGCAGAGTCCTATGCGAAGACTTGCGAAAATAGAATCAAAGAAAATGATACCAGGCAGGCGGAGTACATGATTCGGAGAGCAAACTTAAGTGATGAATTTCAGGCTGGTAAAAATCAGGTCAGCGCTCTGGAAAAGGAACGCATAGGAATTCTGGACGCCATTAATATGACCAGACAGGAGATTTCAGAGAATCAGTCTAAAATAGAAGAGCTTCAGAAAAAGATTGAAAAGAGTAAGAAAGACCGTGAATACTGGAACAAGGTATGGTGGGCAACCTGTTGGATCCCTTTTGCAAACATCGGAACCGGAGCCAAGAAAATCGTGGAAGATGACGAGTACTCCCGACAAGCTCAGAAAATTCAGAAACAGATGGGGGAGCAGAGAGCGCGTATTGATCAGCTGAATCGGACTCTTGCAGAGATTGAGAAAAAGCAAAAGGACAACAAGGAATCCTCAAGTAATCTCGCCAATAAGATTACTGCTTTGGAGGGACTGATCTCTTCTGTTACGGACGAGATCAATAAGTTAAAGACAGAAATGACATTGTGCCGAAAGATCTTACAAGCCTGTGGAGAAATCAGTGTGGAAGTCTCTTATGCGAATGGTAAAGTACAGGTGATCGTGGATAATCTGGATCGATTAAATACCATAAACAAAGAGCTGTTTGGAGCGGTTGATGGTGGTACGGACAACTATGTCAAAGGATGTATCTGTAAGGGTGATACATTGAAACCCGGACAGAAACTGAACCAGAATGAATATCTTTTGAGTGAAAACAGACGCTTTGCAGCCGTCATGCAGAAAGACAATAATTTTGTGGTATATAACTCGGATAGGCCGCTTTGGGCTTCCGGGACATACAAACCTGGAGGAGGAGGATACATTGAGATGGACAGCAGTGGAATCGTTTCCTTCAAGGGTACGGATAGGACCTGGAATACCAAACGGGAAGGGGCTGCTGAGCTGATCATGCAAAACGATGGGAATCTGGTGGCATATAAAAAAGATCATACGCCGGTGTGGGCATCGGATACCTATACATATGCCGGTATTCCAAGTAAGTGTTTCAAAAGAATTACAGCAAGTTAAACTGAAATAGAAACTCTAATATAAGGGCAGAACCGATAAATCGGCTCTGCCCTTAAGTAACTGATTAGAAATCCACTTCCGTATCATAGTAGCAGCATTTAAGCAGCTTTTCCATTTCTTCCTGGCTTGGCTGGCGCGGGTTCGATCCTGTGCAGGCATCGCCGATCGCATTCTTTGCGATCTCCGGCAGTCTCTCAAGAAATACTTCTTCCGGAACAAATCCGTTCTCAACAGGATAGCTGTCTGCTCCA
Source organism: Lachnospiraceae bacterium (assembly GCA_022510585.1). Lineage (GTDB taxonomy): Bacteria > Bacillota > Clostridia > Lachnospirales > Lachnospiraceae > UBA3282. Next base: position 50,969 of record JAFLTF010000002.1, read on the forward strand.
TAGTTTTTAATGCAGTGCGGAATGTTCAACTCGTCATTCATGCCGCGCAGATACTTGATCAACAGGCTGACTTTTTCATCATCATTTGCGCCGCCGAGGCCCATAACGTCGGCAATCACACCATAGCGTTTTTTCGCGGTCTCATCCTTGGCATTAAAAGCAATAACTTTCGGCAGATACATTGCATTTGCTGCGCCATGAATGATATGTGCACCGTGATCAGCGAATATCGCTCCGGTCTTGTGAGCCATAGAATGTACAATACCCAAAAGAGCATTGGAGAATGCCATACCGGCCAGACATTGTGCATCATGCATACTTGCACGCTTGTCCATATCACCATTATAGGATTTTACCAGATCACTCTGAATCATCTGAATCGCATGCAGTGCAAGGGGATCGGTATAATTGCAGTTTGCAGTAGAGACATAAGCCTCAATTGCATGCGTGATCGCATCCATGCCGGTGTGAGCTACCAGTTTCTTAGGCATCGTTTCTGCCAGGTCCGGATCTACAATCGCTACGTCAGGGGTAATTTCAAAATCAGCAATCGGATATTTGATACCTTTGTCATAATCTGTAATGATTGAGAATGCCGTTACTTCCGTAGCTGTACCGGAAGTGGAAGGAATTGCACAGAAATGAGCTTTAGTTCTCAGCTTCGGCAATCCAAATACTTTACACATATCCTCAAATGTCACATCAGGATACTCATACTTGATCCACATAGCTTTTGCGGCATCAATCGGTGAGCCGCCACCCATAGCAACGATCCAGTCCGGCTCAAATTTGAGCATTGCCTCCGCGCCTTTCATAACTGTTTCAACAGACGGATCAGGCTCAATGCCCTCAATTGTCTCTACCTCCATGCCGGCTTCTTTCAGATAAGCGATTGCTTTGTCCAGAAAACCGAATTTTTTCATGGAACCTCCGCCTACGCAGATGATAGCCTTCTTGCCTTCCAGCGTTTTTAAAGCCTCCAAAGAGCCTTTTCCGTGATAAAGATCACGCGGTAATGTAAAACGTGCCATACTTATGTCCTCCTGTTGCACTAAATGATGATGTAATTTCCTGTTTACATCACGTTGATTTTTAACAGGTTTATTATAGCATACTGTGGATTGGGAGTGCAATGAAACAAATTACATTTTCTAATCAAACAGATGGGTGATTCCAAATCAGGGGAGTGGTCTGCAATTTTTATTAGCTATAGGCTAGAGAGTAAAAAAAGTTCTATTTTTGTCAAATTTTGTATTATTTAGTTCTCTTTATAGCTATACGATTGAGGAGAGGGATACTAAAATTATTTATATGAAATATATACATACAAACCACAAAATCCCTGAATATACATATGAGAAAGGAATGAAGAAATGTCATTAGAATTAGTGAAAGAAATATTTCAAAATTTACCCAATTGTAAAAATTGGTCTACACATTTACTTAGTTTTAAGCATTCTATAAGAAATGGAAGTATATACAATTGCAGGCGAATTGAATTAGAACCCTCAAGTGAGATGGATAAATTGATTCAAAGCATTTCTGATTTATATGTAGGTGAGGACAAACATCGGCTATCAAAATATATAGATGTTCGAGAGTATGATGGAACTTGTAGTGGAACCACCATATATAAAATCAGCGAGAGTAGTAGCAAGGTTGAGATTGATTTAGATGCTCTGTTCAAGGGTATTGCAGATTCAGATACGGAATCTGATCCTTTGGAAATGAGATTACAGGCATATATTTTATGCGGTTGTATCAAGATTAACAATGAAGAACATCGGTTGAAACTTATTTCAATGAATAATCCTATTACCACGCTAAATAATAGGTTTAGGCATAATAAAGGTAAGTTTTGGGCGATTTCAAAAAAGGTGTTACACCTACGCACTATTATGAATGTACTCATCTATGACAGAACGGTTTATTTTTTGGATATGTCGGGTGAAACATTATTTAATATGGAACGAGCATATAAATTAAAATGTTCAGAGGTTGTAAACGAAATAGATACTATGAATATTGTTTCGGACATTGAGGTTTTCAAAAATACAGCAACAGCAGGAGCAAACCCAAGACGGTTTGCTGCTTTTAGCAAGTCAAAATTACAGCTGCTTAAGAAAAAGAAAAATCGTGAAAAAGCTGCTAAGTATTTTAACATACCACTTACAGATGACAAGGAACAATTCAATACTACAGAAAAAGTTGATGCTGAAAACTTAGTAAAGTTACTCTGCGGCAAAGCTATGTGGGATATTATGGAAGAAGTGCCTGTTGAGGTCGATGGATCAAAAAGTTGGACGAGGTAGGGGTGTGATATGACGTTGATTTTATCGTTTAGTATGTATTTTTTATCTTTCGCACCACTGTGGCTCACGGTTTTATTTGTGGATATAAAAAGTTTGTTTGAGGGTGGAGATAACAAATGGACTGAGATAATCAGCATTACTTGTATTTTAGTAATGACGTTATTTGCCTTAGCGTGTATGGTTTTCATATTCTTTAAATCAAGTGGTGATACTCTTGAAAAGTATAAATTGAAAAAGGCGAAAGAAAACAAAGCTATTACATCTGAGTTTCTTTTATCATATATTCTGCCCCTTTTTGCATTTGATTTTACGCTGTGGGATGGAGTAGTCAAGTTCTTGATATTTTTCGTTGTATTGGGATATCTTTGCATAAGGCATAATTATTTTAGTGTAAATATTATTTTGGAAGTTATTGGTTATAAAATGTACGAATGTATTTTAATTAATGAAGATGGTTGTGATAAAGAAAGAATAGTGATCAGCAAGCAATCATTAACTATTATGGGTGGATACGAGATCTCGGTAAAGACCATTAATAATGATTTTTTGTTGGATACTAAAATATAAAATAACAAACAATTCATTTGATTGACTTAGAGAATGGATTTTTGACTGAAACGAAAAACTAAAATAGGTTGTTTTATGAGGCAAATTGGGTATAATATAAATAAGAGCAGTAATGCTTCCGATGTAAGAGCATCGTTAAAAGTTGTACTGTAGATGGAGCAGGTTAAACTTCCATTTCTTTAGGTGTCTTAACTGGGCATCGAGTTTGGCAGCTTGGATAAAGCGGTAGTCCACGTGGGGGACTTAATGATTTCCACGTCGTTTTGGGTATCTTAACTGGATATCGAGGCTGACAACCAGCAGAAAACTCTTTTTTAGAAATTTTTAGAAGGGTGTGGTTTTTATCACACTCTTCTTTACATATGGTTTGATATGTTTAAGGAAAACAGGACGATTTATCATGTGGACTCTGTAATCCGGGAAATCGGAACACAGGTGGACAATGGACTGAAACAGATTTTTGTGAATACCAAGGTGAATGACGGATCGGAGATATCGGAGTTGATGAAGTGCTTTGAAAGCCAAAAAGTGGATAATCCGAAATTTCCGTATTTATCAGAACGGGTGAAACATTATAAAGAGCAACAGGAAGGAGTGGAAGTCATGTGTGAACTGATTGAGGAATATGGTGATCTGAAAAAAGCGGAAGGTAAGGCAGAAACCATAGTTCAGATGTTGCAAAGTGGTTTTAGTCATGAGGATATTGCAAGAATCTTAAAAATGTCAGTAGACAAAGTAAAAGAGCTGGAAAGCCTTGTGATGGTGGATGCTTAGTATGATCTGATATTTTCATAAAAGAGTACAAAAATGCCATTATGGAGTCAAAAACTCCATAGTGGTTTTTTTGTGCTAGAAACGCTATGTCTGAGTAAAAGGAGGTTTTGATAATGAAAGATTTTAGTAACAATAGCATGGAAGAACTTGAGGAAATGAGTAAAGCTGCATTTTCTGAATATTACAAATTTGCAATAATCCCTTGTGCTGAGCAGCCGGAACAATCAGAACTTGACCAGCTTCAAAAAGCAGCGGATAAATATGAGGAAATCCGTGAAGCAATGGAAAAGAGACTGATGCTTGAAAAAATCTAATACTTTGTGATGCAACAAAAGCAGGATTTCAGGAATAGAAAAAGAAAGGTGAAACAATAAGGGATAGATATATGGAGAAAGAGATTTTTGTCAGCAAATTGAGTGAACTATCAGGTGAAGCTAAGTGTGCACCTGTGTGGGTTGAATGGGCAGAGGAATGCGTAGCTGCCAGACAATATATTGATTTTAACGAAAAACCGGATGATATAGCTGTGGCAGAATGGCTGGATTCTGTGTATGCTACCTTGTATTTTATTCGGAAGCAATATGGTAAGGAAATAGTCTCCAAGATTGTCAGGTTATCTGCCGTGAAACTTTGTCTGTATCCATTTGAGATGGTATCGGCCGCAAAAGAGCTGCAGAATGGAGGGAATGAACAAAGGATTCTCAGGCTAATGGAAGAAGGGTATTTGGTAAGCAGTGAGAAACTGCCAACAATAGAAGATGTTGAAGAAGATCTAAAGAAAATTAAGAATGATTCATAATTATCTTGACATAGGGCGTTCTGCACTTCATATGAAAGTGCAGAACGCCTTTTTTTCGCGAGCAAGAGTCAAGCGCTGACACTAGCGTATGCATTTGGCAACTGCCGTGATAATACTGACATTTTTTAGCCCCAGCGGGGGAACTATATGAAGTTTAATATCTCTTGAGATTGATATTTCAGAGAAAATCAAGCTTCATCAATGGGAAAAGATTCCTTGGTGCTGGGAGGTGGAACGTACCCTCTTTTAGCTTAACCACCGCGGCATCTCAGAAAAAATTATGAAATTTCTGTCTCTTCTGCAGACACTATGGTCATTATATCCTATTCCATACCTTGCTCAAACGCTGATGAATACAGGTTCTTAGAATTGCACAGCCAATTCCTGTGCGGCAGCCAGGGCAATCTCTCTTGTTTCCGCCGTGACAACAAAGACATGTCTTGCCCGCATGAAAATGATACAGCAGTCTCCGATGATAAAGCAGCGGTCACCTACCCGGAACCCGTCCTCCTCTCCGGAACGGATGTCTGGATTTGCTGTGTAGGCGATTTCTGCAGCCATGCGCGCCGCAGCTTCCGACACGGAGCTGCAGTGCCAATGCTCCACGCGGCAATGTTCCCCACGCCACTGCTGTTCCGCCTGCTCATAGCCCGATACCTTCTCTACCCACTCCACATGGCTACTGCCGGTCAGGCTCCAGGACTGATTTTCATTGATGGAGAACTGTGTGTCATCCTCTTTGACAGAGTCCAAAGAGAACGTTTTCAATGCCCAAAGGATTCTCGAATCCGTATTAGCGTATCTGAGCTGATCTGCAGAAACATCGGAACTGAAGGTATGCACTCTGTATACACACGGCTGAAGCTCCGGCAAACCGAAGGGAGCAAAGTTACATCTCCATCCGTTGGCGACGAGCCTTTCCCGATAAACTTCCTTGGTATAGGGTTTATCGATAGGGACATCCACTTGATCGGAACTGGTGGCGCAGGCTTGTAATCCGGTAGGCAGAACAACTTTTTTCTCAGCACCGGAAATTGCATCTCCCGGATATTTACCACCATCTACGGCCAGACACGCATCGTATATAGGAGACATGGATGACGGCTTTCCGCTTGAGTCCACATTTACCTGATGATAGTTGAAGCCGCCTGTTTTGGTTTTAGCATTATAGAAAGGATACGCCCAGTCGCCTGTGCCGATCGCCTTTATTTTGTTGCATGAGAAACCTCTTCCCAATAGCCCACCGTCAAAAATTGCCATAGGCAGATCCTGCCCGACCGCGGCGCAGGCGACGGAGATAATATTGGCACAGTCTGTACAGTTGAGTTTTTGTCCGGTCTTTGTGCAATGTGAGACAAATTTATTCAGTTTAAAAGCGCCAAGGTAAGGATCCGAATACATGCAGCGACCGGCTAAGGCATCATATTGGAAGCCGCTTTTATATAGTCTATCGACAGCATACTTTCTGAAATCCTGGCCGGTGTTATCCGTGGCGAAGAAATCCAAAAACTCAGTGCGAATATAGCTGGGCTCGTTGGTGCTGTAAGGTTTTCCGTCATTTATTGACCACGGCTTTAATGGTTTGTTAGCTAAAGTGTAGATAATACAATCGCAGTTGGTGAGGAACTCACCGTTTGCCCTCAGTTGCCAGATATTTGTCTGCTTGTGCAGCCCGTCTCTGGGTAATTTTGAGACATCATAACTTATCGAGACCGTTACCGATCCTCCGGGTGCAACCGTAAAGGGGATATGAGTACCTCCTGTAGCAAGCAGTTTTCCGGAATTTGAGATGTCAGATACATCCAATGTTCCTTTGAACGAGGTGGTCTCAGAGCTACTGTAGGACAGAGTGATATCCACCGTGGGATTTTTTAGTTGTGAAGGAACCAACACGCAGGTCGTTTCTAATTTTTCCTCGTTTTCTTTTGGCATATCCGTCATACTTTCGGGTTTATCTTCACCCCCCTTGTGGTAGTGAAGTCCTCCGGCCGTGGGATCGCCGTTATGGTTCCAACAGATTCCGGTCACTTTTAATTTACTGTCCTTCCGCTTGGGACGTTTCGAATTGTAGGAAAGAAGGGTTACCTCAATAATCGCACTCCCTACTGCCACTGTGATAGCTGCAATGAGCCCTGCGTGGCTTTGCAGCCAGTGTGCAATACAACCCAGAGAGAACGTGGTGACTCTACTTGCTATGCCTCGAAGGACTCCGGGAAGTCCATGCCCATTAGCATTAGCTGTAAATGTCTCCTCCATCTCTAAAGGCTCTAGCTCATCGGGGTTGAAGTCAGAGGACGATTCTTCGCTCTCACTAATGATTTCATCATATAATTTTTTTGTTATAAATGGTTGCTTTTTAATCGGGCTGATGTCCTGATCTAAGGAAATCTCTGTATCGGGGAAACCCAATAAATTCGAGTACAACCCTTGGGCCAAAGCGGCGAACAGCTCCAGAGTCCAGCGGTCCTCATCGTCGAGCTTACTCCATTCTGGCGATTCCTTGTCGGGAAGCCTTGTTGAAACTCCTGTCTCAGTATCCAGTGGTGTGGTGTCCGCAGCCATGCAAAACTGCACGGAACCAACTCGAACGATTGGTTGGACGCTGACAAGCTCGGGTTCCTCTTCCCAGTCCAGAGGGAGAAGCGATGCCAGATTTTCCTCATAGAGATAGGGAGGGTCATCCGCATATTCAGCAATCTCCTCCAGTGGCAGTGCGCGGCTAAACTCCGCCGTATAGGCCATATACCCATGAAAGCCTTGATTGGGATGACGGCCCTCCTTATATACAGCGCCCACAACGATTTCCGTACGGGTCGCCGATAGGGTAAAGTCTGCCTGAGCGTCTTCCTTGCCATCCAGATACAGACATGCTTTTCCTTTGGAGAACACTACGGCCACATCCTGCCAAAGAGAGGGCAGGAGTTTTTTATCGGAGACCAGTCGGTGGTTGCTGTCCGTCACACACAGTTGGAAGGAGGCGTCCTGTTGGGGGATAAGTTCCAGAGCGTACAGCTCCTTTTGACCGTCGAGGGCTGTATAGATTCGCTGTGTTTCTTGACAGCTCTGGGGCCAGAGCTTTAGGAGCAGTGTTTGGTCACCCTGGAGCGAAGTCCCCGGTTTGCAGCGATAGAGTCCGGCACCTGTGAAGCTTGCGCAGGCGGTAAACATTCCACAGCCAGCACCCTCGCCGCAGGCCCAAATCGGCAGATGGTTGGGACTGACGTCCTTATATTGTGCGGTCTGGCAGTCGGACTGAAATACACAGGCCTGATCCGGCTCAGGTTGTTCCACATTGCACACTAAAATCTCTCTGTCGGTCATGGCTTTGGAGCTGACCCGGATCAAAGAGAAGCCGCCGGCAAAGTCCTTGCCGATGGTAAAGTCTCCGGTACAAGCAGCTGTGGGCGTAACCTTGGTTTCGGCTATCGGCAGACCGTTCAGGAACATGGTAAGGGTTCCATTGTCGTGCCGGACGGCTATGTACACATAGCTGTTGGAAGTCAGCTTCCAGCTCGCCGTTGCTGCCAGCGTACCGAAGCCTGGCATAGAAAAGACCGGTAGACCGTCCACAAGCTTCAGAGAAAATCCCCCATCCTGCGCGTAGAGCATGCCATCAATGTCGTTGGACAGAACGACATAAACCTGCAAGGTAAAAGCTGCTCCTGTTCCGATGGATAGATTCGGAATATTTCGGTGGGCCAACCAGCCCACGGAGGTAGTTTTGAGTGTGTGAATACTGTTGCGATTTTTATTAACAGCCATGTAGTTCCTCCTTTTTAAAGCAGACCCTGTTCAAAATCGTATGTTAGCTGTCTGCACTCTTCCAGAAGCTCCGGGGAGCCCTCGATGGCGAGCAGGTTATTGTTGTACAGATCCGCAAGATCACCCATAATCTGGTTGGTGCCAGAGACGATCCCATTGGCAAAAAAGCTGTCGCCGGTGTCCAGTTCCAGATTGTAGACCTTATCGTGGTAATCCGTGGGATAGCAGTACAAAACCGGCGAGAGACCGTCTTTGGTCTGGAGCTGAGACTGGGAATTGAGGTCGATGGTGGCGGTGAAGCCGTCGCCGTTTCCAAAGGGATGGTTGCGGGAGGCCTGCACTGTCATGCCGTTCTCGAGCTTCATGATATAGATATTTTCCTCTGTTCCGGTAATCACTTGAGTCACACAGGCACTGCCACCATCAGGACGCAATACCCGATCGTTTACCTTGATTTTTTCAATCGGACATGTGGAGCCGTCTTCCATAGTGATTTGTGTACCTTTGGCGAGGCAGCCCCAATATAGGTGGATCTTAGAAATTTTCTGTACATGAGGTTGAGAGAGAACAAGATCGGTACCCTTGCTGGTAATAAGAAGCGTATAAATGTTTTTATCCTCCTTGCACCGGAATGAGATGCCGATTTCCAGATCATGCGTGCGGTTGCTGTAGCGGACACAGTCCGGAATCTCGTTTTGCCAGGACTGATCAAATTTCCAACCTATGCTTGATCCGTCATTTTCAGGAAAGACGACAACGCCCGGCGTTCCCTTTTCCCCAAATTTAAGGGAGCCTAAATAGAGGATATCCCCAAACCCAACGCAGGACAGCACTGCACCTGCGCTGACGATAGAGTCAACATGGTAGTTGTCGGCCAGTTTGGCAGACCCTTCTATATCCAGAAAAACCATTTCATTCCCTGTTTTTTTGTTCCGTGACGCGGGGTAACAGTAGTCCTTATCGGACGCGTCACGGGAATAGGCAACGGTGATTGCTGCGGATGCAGCGGAACGTATGTGCCGGGGATGAGTAATGGTTACATCTTGTATGGCGTTTTTACTGCTGGAAGTTGACTCTGCCTTCGCAACCATAGAGCGGAGCGTCTTGGCGCTTTGGGGCTGCCAGGTGGCCTGCAGATAGGCATGATAAACTTTTCCATCCGGCAGGGGCGGTAGAGGAACGGATTGCGTCTCAATTTCGCCGGCATGACAAGCACAGAGGAAAACAGCGTTGTGCGCCACCAGTTCATCTTCCGCGTAGACGTCCATCGTCATGTATAGCCGCTCTGCCGGCTCGGTGACTGTCATGGTTCCCATCGCGTAGGCGGTGCCTGATGCAAGGTCGTAGCCCATATCAAGCACAACAGCTTTATTGCAGAAACCAGTGTTGGAGGCGGTAGGCGCTTTGGAAGTCTGCCGCGTCAGTGTAAGTATACGGGCGAGGTTTGGGTAATGTGCGGTCAGATGCTCCTCCCCGCCGAACTGGGAGACCACACATTGGAAGTTGGCTGGTTCAGCCAGATTGAGTTCCATAGAGGCGAAAGTGCCTGTGGGGATTTTCTCCGAGATATTCCGAAGAAGTTGCGCATGTGTGTTCATTATTTTTCTCCTTTCACATTCTGGTCAGGGATATGCTGCCTTTCCCTGGTCTTTTGTTATTCTATTAAAGTTTACTACATACGGAAAATCCAAAAGTAAGGATATTAGGTCTATCCCGTATTTATCTAATTACTCAAACTTCGCACACAGATTTTAGCTATGCACATCGAAAGTTTAATATCTGGCAGTGATTCAGACCTCAATGTACTTTTTCGTTCAGGAGGTTTTCTGCATTGTCTGTATTTCAGATGGTATATCACTGAAGAGGATATCAACCAGTCCCGAAACCTTTTCATCGGATAACTCATGATACAGCCCATTTTCATAAAACGATATGTGGTATCTTTAAAAAACTGGAAGATTCCTGCCAAGTATCAGACTCATATACATTGACCTGTTTGAAAATGCCGATAGGAAGAGATATTAGAAAATGGATGTGATCGGGAATTTCTTTTTCTTGTATGCATTGGCAGCTTTTAGGGCCGATGTCATATAAAATCTCTTGAAAAAAGATAGTTTTTTCTGTAAGTACCTTATCATTTTGGTTGTCTTTTGTTATATTATGTGTCATAGCATGAGCCTCCGGTTTTTAAGTGTTTCTGAACAACTCAGTTATACCAAACCTGATGGTTTCATCCTATTTTTATGCCAGACAATATTGAATTTTCAATGTGCATTTCGATTATTTAAATGCGACGATTAGATATATATATTATACTATATATTTTTTGAAAAACAAGTAATATTAAACGGCGGAATAGGAACAAAAAAATATTAAAGGTACTCCTTGAATTGGCATCCTTACTTTTTATTATTTTATAGAAAATTCTCAAATCATCAAAAAGGGGTATAATGAAAGGCGGTGATCAAAAACATTTTTTTGTGTTATTAATAGGTACCTTTAATTGATTTTATTTGTAGTTCGGAGTATAATAAATGCCTGAAATGTAACATTTTATATCTAAAGATAATAGATCCTGAAATATTTATCAATCAGTTAGCTCTCAAATAAGTGAGATATATAAAAGAAGTATTCAAATCTTAAGTAATGAAGAAAGGCTTCCTATTGTCATTAAAATAAGATATATATAGGCAATATAAATTTGCGTTATTATATCCAAAAATAAACGATAAAATATAAAAATAAAATTTGTTTTTATATTTTATTATAAATTTTTGTGGAAAAGTTTAAAAGGATGGTATGTAATAGTGGAATATGTATCAACAAAAGAAATTGCGAGCAAATGGGGAGTTACAAGTGCTCGTGTATGTGCAATGTGTGCTGCTGGTATAATTCCAGGTGCGTATAAAAAAGGAAAACAATGGGAAGTGCCAAATGATGTAGAGCGTCCAATAGATAAAAGGATTAGAACTGATAAAAATAATAAGTTCAAATTCACGTTTGTAGATTTATTTGCCGGAATAGGTGGATTCCATCAAGCAATGCGCTACTTGGGCGGAAAGTGTATCATGGCTTCGGAGATTAATTTAGCATGTTTAGAAAATTATAAGTTAAATTATAAGACAATTAATATATGAATTTTAGATTATATAAACATTAATTAAATCCTAGTAAGCAGTGGTAAACACATCATTGGTAAGCATCATTAAAAAATCATATATATTAAAAGTTTTTCTCTGGAAATAATGAAAAGGATTAACTTATTGTTATGGGATTGTTCTTTGTAGTTGTGTGTAGGAGTGCCACAGAGTATCGGATAAAAATCAGAGTCTAAAATAGTGCCGGTAAATGTACTATTTGTATTATTAATACAGATATTTTCCCCAACAACCCACAAACCTTGACATCACATGTCAAGGTTTTAT
>JAFLTF010000002.1:62707-68293 GCA_022510585.1 Lachnospiraceae bacterium
ACAGATATTTTCCCCAACAACCCACAAACCTTGACATCACATGTCAAGGTTTTATACATTATAATAGTCATGGAGGTGATCATTTGAAAGAAAGCAGATTATTCAAAATTATCTATCATATCTTAGAGAAAGGTCATGTCACTGCCCCCGAATTGGCAGAAAAATTTGAAGTATCTGTACGAACCATATACCGTGATATAGATGTGATCAGCAGTGCAGGTATACCGATCTATGTGACAACAGGTAGAAACGGTGGAATACAAATTCTGGATAGTTATGTTTTAGATAGAACCCTCTTTTCAGACACAGAAAAGCAGGACATATTAGCCGCTTTACAAAGTGTTTCGATTGTAAACAGCGCTTTTGAAAAAGAAATGCTGACAAAATTGTCGGCGCTTTTCCATATGAATGCGAATCCTTGGTTTGAGGTGGATTTTTCACGCTGGGGAAGTAAATCACAGGACAACACCACCTTTGAACTATTGAAAAATGCAGTTATTGCACATAAAGCGGTATTAATCAAGTATGTAAACTCTTATGGGACAAAAAGCGAAAGAAAAATATATCCTCTCAAAATGCTATACAAAGCAAAAGAATGGTATCTCAAAGCATATTGCGTTGAGAGATCTGACTTTCGTATCTTCAAATTTAACCGCATCGTTGAACTGAAACTATTACCCGAAGATTTTACCCCGATGGAATATCCGGAGTCAGAGGAGAATCCTCCCAAAAGATACAATACGATTTCACTCCGTTTCCCGAAAGAAATGGCATATCGTGTTTATGATGAATTTGAAGCAAGTGAGATTACAGAACAGGAAAACGGTGATTTAATCGCTTCTGCAAAGATGCCGGAGGATAATTGGCTAATCGGGTATCTATTATCTTTTGGAACACAGGTTGAGGTGATCGAACCTGCATATTTAAGAGAAATCTTGTCTGACGAAGCAAAAAAGATATACGAAAAAAACAAACCATGACATATGTTGTCAAGGTTATAAAGGTATAATGAGATAAAACTATTCCAAGGAGAGATAGGATGGACGTACAATATATAAATCTGACGCTTGATAATATCGATAGGGAGCATTTATGCTGCGCCATTGCAGATAAAAAGCATCAAAACGGCGTAGCAATAAAAAAGCAATGGCTGAAAGAACGAATTGAAGAGGGACATATTTTTCGTAAACTCAATGAAAAAGGGAAAGTGTTTATTGAGTATGCGCCTTTGGAAACAGCCTGGATACCTGTTTGTGGAGATAATTACATGTATATCTACTGTCTGTGGGTGGCCGGCGCATTTAAAGGAAAAGGCCATGGGAAAGCGCTCCTTGAATATTGTATCAATGACGCAAAAGCGAAAGGAAAATCCGGGATATGTGTGCTTAGCTCGAAAAAGAAAAAGCCCTTTTTGTCCGAGAAAAAGTTTTTCTTAAAATATGGTTTTGAAGTGGTAGACACAGCGGGAGATGACTATGAGCTATTGGCGCTGTCCTTTCATGGAGAATTCCCCGTTTTTTCTGAAAATGTAAAGAAAATGAAGATAGACAGCAAAGAACTGACAATCTATTACGGCTTACAATGCCCGTACATTCCAAACTGTATCGAACAGATGCAGGAATACTGTGATAAAAATAACATTTCCTTAAATCTGATTGCCGTAGATACCTTGGAAAAAGCCAAAAATCTTCCTTGTATTTTCAATAATTGGGCAGTTTTTTATAAGGGAGATTTTGAAACGAATCATCTTTTGAATGAAAACATTTTGAAAAAGAAATTTAACGTATAGAACTTTATATATCGTTTTGAAATTCTGTCCCTTCACACATCCTAGTTTATAAAGGCATAAAAAGCTTATGATGTTGCTCGGTATTTACCGAACAGCATTTTTTATGCTAAGGAAAACTTTTTATTGATATGACTTGATTTATGGGTAAAAGTCAAAATATATTTCCGGTCCTCCACAAGGGAATGACTTAGACTATACATCTGGAATGTACTCTTAAGCAAAAGTGCGAAAAAGAGTTAGTAACAGAAAAACAATAAAATTATATGGGAGGATTTCATATGGAAATTGCAGTAAATATTTTGACCCAGAATCCTTGCTATGCAGTGAGAAAAAAGATTAGTGTAAAGGGACTGATGCTGCACAGTGTAGGCTGTTCGCAGCCCTCAGCAGAGGTTTTCGTGAAAAGCTGGAACAGTCCTAATGCGGCTAAGGCTTGTGTCCATGCGTTTATTGACGGAAATACAGGCAAGGTATACCAGACACTTCCCTGGAATCATAGAGCATGGCATTGCGGCGGAAAAGCAAATGACACCCACATCGGCGTAGAGATGTGTGAGCCGGCATGTATCAAGTATACAGAGGGAGCCGGTTTCGTTTGCACAGACTATGATGCAGCCATGGCTGTGGTGAAGCGCACCTATGATGCGGCAGTGGACTTGTTTGCCTATCTTTGTGAGCAATACGAACTTGATCCCGAGGAAGATGGTGTGATCATCAGCCACAAGGAGGGCCATGACAGGGGGATAGCTTCTGGACATATGGATCCGGACCATCTTTGGAACGGTTTACAGTGCGGCTATACTATGGAAGGCTTCCGGAGAGATGTAAAGGCAGCTATGGCACATGAGAAGCAGGACGCATTGACCAATACAGCTGCACCGAGTGAGATGAGTGTCTCTGACAGAGGGGTAGAGCTTGTTGCAAAGTTTGAGGGATGCCGCTTAGAAGCATACAAGTGCCCGGCAGGCGTGTGGACCATCGGCTATGGGCATACAAACGGCGTCAATCCGGGGGACAGACTCTCCTCTGAGGAGGAGGCCAGGACACTCCTGAAAAAAGATTTGGAAAAATACAGCGGTTATGTGAATAACTGTGTCAAAAAAGGAATGATTACATTCTCGCTGAACCAGAACCAGTTTGATGCACTTACAAGTTTTTGCTATAACTGCGGGAATGGAAACCTTCAGAAACTGGTGTCCGGCAGGGATGCAGCGACAATTGCGGAAAAATTACTTCTGTATAACAAGGGCGGCGGCAAGGTGCTCGCAGGCCTGGTGCGGCGTAGAGAAGAAGAAAGAGCATTGTTTATAACATAAGGAGAAGTGTACATGGACGAATCAGAACACTATTATGACGATGATAAGGTAGAGGGAGACAGCTATCAGGACAGCGATTTTATTCCGCTGGATGATCTGGTCTATGCGCCGTTGCATGCCTTGGCAAAATCTAACCAGCAGCTTCGTGCGCAGGTGGTGGATGCCATCAAAAGCATGGGAACCGTGCAGCAGAACGGCCAGGAGGAGGTTGTACGCCTGAACAATATCAATATTGCCTACGACCAGGTGCGGCCTGAGGGGGAGGAGGGCTACAGTGTCGAAAACCTCCAGATGCAGGTTCCTCTGTTATCTATTGTACCTATCACGAATCTGAATGTGGAAAAGGCGGAGATTGACTTCTCCACAGAGGTCAGGGCAGAAAAGAAGGACGAAAACAAATGCGCGATCACTGCGCGCATTTGTTCCCCGGAGCAGCGGGAAAGTGATTTCCTGCCCCGGGTGAACTATAAGCTGAAGGTTGCATCCATGCCGGCTACAGAGGGGATCATGCGACTGACGGATACGTTAAGCACCAACCAAATCGCAAAGAAGACAGACACGACTCCTGTGGCGGTGGATGGCAATTTGGGATCAAACGACCAGAAAAATACCTGGATGGAGGTTTCCAGATTAAGGGCCAAGATTAAGAAGTTAAAGCAGCTCTATCAAAAGATATCAGACATGATAGCAGAACAGGAGCGGATGGAACAGATCGGTAAGGATGCCTTCGAGGAAATCACCAGAGAATTTGACAAGGATAAATACAAGATGGCGCAGTCTCATATTGCCAACCGCATTATGGAGTATCAGGAGAAGATCATGAACAAGGAGATTGAGTTCGGTCTGGAGAAGGATTATGAGTAGGCGATCTATGCTTTGGGCAGAGGAATTGGCATGGGAGATGAACCTGCGGCTGCTGTTGGATGATGAGCTGGGTTGTGGGAAGGAGGAAAGGATATTTTTTGTCGAGAATGTCAGCGTGACATGCATCTATTATCCCATGAAACATAAAAGAGGCATCCTCGACCGGATAAAAATAATGATAAAAAGAAAGAAGGGGTTTTTATGGCAATTGCTGAACAATTTGCGGGATTACAGATGGACCAGCTGATCGGTGCACCGCTGCGTGCAGCGGCGGATGCAAGCATCATGCTGGCTAATTCCACGGCGGATTTTATCAATCGCGTAGGCGTTGACAAGGAGGGCAAGGTGCGTACAGTAGCCTTTGCCTATCAGAAGCACAGCACCAATGAGGACGGAACAAGCAATCTGGATGAGATGAAGGTGGATGTACCCATGCTCGCCATCGTACCGATTCCCAATCTCCAGGTAGATGAGGTGAACATCCTTTTTGACATGGAGGTTAAACAGAGCGAGAAGCAGGACTCTTCCATGGATGTGGGGGCTGCTTTGTCCAACTCTGTGAATCTGGGTATTTCGAAGGTCAATATTACCGGCAGTATCAGTGCGCATCAGTCCAATACCAGAAGCTCTGATAATTCTGCCAAGTATCATGTGGATGTACGTGCTACGAACCACGGCATGCCCGAGGGTCTAGCCCGGGTTCTGGACATGATGGCAGTCAACATTGCTCCTTCTCTGGTAGGCTCCTCCTTAAGGGATGGCAATGGTCAGAGTCTACCCGAGCAGGCAAGGCTCAAGGCAGAGCGTTTAAAGGCGCTGCGCCAGGAAATCAGCCGGATTGAGTTGCGCCTTGGCGCGGCGAAAGATGGATTGGACAACCACATCTCCCATCTCAAGAAATTGGCGACTACTCAGCAGAACGTGTATCAGAGCAACATGATGCAGCTGATGGATAAGCTGGAAAAAGACAACGAGAAGAACGACGCGGCGGCTGCAGAGTATTCTCAGACAATGGAGGCGGTAAACAGCAGTTGGAACACCTTCCGGAATCAGGTTTCGGATTATATCCGTCTGCTGGTGGATAGCAAAGCTCCGGAAGAAGGCACGGTATCGGAGATGTTCGCATTAAAATCGCTCAGTAAAGAGGGCAAACCTGTCGCTTACGGCATGGATGACAGCTGCTACATTGCCATTGCAGTCGCCCAGAAAGATGCCGTGGCAGCCATGGTAAACGTAGATGACATCGAGAAAGAACTTTTCCAAAAGAAAGCTGACTACAACGATGCGATGGCGGGCAAGCATGGAGAATAACGATGATCAGGGAAGATAGAACAGCCTTGACAGATATCCACTACATAAAACTGGTTACCATCGGGAGTGTCAATCCCAACAACCCCCTCTCGGATCAGTCCAGAGAAGCACAGGCAGCGCTTTTGAACCGGTGCTTAAATGACTATCCAAAAGGGATTATTATAGGGAGAGACATTACCGTCGGAAAATATCTGATCGGCGAACATGAGTTGACTATGGAAAAAGTTACCTATCATGTGGGTTTTCCCAGAAAGCCTGCTTGGGAAGAAGAAGAGAAAGGAGAAAACTGAGAAAATGAGAGTAGAG
>JAFLTF010000020.1:0-24868 GCA_022510585.1 Lachnospiraceae bacterium
CACTATATGCATGATAAATACTGCTATGAGAGAGCAGAGATGGCTCTTCATGACAGAGATGTAAAACGTTATTTCGCAACAGGTGTCGCAGGTCTGTCTATCGTAGCCGACTCTTTATCTGCAATCAAATATGCTAAGGTTGAGCCGATCAGAGATGAAGACGGCGTCATCGTTGACTTCAAGACCACCGGCGAATTCCCGAAATACGGTAATGATGATGACCGCGTAGACTTGATCGCACAGGAGATCGTTCATAAGTTTATGACGGCAATCAGAAGACATCATACCTACAGAAACGGTGTTCCTACAACCTCTATCCTTACCATTACTTCTAACGTAACTTACGGTAAGGCTACAGGTAATACACCTGACGGACGTAGAAAAGGTGAACCGTTTGCTCCGGGCGCTAACCCGATGCACGGACGCGATACTCACGGTGCGGTAGCTTCCTTATCTTCCGTATCCAAACTTCCTTTCAAGGATGCACAGGATGGTATCTCCAACACATTTACCATCATCCCCGGTGCACTTGGT
The DNA here is from genome assembly GCA_022510585.1 of Lachnospiraceae bacterium. GTDB lineage: Bacteria > Bacillota > Clostridia > Lachnospirales > Lachnospiraceae > UBA3282. Next base: position 535 of record JAFLTF010000020.1, read on the forward strand.
AAAGAAGATCAGGTATTCGCAGGCGATATTGAACTGGATCTTAATAAATAATTTTTAAAAAGGGTGGATGTTATGGACGAAAATCAAATGATTGAAGATTTTGTGAAAATGCTGGATTCAGGTATGGCACAGGGAGTCGGACATGTGAACGTCGATGTCGATGCCGCTTCCGATGCTTCCAAAAAAGTGCAGACGATGGGATGTACGGATTGTTCCAGAACGCCATTGGCCTGCAGCGTACCAACATTGGAACAGGGACTGGATGACTTCCACTAGATAAGAAAAAATGAAGGAGGAATTAGATATGGCAGCAGAAAATACAGCTCAGGTAGATAACCTTGTAGCATTATTAGACGGTTATGCAACAAAGGGTGGTCATCACCTTAACGTAAACGTACTCAACAGAGATACATTGCGGGATGCTCAGCAACATCCTGAGAACTATCCTCAGTTGACAATTCGCGTATCCGGCTACGCAGTTAATTTCATCAAACTGACAAAGGAACAGCAGGAAGACGTTATTGCTCGTACCTTCCATGAAAGCATGTAATATCCTGTATTAGAAGATGTAACTGAATTAAGCTGCCACAAGAAGATTAAATCTACTTTGTGGCAGCTTATTTTTTAACGAAAAACAATCTCATCTATTTTCTGCAGTTCTTCTTCTGTAAAGTGTATATTTCCAATGATGCCGCAGTTGTCAATAATCTGCTCCGGCTTGGATGCGCCAATCAATACGCTTGCCACCTCACCGTCTTTCATGATCCAGCTCAATGCCATCTGTGCAAGGCTTTGTCCTCTCTGTTTTGCAATTTCATTTAGTGCCTGTATCTGCTCTATTCTTTCCGAAACCTGTTCCTCTTTCAGGAAACGACCGTCAGTTTTGATACGGCTGTCCTTAGGTACGCCATTTAAATAACGCTCTGTCAAAAGTCCCTGCGCCAAAGGACTAAAAGCAATAATTCCTTTACCAAGTTCTGTTGCTGCTGCTTTCAATCCATTTTTCTCAATAGAGCGATCAAAGATGGAATAACGGTTCTGATTGATCACAAAGGGACATTTTAAATCTTCCAGTATCGCTGCCGCTTTTTTCATAGTTTTCCCATCGTAGTTGGAGATGCCTGCATAAAGGGCTTTGCCGCTCTTGACAGCACTGTTTAATGCCCCCATCGTCTCTTCTAGCGGCGTCTCCGGATCCATTCTGTGATGATAAAAAATATCTACATATTCCAGTCCCATCCTTTTCAGACTTTGATCTAAGCTTGCCAGCAGATACTTTCGGCTTCCCCAGTTTCCATACGGTCCATCCCACATTTCATAACCTGCTTTGGTGCTGATAATCATCTCGTCCCGGTAATCCTGCATTTCTTCTTTCAATATCTTCCCAAAATTACGCTCTGCCGCACCTGCTTCCGGCCCATAATTATTCGCCAGATCAAAGTGGGTAATTCCCCGGTCAAAGGCGGTAAAGCACAGTGCTTTCATATTTTCATAATCACTGTTGTCTCCAAAATTATGCCACAGTCCCAGAGAGATCATCGGAAGCTTTAGACCACTCTTTCCCAGTCTGTTATATACCATTGTTTCGTAACGTCCTCCGCTTGCCTGATAACGCATTTTCTACCTCCTCTTAATTTTTTTTCATCTTATCATGCCCGCTTACATCCGTCAAATTATGCCCGGTGTATTTTTTTGTAATCCATGACTAGATTTTTGCTATTCGTGATAGTATACTATTGTCATGATTAATCTGAATAGTATAAAGAAGAAAGGTATCACTCTATGAAAGGCAGAATACATTCTCTGGAAAGCTTTGGCACAGTAGACGGCCCCGGCGTGCGATTTGTTGTTTTCGTGCAGGGCTGCCCCATGCGCTGTGCCTATTGTCACAACCCGGATACATGGGATATGAACGGCGGCACCTTAATGGAACCGTCCTATATTATTGAACAATATGAAAGAAATATCAGTTTCTATAAAGGCGGCGGCATTACCGTGACCGGCGGTGAACCGCTGATGCAGGTCGATTTCCTTTTGGATCTTTTTACTCTCGCGAAGGAAAAAGGCATCCACACCTGTATTGATTCCTCAGGCATTGCTTATAAGCAAAACGCCAATCCGGAGTGGCTTGCCAAGTTGGATAAACTGATGACATTGACCGATTTGGTCATGCTTGATATTAAGCATATAGATCCTGAGAAGCATAAAGAACTGACATCTCAACCTAACGACGGCATCCTTGCTTTTGCAAAATACCTGAATGAGAAAAATGTCGATATGTGGATCCGTCACGTTATCGTTCCGGGGCTTACCGATGATGATGAATATTTGTTTCAACTTGGATATTTTATCGGCGAATTTACGAATTTAAAGGCGTTAGACGCCCTCCCCTATCATACTATGGGTGAAAGCAAGTATGAGAAGCTGGGCATGGAATATAAACTCAAAGGCGTCCCTGCCATGGATAAAAATGTGCTGCTTGAGAAAAAAGAAATCATATTAAACGGTATTCGCAAGCGCCGCGCAGAACTGAAAGAATAACCTGAAGTTTTCGCTTGTATAATCCTCTCTTTTATATTAAAATAAAAGTTGTAATGGATATAACTTATACCAATATGCTTTACATGATAAGGAGGATATGATTATGGCTTATGTAATTGGTGATGCTTGCGTAGCATGCGGCGCTTGTGAAGCTCAGTGTCCGGTAGGCGCAATCAGCATGGGAGATGGCAAATTTGAAATCGATCCCGGCACATGCATCGATTGCGGTTCTTGTGCAGGAGCATGCCCGACCGGTGCTATTTCTCAGGGTTAAGCAACAAAAGAAGATAGGAAAGCATTCGGCTTTGTCAGCCGGATGCTTTTTTTCGCATGATACCCAAGGATACGCCGGAAGGAACTAATGCTTAGAAAACAGATTATTCTTCTTTTCCTTTTTATTTTTATGCTGCCTATCCCTAACCTTGAAACGCTGTCTGAGCATCTCATCCACCTGACGATAATGCTCCTCTTCCTTTTTCCAATGCTCTTCTTCCCGCTCTTCCCTGACACGGAATTGATAGTCCAATTCTTTTAAGATACTTTCTTTGATCTCCTCGCAAAGTTCCTTATTCGCAGCTTTTACGGTCTCTACCATCATATGCTGCAGCAAATACTGCAATCTGTTTGCTTTTTCCTCTCTGCGGGCATCTTCCGATAAATGAACAATATATTTTTGCTTTCTGCCAATCATATATTCCATTGCCTTGTCCTCTGCGGATACTTCCGGCACTACAGCGTTCGCCTCCGCCACCTGCTTGTCCTGTGTCATAGCTTCCTGTCCTTCTTTTCTTAAAATGGTCCTGATTGCTTTCAACTGTAATCCCTGCTCTTTCAATAGTTTAATCTCCTTAAATTGATCTACATCTTCCATCGTATAATACCGATGCCCCATTTCGTTTCTTTTAATCGGGAGCTGCAGTTCCTCCTCCCAATAACGAAGTACATGCGTTTCTACCTGAACCTGTTTCGCCGCCTCCGAGATCAATAACATTTCCTCTTTCATTTTCATTCCCCTTTCTTAAAACGCAAAGAGACAAACCGAACCGGGCTTGTCTCTTTTGTATATTCTGTATTTGAAATTCTATACTGTATCCTATTTCTGCAGATTGCCGAATTTGGTAAAATCCGGTAACCAGACTAACTCCACCGTACCGATGGGACCGTTTCTCTGTTTTGCAATAATAATCTCCGCAATGTTTCTTTTCTCTGTATCCTTATTATAATAATCATCCCTATAAATGAACATGACCACATCGGCATCCTGCTCAATGGCACCGGATTCACGCAGATCCGAAAGCATAGGTCTATGATCCGGTCTCTGCTCTACCGCACGGCTAAGCTGTGATAATGCGATCACAGGAACATTCAACTCCCTTGCCAATGCCTTTAGTGAACGGGATATATCAGAAATTTCCTGCTGCCTGGAATCGGTATTGCGCCCGCTTCCTGACATCAACTGCAGATAATCAATAATGATCATATCCAGATGGTAATCTAATTTATATTTGCGGCATTTGGATCGCAGCTCGGAAATACTGATTCCCGGCGTATCATCTATGATCAAATTGGATTTTCCGATGATGCCCGCGCTTTCAATCAGCTTTTCCCACTCTTCATCCGAAAGGTTTCCCGTTCGCAGGTGCTGGGAATCTACTTTGGATTCCATCGAGAAAAGACGGTTCACCAACTGCTCCTTTGACATTTCCAGACTGAAAACAGCCACCGTCTGATTCTGCTTAAATGCCACATACTGAGCAATATTTAAAACAAATGCGGTTTTTCCCATGGAAGGTCTTGCCGCAATCAGAATCAGATCCGAAGGCTGCATACCGGCAGTCTTATAATCCAGATCGATAAAGCCTGTCGCAACGCCGGTCACATTCCCCTTATTATGGGAAGCCTTCTCAATTCTGTCCATAACATTCATGACAATCTGTCTGATCGGTACAAAATCTTCTGTATTCCTGCGCTGTATCAAATCAAAGACTCTTTTTTCCGTATCTTCCAGAATGACTTCCAGGCTTTCCTTTCCCACATAACAGGTGTTAGCAATTTCCTCATTCAATTTGATCAGCCTGCGAAGCATAGACTTCTCTGCTACAATGTTAGCATAATGTTTGATATTTGCGGAAGTCGGTACGGCAGTGATCAAATCTCTGACAAACTCCAGACTGCTGACTTCCGGCGGTACGTCTTTTTCCTTAAGCCTGTCCTGCAAAGTGACAAGATCAACCGGCTTTCCTTCATCATTCAACTCCACCATCGTCTCAAAAAGAATGCCGTACTGCTTGCTGTAAAAATCATCTTCAAGAATTATTTCCGAAGCTACTACGATTGCATCCCGATCTATGATCATGGAACCGATGACCGACTGCTCCGCTTCAATACTATGTGGTAATATTCTTTTTAATAATGCCTCTTCCACCTGCTGTGGCATCTTTAAGTCCCATCCTTTTCGTTATTCTGGAGTAACCTTTACCTTCAGTTTTGCCGTTACTTTCGGGTGAAGTTTTACGGGAACCTCATACACTCCCAAAGCTTTGATCGCCTCCGGTAATTGAATTTTCTTCTTATCCAGGTCCAGATCGCACTGCGCCTTTGCAGCGGTTGCAATTTCCTTAGAAGAAACGGAGCCAAAAGCTTTGCCGCCCTCTCCGCATTTCATACCGACTATGACTTCTTTCGTCTCCAATTCTTTTGCCAGTTCCTGTGCCGCTTCTAACAACTCTTTTGCTTTCTTTTCTTCGTTTGCTTTCTGTAACTTTAAATCATTCAGGTTCTTCGCATTTGCCTCTAATCCCAACTTTTTCGGCAATATAAAATTTCTGGCATATCCGTCATTCACATTGACGATTTCACCTTGTTTTCCTAATGATTTCACATCCTGTAGTAATATAACCTTCATGTAAATCTACACACCTTTCTTATATACTGCTCTTAGTTAAGCTCCCCTTCTTCGATCATCTTATCCAACGTGTTCTTAATAACGATGATACCGCCTTCCACACTGCTGTCTTTCAGCTGGCATCCGGCCATCGTCATATGACCTCCGCCGCCCATTCTTTCCATAATGACCTGTACATTAACCTCATCGATAGACCGTGCAGAAATATATATCATACCGTTATATTCCGTTAAGACAAAACTTGCTTTCACACCTTTGATATTCAGCAACTCGTTAGCGGCCTGCGCACCTACCACAGTAGGACTCTGCACATGTTCGCTATGGCAAACCGAGATTGCATAGTTCTGCCTGTAGATTTCCGCCTGACCGACTGCATCCGCCTTGGCCTTGTATTCTGCGGCATCATCACGAAACAGCTTGCGTATCCATGTGACATCCGCGCCGTTTCTCCGTAGGAATGCTGCTGCCTCAAAGGTTCTGACGCCCGTCTTAGTCATAAAGTTATTGGTATCGATCATAATGCCGGCATACATACATGCCGCTTCTTCCGACTTGATCCGCAGGGTATCACTGATATACTGCAGAATCTCGGAAATCATTTCGCAGGTGGAAGAAGCATAGGCTTCAATATAGGACAGGGTTGCATTTTCGATAACCTCAGAGCCCTGTCTGTGATGATCCAATACTACAATGGAATTGCATCTCTTTAACAGGTCCGGACATTCCGTAATGCTTGGTTTATTGACATCCACAACAACCAAGACCGCATTGTTTCCTATCATCTCCAAAGCCCGGTCGCTGTTTATGATCATATCCTCTTCATAATCTTCATTTTCACGAAACAAATCTACCATAGGCTGCATGGCTGCCGTAATATTGTTCAATACGATATGAGCCTGTTTTCCCAAGGTCTTCGCGATCCTGTAAACACCGACCGAAGCGCCGAAACTATCCGTATCACCCATATTATGTCCCATAATATAGATCTCGTCTTTTACCGTAATGATTTCCTTAAGCGCTTGTGCCTTCACTCTTGCTTTGACACGGGTACTCTTCTCTACCTGCTGGCTCTTACCGCCATAATAAGCAATATTCTCAGGCATCTTGACCACGGCCTGGTCACCGCCGCGTCCAAGAGCCAGATCAATGGCATTTCTGGCAAATTCATAATTCTGTGCATAAGTTAATCCGCTAAGTCCCACACCGATACTGATGGTAACTGCCATTTCATTTCCGATATTAACGGTCTTTACATCATTTAGAAGGTCAAAACGGTTCTCCTGCAGGGCAGCAACTGCTTTCTTTCGCATAATGACAAGATACTTGTCCTTCTCCAGCTTCTTACAGATGCCGTCCAGGGCTGCAATATATTTATTGACCTTTCTGTCGATCAGCGCAATCAAAAGCGATCTTCTGACTTCTTCTACACTTTCCAACGCTTCTTCATAATTGTCCAAATAGATCAATCCGACTGCAAGGCTCTGATCGTCTACTTCTCTCAGGGCAATCTTAAGCGCGGTTTCATCAAACAGGTATAATGCAATCAAATATCCGTCGTAGCCCTGCGCCTCAATAATATCACTATTCTCCGCCATTTCTTTTAGCGAGATCTTTTTTAGTCTTGCAATGTAATTGCGCTCGTCGTAATCTACATTAAACTCTACTTCACTCTCCCCGCTTACACCCGGCAATCTCTCCTTCGTGATCGTAGGAAAAAGCGAGGTAATAGATTTGCGATACCCTTTTTCTTTATTTACTACTTTTTCAAAAGCAATATTCGTCCAAATCACCTTGCCGCTGTCATCTAACAGAGCATGCGGTAGATCCAGATCCCGCAGAAGCCGTCTCTGTATCTGCCCGTACTGCGTAGCAAAACTGATCAGCTCATTGATAATAATAGGTTTATTATAAAACATCAAAGAAATGATAATAACAAAATAAAAAATGATAAAACAGGTCAGTACCAGTCCTGAAGTAAAATCAATGATACTGATTAGAACGTCTACCGCTAATAACAAAAATCCTAAGTACAAGGAAGATTGTAAATAGGACTTCAACCTTCCTTTTAATTTTACGCTATTTTTCATCCTATCCTCTTTTTGATATGTCTTTTGGAAGTAAAACTATCCCAGTTTTATGATTACATAACATCATAAGTATATCATTTTTTAAAAATATGTGCCACATCAATATGTTGTGGCAATTCTTCATAATATGACAGATATAGGGGTTGAAAAAGGCGGAGCATAGCTCCGCCTTCCATTTACTGTTAAGTATTTCAAATTATTTCTGTGGATCTTAATCCTGAACATAAGGCATCAGCGCTACATGTCTTGCACGTTTGATAGCAACTGTCAATGCTCTCTGATGCTTAGCACAGTTTCCGGTGATCCTTCTGGGAAGGATCTTACCTCTCTCAGATACATATCTTTTTAATTTATTGGAATCTTTGTAGTCGATTGCATTATCTTTGCCACAAAATACGCATACTTTCTTTCTTCTGCGGATTCCGCCTTTTCTCTTTGCAGAAAAATCAGGCTTCTCTGTTTTATTATAAGCCATATGATTACCTCCTATCAAAATCTACAAACTGGTTAATTAAATGGCAATTCCTCGTCTATTCCATCCGGAATATTCATGAACCCGTCACCGGCTGCTACCGGTTCCGGTCTGCTGTCACCGGCAAATCCCCCATCGCCGGCAGACCCGCTGTTCTTGCTTTCGGCAAACTCCTGTTCCTCAACAACTACATCCGTCGTATAAATCTTTACACCGTCTTTATTGGTATAGCTGCCTGTCTGGATCCGCCCTGTTACTGCAATTTTGATTCCCTTATGGAAATATTTCTCCGCAAACTCTCCTGCTTTGCCAAATGCAACACAGTTGATAAAATCTGCGGTATTTTCATCTCCGCTGCGGTTGAATCTGCGGTCTACAGCTAATGTATATCTGGCAATTGCCATTGCATTTTCACCCTGTGAGTATCTCACTTCAGGGTCTCTGGTTAAGCGTCCCATAAGAATAACTTTATTCATTTATTACCTCTTTCTACTGTTTCTCGTCTTGTCTTATGCACAAGTATCTGATCACATTGTCCATAATACGAATCCGGCTTTCGATCTCAGCCGGGACAGTGCTCTCAGCGTCGAACTGAATGAAGTAATAGAAAGCTTCTTTCATTTTCTGTATTTCGTAAGCTAATCTCCTCTTACCCCAGTCATCAACATTCGTAACTTGTCCACCGAATCTTTCGATCAGAGCCTTGCATTTTTCTAAAGTTGCAGCTCTCTCGTCGTCTTCGATCTTCGCACTAACAACAACGGCTAATTCATATTTGTTCATGCTTGTTACCTCCTTTTGGTCTCTGGCCCCTCCATGAATTGCAGGAGCAAGGATATTTGACTGTTTGCTAAAATATACTTACCAAACCGTTAAAGTTCAATAAGCATAACATCACGGACTATTATAATATCACAACTTTCCATGGTTTTCAAGTCTTTGGAATAATTTCCTTCACTTTTTTTTCCAGCTCCCTGCGCGCAATCATGATCTGATGCTCACACCCTTTACACTTAAGACGGAAATCCGCTCCGATCCGAAGCACTTCCCATTCTTTGGAACCGCAGGGATGCTGTTTCTTCAATTTTAGAATATCGCCCACCTGAATATCCATATTGCTTTCCTCTATAATTGTCCGAATATTTCTCCGATACTGCCCTGTACCACCAAGTCTGCGGCACCGTCCCGCGGTGTCGGTGTCTTATTGATCAATATCAGTTTATTTCCGCTATAATAATCAATCAATCCGGCTGCCGGATATACAGCCAGAGAGGTACCTCCGATGATCAAAACATCCGCATTGCTGATATAACGGACTGCATCCTGTAAGGTTCTCTGGTCGAGCCCTTCTTCATACAGAACCACATCCGGCTTGATACCACCGCCGCATGAACAGGTGGGCACTCCTTCTGAATTCAGAATATATTCCGCCGAATAAGATTTCCCACATGATTCGCAATAGTTACGCAGCACGGAACCATGAAGTTCCAATACCACTTTGCTGCCTGCTGCCTGATGAAGTCCGTCAATATTCTGTGTTATGACCGCTTTTACCTTCCCCTCTTTTTCCCACTGGGCAAGTTTCAAGTGCGCGGTATTGGGCTTGGCATCCAGGCATAGCATCTTATCCCGGTAAAAACGATAAAACTCATCGGTCTTACGCCGATAAAAAGTATGACTCAAAATAGTCTCCGGCGGATAATCGTACTTTTGATTATAAAGTCCGTCCACACTACGAAAATCCGGTATCCCGCTCTCAGTAGAAACCCCGGCACCGCCGAAAAAAACAATATTGTTACTCTCTTGTATGATCTCTTTTAACCGCTCTATTTCGCGTTCCATAGTAACCTCCTTTTAGCCCAGCTCCAGTCTGTTGATCGCTGAAAAAATCGCTCTTACGGATGCTCTCGTAATATTGGAACTTACTCCGACGCCGTAAGTAACACGGCCGCTGTCCACATCCAAAAGATGGATATATGCGGCTGCCTGAGAATTAGAACCACTCTGCAACGCATGCTCTTCATAATCCAGAATTTTGATATCCACAGAAAGTTCTTCCTGAAGTCCTCTCTTGGCAGCGTCGATCGGTCCGTTGCCTACTGCTTCAAATGTTTTCTGCTCACCGTGATCTGTATAGGTGACAACCACCTTAGTATCGAATTCGGATTTGGTCTCATCACTCAGATCATCCACACGCAATTTCCGGAAATGGATCGGCTCCTTGCGGTTTAAGTATTCGCCACGGAAGCTTTCCATGATCTGATCCGGGGAAACCTCCCCCTGCTCCTCGGAAATCTTCTGAATGACATTTGCAAACTCTTTGTGCATTCCTTTCGGAAGCTTGAACCCGAAATAGGTATCCATGATAAAGGCCACGCCGCCTTTGCCGGATTGTGAATTGATCCTGACGATCGGCTCATATTCTTTTCCGATATCCGCCGGATCGATCGGCAGATAGGGAACCTGCCATATCTCACTGTTACGTTCTTTCATTGCCTTAATACCCTTGTTGATGGCATCCTGATGCGAGCCGGAGAATGCGGTAAACACCATTTTACCTGCGTAGGGGTGTCTGGGATGGATCGGAAGCTTGCAGCATCTTTCATAGATCTCAATGCTCTCGTTGATATGTTCAATACGCAGTCCGGGATCGATTCCCTGCGAGAACATATTATAGGCAATATTGAGAATATCCACGTTGCCGGTTCTTTCCCCATTGCCGAATAAAGTACCTTCCACGCGGTCCGCACCTGCAAGCAGTGCAAGTTCTGCGCTTGCAACACCGGTACCTCTGTCATTGTGCGGATGCACACTTAAAATAATACTCTCCCGGTTTTTAAAATGCTTATTCATCCATTCGATCTGGTCCGCATAGACATTGGGTGTATTCATTTCTACCGTGGAAGGCAGATTGATGATCATAGGTTCTTCTTTCGTAGGCCCCCATGTTTCCTGAACCGCAGTACAGATTTCCAGTGCGTAATCCAACTCAGTTCCGGTAAAGCTTTCCGGAGAATATTCCAGAATGATTTTGCCCGGAAAGTCCTTTGCGCGTTCTTTTACCATTTTGGTGCCTTCTACCGCAATATTTGTAATCTGATCTCTGTTCATGCCGAATACGACATCCCTCTGCAAAGTAGATGTCGAGTTATAAATATGGACAACAGCCTGCTTGCACCCGGCAATCGACTCAAAAGTCCTGTCAAGCAATTCTTCACGACACTGCGTAAGTACCTGCACCACAACATCATCCGGTATCAGTCTGCGGTCTACCAGCTGACGCAGAAAATCAAACTCTATCTGACTTGCTGCCGGAAAACCGATCTCAATCTCTTTGAAACCTAACTTGATCAAATAATTAAAAAACTCTATTTTTTCATGTACTACCATAGGATCGATCAATGCCTGATTTCCGTCCCGCAGATCAACGCTGCACCAGATCGGCGCTTTCATGATCTCTTTATTCGGCCACTCTCTTTCCGGATAATCCACGACGGGATTCTTACGATATCTTTGATAATTTAACATACTCATTCCTCCGCTTTCTAAATAAATAATGTAAAAAGCCCGTTAATACAACGGGCTTATCAGGATCGTGTTCATTCTCCAAGACCATTCTCGATCGCACTGATCAAACACTTCAATGCTTCTTCCTCATCTTCACCATCACACATAAACTCAATCTCATCTCCGCACTTAACGCATGCCCCCAACACGCTTAGTACACTTTTCGCATTCGCTGTATTTTCTTTAAATGAAAATGTTATCAACGATTTAAATTTCATAGCCTCCTTACATAGGATACCCGCAGGTCTTAGATGTAGTCCTGTTGGATTCTTGATGACTACCTTTTGGCTTACCATACCCTCATTACCTCCAATTCACCTTCTGACTGACAGGTCAGCCCAGCTTATTTTAACTATACCATTTTTTATAAAATATCACAACACATATTTCCGTATTGTATTATAACATACTGTTTTGTATCAGCTCCGCCAAACGCCTTGCTTCTTCCTCTATCATCTTTTGATCCTTGCCTTCGATCATGACACGCACCAGAGGTTCCGTTCCCGATGGTCTGATCAATACGCGTCCTGCTCCATCAAACTTTTTATTCAAAGTTTCGATCGCATCCGCTATCTCGGGATAATCCATATAGTTTTCCTTTTTATGATTAGGTACTTTGGCATTCACCAATGCCTGCGGCATAACCTCCATAATTCCGGCCAGTTCCGACAAAGGTTTTTTCGTTTCTACAACGACCTGAAGCAGATGCAATGCGCTCAAAAGACCGTCACCGGTCGTATTCTCATCCAGAAAGATAACATGCCCGGATTGCTCGCCCCCCAAGCTTGCACCGATCTCACGCATTCTTTCCAACACATATCTGTCTCCGACCTTTGTCTGCTCTATATGGATACCTTCACGCTCGCCCATCATAAAAAATCCCAGATTACTCATGACTGTTGCAACGATCGTATCATGCTTCAATTTGCCCTGACTCTTCATATGGTTTCCGATAATTGCCATGATCTGATCGCCGTCTACGATCTGCCCTGTCTCATCCACCGCAAGAAGACGGTCTGCATCACCGTCAAAAGCAAGCCCGAGATCGGCTTTTTCATATACGACCTTTGCCTGCAGCTCGCCCATATGAGTAGAGCCGCAGTTTGCATTGATGTTAGTGCCGTCCGGATTATTATGAATGGCAACTACCTCAGCTCCGAGTTCTTTTAATGTCTCTACAGAAGTATAAAAGGAAGCTCCCTCTGCACAATCCACAACGATTTTCATGCCTTGTAATTCTACTCGCACAGATTGAATCGCATGATTGATATATTCTTCTCTTGCATCGGTACGATACTTGATCTTACCGACTCCTGCACCGATCGGAAACTTGATGCCCGGCAGACCGGTCCTGATAAGCATCTCGATCTCATCTTCCAGAGAATCCGGAAGCTTATAGCCGCTTCCGTCAAAAAACTTGATACCGTTAAATTCCACCGTATTATGTGATGCAGAAATCACAACTCCGGCATCCACTTTATATTTTCTGGTCAGATACGCAACCGCCGGTGTGGGAACCACACCCACATAGACCGTATTCGCACCGACACTGCAGGCGCCTGCCATCAACGCATTCGCCAGCATATCTCCCGAAATTCTGGTATCACAACCCACCATGATCGTCGGTTTGTGTTTATTCTCTCTGGAAAGCACATAGGCACCCGCCTGACCAAGCTGCATCGCAAGCTGCGGAGTCAGTTCTTCATTGGCGATACCTCTTACACCATCCGTTCCAAACAATCTACCCATTTATTCCGCCTCCGTTACATTCATTCTGACCCTGACAGCAGCTTTTACAGCCACTGCTTCATCCAGATTATAAGTAAGTTCCACAAAATAGTGCCCGGCACTCATTGTCTCCATACGCTCTGCCTCCATAAACGCTGCCACATCTGCCGTAGCCTGAAGGGCGCTTACTTCCAGAGCATCCAGATCCTTTGCCAGCCCGGTCAAAGTAAGCTGATAAGTGTTCTCATCGCTTTCAATTTCACCCTTAAAGCCTTCCGGCATATTTACGATCTGTATTCTGCTAACATACATGGTTACCGTCTTTTCGGCAATCGGCTCGATGAATACATTCACCTGAACTCTTCCCCGGAAATTCTCTTCGGCAAAAATAACACCGTCAGGCAAATAATCATTCAAATCAACTATCGTCTCCAGATTCTCCGACATCCCGCTGATATCCAGAACGCTCTCCGGAATCTCAATGGATTCGATATTTTGTATTATTTTAGATCTGCCTGCAATAACAACTTCATTTCTCATAGCATCAACTTCGCCCGTTGCCAGATATCCTCTTGCAGGAGTACCTGTAACCTTCCAATTGATGGGTACGGTCTTCATTTCCAGTATCTCTACTGTGACCCGCACCTTATTGATACTCTTATTGATACTATCTGAAGCAACGATTCTGTCATCTTCATCGTACAAACGGATTTCCGAATCCGTACCGATGTTATTGGTAAATCCCGAAACATTGACTGTCGCAGCAGCACGCTTCACCTTTGAAATAACGGATTCAGGTCCGGATATTTCTATCAGGTTCTGTTCCAGAGTACTCTCGCCAATCATATATCCGTCTCTTACCGTACCGGTCGTATCGATTCTGATCGGTAAAGTCTTACTCGTTTTATCTTCAATATTCAACTTGACACTGTCAATATTTCCCCTGATACTTTCCAATATATCATTATACTTATTTGTTGAAAGCTGAATGTTTATTGTATTTATGCTCGTCAGATCATTCATGTCTGCAACAGCAACGATATTGCTCTCACCTAACGAATCAATAATGGAACGTTTCGCCGATATCGTAACGATATCAATGGTATCGGTATTATCCAAAACTTCATAAATCTTACCGTTGTCGGTAATTAAATCAGCATTCTGGATATTTACCGGCACATTATACACAGTTAATGTTTTAATCGGGTCATTGATATTTGTTACAATAATCCATAGAATACATGCAAACAGGAAAGAGCCAAGTTTTAACCCCAGGTTCTGACTTAATCTATTCTTCATTTCTGGACCTGCCTTTCCATAACTTACGTTTTTTCTCTTCCAACGGTTTATTCTGGATACTGCGCAGTCTCTCCCGAAGTCTTTCCGCGTCTACCCCGCGTTCCAGTCTGCCCATATATGCCACACTGATTTTACCGGTTTCTTCAGATACAATAACCGTCATGGAATCCGTCACTTCGGAAATACCTACGCCGGCGCGGTGTCTTGTTCCAAGTTCCTTGCTTAGTTCCATATTGTCCGACAGCGGCAGATAGCAGGTCGCCGCCGTAATGCGGTCCTGTTTCACAATAACCGCCCCGTCATGTAAAGGTGTATTGTGCTCAAAGATATTGATTAAAAGCTGACTTGAAACAATACCGTCTACATCAATACCTGTTCTCTCATATTCTCCCAAAGGCTGTTCGTTCTGTATCACGATCAAAGCGCCTGTCTTCACTTTGCCCATTTCTATGGAGGCTTTTACAATTTCATTGACCGTACGGTCGGAAAAACGCAGATTATCCGGTCTGGAAACATTATAAGTCAGAATGGAAGAAAGAAGATTTTTCCGTCCCAGTTCTTCCAGTGCCGTCCTAAGTTCCGGCTGCAATACAACAACAATTGCAATTGCCGCGATACTGAACAGATTCGTGACGATCCACAAAATCGTGTTCATATTGAAAAATACCGCCGCAAGCAAAAAAATGCCAATCACGAAAACACCTTTTAACAACACCCATGCTCTCGTGTTTTTGATCCAAAGCAGGATATGATACACCAGAAAAGCAATAATAATGATTTCCACAATATCCGTCCAATGGATCAATGGCACATAAAAATACTTTGATAAATATGTCTCTATTAACGTATTAACCTGCTGCATAACATTTCCCACTTAGCTCTTTATTTTAGTAGCGAGTATTCCTGCTCTTCCCCTGTCCGGCAATCTGTTTTACCTGTTTCTCAGGTTTGGCAACCGTTACCTTCGGTACTGCCTTCACATAATAATAATATTCATCATCTTCAAATTGTACTTTTTCCGTCCTGCTATAGTCCACATGGAAAACAAAAAACTGTAATACCAATGTGATCAGGAAGGAGATAATCGTTCCTATGATTGCACCCAGCAAAGAGACATTTGTATCAAACATCAAATCACCCATCAAAATGACCATGATGTTCACAAGAGATCCTGCCACCATTGCTATTGTCCACGCATAATCAATACTCAATCTGCGGATCAGATAGACCAGAATGAGTGCAATCGCAAAGGCAACAATTGTCACAACCATTTCTTTATTATTTAAAATACCGTCTATGACAATTTTAAACCTTACCACCATCTCTTCGTCTGTTGCTTGACCCAGTACGGGTGTATTCAGATTGATATAGCGAAGCATGTAATACACAATGATACCGCATCCCACAGAAACCGCAGATGCCGGAGTTCCGATCAGTCCCATGGCAATCGGCATGACGTACGGTATTTTCAATAGAAAGCAGACCGGAGTAAGCACTACCACTACCGTATCTTTTGGCGAAAACCTGAAATACAGCAGAAACATAAGTATAAATGCCGCCCCGATCACTACTGTACATTCCAGACTGAATGCATACAGATGCAAAAGTGTAAACAATGCCGACATGATCACAATAAAATTAGTCGGCATAAAGGAACACATCAATGCTACGATCAAAACAACTGCCAGTCTGTTTAATCCTGTCATATATCCCAAACTCGAATTAATGAGCACTAAAGAAATAAATGCCAGCAAAAACTTTAGAAAAGGGGTAATATAAATTTCAAATTTACTGTAAAACAGTTTCATATACTGTTTTGCAACAAGTAATGTTGTCATCTTTACAACTAAGCTCCCTTTCGACTTTTCCTCTCAAAGTGTATGATATATAACTTCCTACTTATTACTGTACATATTAGATAATTTTCTCAGGTTTACATAATATACTTTCAAGCTCTTACGTGCCTTATGGTAACGATAAGCATATACAATGTAGGACACTACCGCATAAGTTCCCACGACTGCCGCATATCGCAAAAGAATGCTTCTACCGAACTCTAATAAGTCCATTTTATAGATGTCGGTCATAAACAATTCAAAATCATAAAAAATATACATGGCAAAAACCACTACAAATGCAATCGTTGCACTTATAATGGATTTTAGCACTTGAAATCCGATATAATCACTACGAAAATAATTCCAAATCGCCACATTCTTCTTTCCCTCACCTGCCTCATAGGCAGCGAGTTTGGTCATCAGAATCACGCGCTCTTCATTCAGCATGAAACTCTCCCATCTACAACTAATTTAAGAAACGCATCTTCGGATTCTCTTTGGTATCGTTCTTCTTCACAGGTTTCGGAGCTTCCGGTTTCTTAATACTGTCGCTTAATTTATTCGCCATGGAATTCTTACATTTTTCACAAAAACGTCCGGACCGAATCGGCGCATCACAGTTCTCGCAAAGAAGGGCGATTCCGGAACCCTCTGCCAATTCCAAACGTTCTTCACGCAGCCACTGCTGAATCTGTCCCGTAGAAACATCACATGCCTCCGCCACCTGTGGGATACTTGCATATTGATTATCCTGAATATATTTTTTCACTTCCTGGAATTTTTGTTCCAAGGCTTCTTTGCACTGCATACAGATCGGCGGTCCCGATACATAATTAAAAAGTTTTCCACATTTTCTGCAATTTCGTACATTCATAAATAGCCCTCCATTTACATTCCGTTTCCTATTGCTAATGTTACAAAATAAATATACCTGACTCCGGCCTTGCGCAACTCTTTAGCCATAGCGTCAATTGTGCTTCCGGTTGTATAGATATCATCAACAATTATGATCGTATTTAATTTTACATCATTTCGGCAGATTTTTAAAGCCTTTTTCAAATTATTTTGTCTTTCCTGTGCAGATAAATCTTTCATGGGAACCGTTTTTCGTATTCTCCTGATCAATTTTGTCTCTACGGGTATGTTTAACCGTCTTCCCACCTCTTTTGCAAGAACCTCCGCCTGATTGTATCCTCTTATTTTTTTCTTGGAACTGTGGATTGGAACCGGCACCAGCGCATCAGGTTTTAACGACAGGATCCTATCACCCAGAATACTTGCCATCCGCTCTCCATAATATGCCCCGTATTCCTGCCTTCCTCGATATTTGAAACGATAAATGGAATCAGCAACACTTGGATAAGCAAAAAGTGCCATTCCCCTGTCATACATATGTTCCTTATGAGCACAGTCATGACAAAAAACCGCTCTCTTATCTTTTAATTCTTTACCGCATTTCTGGCAATAGGGTGCTTTCACATATTTAATTTTCTTTTTACATTCCTCGCAGATGAGATTTCCGAAAGGCTTAACTGCCTTATCACAGACGGGACATCTTCGCGGATAGAGCAAATCCAGAAACATCCCATAGAAGAGCCTGATTATTTTACGCAATTTTTCACTCCTGTTAATCCATTAAATATCGTATTTTTCCCGGATTCTGTCTGACAGCCCGGTATAACGTCTGTTTTGATAATTGTTATCGATCATCTCTTGTAAAGTCGTACTGCTGCCCAAAATCGTCACACAATTTCTAGCCCTTGTCACTCCCGTATAGAGCAGATTTCTGTTAAACAGCATCTTCGGGCCGGAAAGTAACGGCATGATAACGGCAGGATATTCACTTCCCTGAGACTTATGTATGGTAATTGCATAAGCGGGTTCTATTTCATCCAGCTGACCAAAAGAGTAAGTCACCCTCCTGTGTTCATCAAATTCCACAACCACGCTTTTAGCATATTCATTAATCTCCACGATCATGCCCATATCCCCGTTAAAGACACCAAGTCCTTTGTCGATCGGGATCCCGTAGCTGCTTAAAACTTCCCATTCCAGCTGGTAATTATTTTTGATCTGCATGACCTTGTCTTTTTCCCGATAAAGGATATTTCCGCTCAGATGCTCCTTTTTCTGCGGCGAAGGCGGATTCAAATATTGCTGCAGGATGCCGTTTAATGTCTCTACGCCCAGCTTCCCTTTACGCATCGGTGTCAATACCTGAATATCATAGGGCTGCGCTCCCACATAGGGCGGAAGCTTTTCCAGAATCAGCTGGATCATATGTTTATATATGACATTTGTGTCATTTCTTTCCAAAAAAAAGAAATCTCTGCTTTTATTATCCAATGCAATATCCTGACCCGCATGGATCCGGTGCGCGTTTAGGACAATATCGCTTTCTCCTGCCTGTCTGAAAATTTTCTCTAACATAACGGTGGGAAAGCAGCCGCTCTCCAGCAGATCATGCAGGACCTGACCGGGGCCTACGGAGGGCAGCTGATTCACATCTCCCACCATGATCAGCCGTGTTCCCACCGCCAAAGCCCGTAGAAGCGATTGAAAAAGAAAAATATCCACCATGGACATCTCATCAATGATGATGACATCCGCCTCCAGAGGATTTTCCTCATTACGTTCAAAGCGTGCGGATTTAAAAGAATCCGACACTGCCCCGCTAAGCTCCAGCAGCCTGTGGATGGTTCTTGCCTCATATCCCGTAGTTTCCGACATCCTTTTTGCGGCACGCCCGGTAGGCGCCGCCAGAAAAACATCCATTTCCTCTGACAGAAAGTATCGAATGATCATATTGATCGTCGTCGTTTTGCCCGTACCCGGTCCGCCGGACAATATCATGATACCGTTTTTAACACTTTCTAATACAGCTTTCCTTTGCAGTTCATCTAACTCTATCTGAAGTTCCTGTTCCAATGTTTCTATCTTCTGCATCATCTTTTTCTCTTCCGAGGGCAGCATATCGCTTTCCTGAACGGATATATTTAAATCATGCAGCATGATGGCACAGTTTAACTCTGCATAATAATAATTCATAGAATATATCTTTTTATCGGTCTCACCCTCATCCGGCATTTTCACCACAATCTTTTTGTCTATAGCCAGATTTTGCAGCTGCGGTTGTAAAAGTGAGGGCTCCAGTTCCAATAGTTCTCCAGCCCGATGCAGCAGAACACTTTCAGGCAGATAGCAGTTTCCTTCTGCTCCGGCTTGTAATAAAGTATATAGCAATCCGCTTCTGATACGATAATCGGAATCTGTATGAATCCCTATCCTGGCAGCAATTCCGTCTGCAATCTTGAAACCGATTCCATCGATATCCTCCGCCAGTCGATACGGATTTTCCTTCATGATACCATACAGATTCATGCCGTAAGCTTCATAAATACGAATCGCCAGTGCATTTGATATGCCGTACTTCTGAAGAAAAGTCATCGCCTCTCTGGCATCCTTTTTCTCATACACCTGCACCGCTATATCTCTTGCCTTCTGCACACTGATGCCTTTGACTTCCGCCAAACGTTCCGGTTCTTCTTCCATGATCCGAAACGTATCTTTTCCGAATTTCTTGACGATCCTTGCTGCCAAAGCCTCTCCCACGCCTTTGACAGCACCTGAGCCAAGATAACGTTCCATGCTGATCTCATCATCCGGTTCTACCACCCGATACCGCTCTATCTTAAACTGTTCTCCATACACCGGATGTGCCGTATATGCCCCCTCCGCCTCGATGGTTTCTCCCTGATCGATGATTTTGAAAGTTCCGACGCAGGTGATCTTTTCCCCTTCGAAAATAATGTTTAATACAGTGTATCCGTTATCGTTATTTCGATATATTATATTGTCAATATAACCCTTGATCTTATCCATAACCAATCTCACTTTATCTATTAAAAATAAAGTACACAAACAGGCTGCCAGAACAGCAGCCTGTTTTCATCTTCATTATTCATTCCTGTTTCTACTCAGCAATCACAAAGTAACTGCATCATTATTTCTCTTCATCTGTTCATACAGCATCTGTGCAAGAGAATTCGGCCCAGTACCCTCAGAAACCATCTGTTTTGCGATTTCCTGATACATGGTATCCTTAAAAGTATTCACCATATTTCCGGCATAGCCTTCTTCGTCATCATCGTCATCAAAGATTTTGACTGTTTTCTCCATTCCTTTCATGATCTGTTCCCACAGATACGCTTCAAATTCCTGACAGGCTTCAAGCAGTTCCTTATCCTCAGCTTCCGTATCAGACACGGAATTTAATTTCTTCTCCAATGCATCCGTGGATGCCTTACTGGTATCTGTCAGATAATTGGTATAATTTGTTAATCCTGTCATATCCATAATGTATTCCTCCTTCAAGGTTTACTGCTCACTATCGTTTCAGATTATTTGCCGTATCCATCATGGAATCGGAAGTCGTGATCGCCTTGGAATTCATCTCATAAGCACGCTGTGCTACGATCAGGTTTACCATTTCGTCCGCAACAGAAACGTTGGAACCTTCCAGATATCCCTGAACTACTCTGCTTCGCCGCAGGTTCGGGTTTGTTTCTTCATTCAACGCTGCTCCGCTGGCATCCGTAACCGCAAAAAGTGTGTCGCCGACTCTTTGCAGACCGCCGGGATTATTGAATTGATACAATCCGATTTTAAAGCCGATGGGCTGAAGATTATTATTTTCATCCGGATAGCATACTTCGCCGTCTTCGGTAACTACAATTCTATTGGCAACATAGGTATTGCGATTCAAGGTAATTTCTCTGCCTGTGGTCGTAAGTACCGGAAGTCCGTCCTGATTTGTCAGGATCAGGTTGTTGTTATTTCCCATCGCCCATGTGAAATCACCGTTTCTGGTATAATATGTATTTCCGTCTTCTCCACGCAATGCGAAGAAGCCGTCGCCTCCGATCGCGAAGGAAGTGTCGCTTTCCGATGCAAGAAAAGCTCCCTGTGTAAAAATATTATTGATGGAAGAAGTTCTTACACCCAGACCAACCTGTGAGGTAGTCGGTTTCGGATCTCCGTTTGCCGTCGTTGTAGCCGTCTGCAGTGTCTGATAGAGCAAAGACTTAAATTCCGCTTTCTGTGCTCTATATCCCGCGGAATTTACGTTTGCAAGATTGTTTGCAATCGTATCCACATTCGTCTGCTGCGCATTCATACCTGTTGCTGCCGACCATAAACTTCTAACCATTTTCTATTCCTCCCTTAACCTAAACCCTGCCGTTCTGATTTACGGCGTCGTCCAAAGTAGTATCATATGTTGTAATGACTTTCTGATTGGCTTCATACTGTCTCTGAATGGTGATCATATTAACCATTTCCGTTACAACAGATAAGTTTGCCATTTCCAAATATCCCGAATATACTTCCGTATCCGCATCAATAAACTCGGCACCCTCTACCGGCTGGAAAAAGTTCTCTCCGTATCGCTCCAGATAATCATAGTTTGCAAAGTCCGTTATGCCGATACTGTCCACATAGGCGCCTTCCTGATAGATATCGCCCCTTCTGTCTATTGTCATTTCCTGATTAGGATTCACACGAACAGGTCTGCCATTCCGGTTCAATACGAAATCTCCGTCCTGTGTAACAATGTAACCCTCTGACGTCATGGTAAAATTACCGTCTCTGGTGTATTTGGTGGAAGTCTCCCCCGCTTTATTCGTATACTCTATTGTAAAGAATCCGTTTTTGGATAACGCAAGATCCAAAGTTTTATCGGTTACCCGGAAAGGACCGCCCGAATAATCTACATAATTCTCACCGGTCTTAACGCCCATAGACATAGTACCGATCCGTTTCGGCAGATTCCCCGGTTCCGATGTATCTTTGATCTTATAAGCCAATACACGGTCAAAAGACTGGCTGGTTGCTCCCTCCTTCTTAAAGCCGACAGTGGTCGCATTGGCCAGATTATTCGTCATGGTATCCATTCTGTGCTGTTCATTGATCATGCCCGTATAGGCTGTGTATAAACCTTTCAGCATTTTGCTCTCTCCCTTATTCTTCTCTGTATCCTGCAAGGAACTCTACATATTTTCCGGTTCCGATTGCAACTGCGGTCATTGGATCTTCCGCGGTCATGGTATTGATTCCTGTTTTATCTGCGATCAAATCTTCCAACCCTCTAAGAAGGCTGCCTCCTCCTGTCAGGACGATGCCTCTGTCAGCAATATCAGCCGCAAGCTCCGGGGGTGTTTTCTCCAGTACGCTGTGAATGGACTCTACGATCTGTACCGTTGTTTCATGCAGCGCTTCTTCCGTCTCCTCCGAGGAAACTTTGACGGTTCTCGGAAGACCTGTTACCAGATTACGGCCTCTGACATCCAGATAATCCACTTCCGGTCTTTTATAAGCGGAGCCGATCTTGATCTTCAAATCTTCGGCTGTTCTTTCACCGATCAATAAATTATGTTTCTTACGCATATAACGTACAATTGCCTCATCAAAATCATCCCCGGCAATTTTAATGGATGCGCTGACAACGGTTCCTCCTAAGGAGATCACCGCAATATCGGATGTACCTCCGCCAATATCAACAATCATATTCCCGCAGGGTTTGGAAATATCGATTCCCGCACCGATCGCTGCGGCAATTGGTTCTTCTATAATAGAAACTTCTCTGGCACCTGCCTGATAAGTAGCATCTTCTACTGCTTTTTTCTCAACTTCGGTAACACCGCTGGGTACACATACCGCAATACGCGGTTTCCGGAAAGATTTCTTTCCCAGTGCTTTCTGGATGAAATATTTCATCATCTTCTCTGTTACCTGATAATCGGAAATAACACCCTGACGCAACGGTCTTACCGCTACAATATTTCCCGGTGTCCTACCAAGCATCAGTCTGGCATCTTCTCCGATCGCTTTGATTTTATTTGTATCCCTGTCAAAAGCCACTACAGAGGGCTCTTTTAACACAACACCTTTCCCTCTGATATAGACTAAAATACTGGCTGTTCCCAAATCAATTCCTATGTCTGTATACTGCATTCTGTATGGTCCCCTTTCTCTCGGTATCTATATTACATAATTGCCAAATGCTGTCAAACTAAACATTCAAACCGCCTAAACAGATAAAATGGCGCAGTTTGCTGCATACATTATAACCCAAAGAGAAAGTTTTTCAAAGGGATTTCATAAATTTTTTTTAAAAAATAGATGCCAAAAGTCAGAACAGATCCGTCTGTCCCGCTCTCAGCATCCGTGCTTATGGATATTATCGGCATATTTTAAAGATTCCTTAACCCCTATCCAACATCTTTTTTACATAAATTCCGGTATAAGAATCCGGATTGCCGGCTATCTTCTCCGGTGTTCCTTCCGCAATGACGCATCCGCCGCCGTCTCCGCCTTCCGGCCCCAGATCGATGATATAGTCCGCCGTTTTGATCACATCCAGATTGTGCTCGATAACCACTACGGTATTTCCTCCGTCAGCCAGTTTGTGCAGAATATCCACCAGTTTATGGACATCCGCAAAATGCAGGCCTGTGGTAGGTTCGTCCAAAATATAGATGGTTTTTCCGGTACTACGCCTGGAAAGTTCCGTCGCCAACTTGATGCGCTGTGCCTCTCCGCCCGACAGAGTAGTAGAAGGCTGCCCCAATTTCACATAGGAGAGTCCTACGTCATACAATGTCTCAATCTTTCTTCTAATAGAAGGCAGGTTTTCGAAAAAAGGAACTGCTTCTTCCACTGTCATATCCAAAACATCAAAAATATTTTTCCCTTTGTATTTGACTTCTAAAGTTTCCCTATTATAACGTTTGCCGCCGCAGACTTCACAGGGCACATAAACATCCGGCAAGAAATGCATTTCTATTTTAATAATACCGTCCCCGCTGCAGGCTTCACAGCGGCCGCCTTTGACATTGAA
>JAFLTF010000020.1:24968-31014 GCA_022510585.1 Lachnospiraceae bacterium
TTTTAATAATACCGTCCCCGCTGCAGGCTTCACAGCGGCCGCCTTTGACATTGAAGCTGAACCTTCCTTTCTTATATCCCCTTGCCTTCGCATCTGTCGTCGAGGCAAACAGATCTCTGATCTGATCGAATACACCAGTATAAGTTGCCGGGTTGGAACGCGGTGTCCTGCCAATAGGCGACTGGTCAATATCTATCACCTTATCCAGCTGCTCAATTCCGAGAATAGCCTGATGTTTTCCCGGTATGGTCCTGGCACGGTTCAAATCTCTTGCCAGACGTTTGTATAAGATTTCATTGATCAACGAACTTTTGCCCGAACCCGACACACCGGTCACGCAGGTCATCACGCCTAAGGGAACCTTTACATTGATCTTCTTCAGATTATTTTCTTCCGCTCCTTTGATCGTGAGCCAGCCGTTTGGTTTTCTTCTTGACTCCGGTACGGGAATCTGAAGCTTGCCGCTTAAATACTGTCCCGTTACGGACTCCTCTACCTGCATGATCTCTTCCGCCGTACCCTGTGCAACCACTTCTCCGCCATGGGCACCGGCTCCCGGTCCGATATCCACGATATGATCTGCTGCAAGCATTGTATCCTCATCATGCTCCACCACAATCAGAGTGTTGCCCATGTCTTTCAGATTTTTCAATGCGCTTATCAGCTTATCGTTATCTCTCTGATGCAGGCCGATACTGGGTTCGTCAAGTATATAGCAGACTCCCACAAGGCCTGAACCGATCTGGGTCGCCAGACGGATCCTCTGTGCCTCTCCACCGGATAGACTTCCTGTAGCTCTGGACATTGCAAGATAGTCTAACCCCACCTCCACCAGAAAACCTACTCTTGCCCGGATTTCTTTCAAGATTCCTTTTCCGATCAATTTCTGTTGTTCGGTCAACTCCATATCTTCCAAATATTGATACAGGTTCTTAATTGACATAGACGTTATTTCGTGTATATTCTTATCACACACCGTCACGGCCAGGGATTCTTTTTTCAGACGCATTCCGTTACATTCCTTGCAGGGTGTGATGCGCATATAAGACTCATATTCCTGTTTGTTGCTTTCGGAGGTTTCTCTGTATCTGCGTTCTACATTCCTGATCAAGCCTTCGAAGGCAATCGGATATACACCTTCTCCCCGCTGCCCAATATAATGTACATTTACTTTTTTGCCGTCTGTTCCGTATATCAGTATCTGCTGTACGTTCTCGGGAAGTTCGCCAAAAGGTGTATCCAGACTGAACTTATACTCTTTGGCAAGAGCCTGTAAAATAGCATTGGTAAAACTCCCCTCGCTGCCACTGGACTGCCAGCCCAGCACAACGATCGCACCGTCATTGATACTTACATTTTTATCGGGAATCATTAGATCCACATCAAATTCCATCTTATATCCCAGACCGAAACACTCCGGGCAGGCACCAAAAGGATTGTTAAAAGAAAAGCTTCTGGGTTCTATCTCTCCGATACTGATGCCGCAATCCGGGCAGGCAAAACTTTCGCTGAAAGTGATAGGTTCCCCGTCAATGACATCCAAAATCATGAGACCTTCCGCCAGATGCATTACATTTTCTATGGAATCGGTCAGACGTCTTTCAATGCCTTCTTTTACCACCAGCCTGTCCACAATGATTTCAATGTCATGCTTGATATTCTTCTCCAGCTTGATCTCTTCCGATAAGTCATACTGATTGCCATCTACCCTGACTCTGACATAGCCGCTCTTCTTCGCCCGGTCAAATACTTTGGCATGCTCGCCTTTCCGCCCTCTGACCACCGGTGCCAGCAGCTGGATCTTGGTTCCCTGCGGCATAGCAAGAATCTGATCCACGATTTGATCTATCGTCTGCCTCTTGATCTCTTTCCCACAGTTCGGGCAATGAGGGATTCCGATCCTTGCGTAAAGCAGACGAAAATAATCGTAGATTTCCGTCACCGTACCTACCGTGGAACGGGGATTTCTGTTCGTCGATTTCTGATCGATGGAAATGGCAGGAGAAAGTCCTTCGATCTTATCCACGTTCGGTTTCTCCATCTGCCCCAAAAACTGTCTCGCATAAGAGGAAAGCGATTCCATGTATCTGCGCTGTCCTTCCGCATAGATGGTATCGAATGCAAGAGATGACTTCCCGGAACCGGAAAGTCCTGTTAGAACCACAAATTCATTTCGCGGAATATCTACGTCAATATGCTTTAGATTATGTTCACTCGCCCCTCTAATCTTGATATACTCTCTTGGGCGCATCTTTATCTGGTCTGCCATGTCTTCCTCCATTTATTCTGTCTTTGTAATATCACGCAAAAGTTTCTTTAAGTCCACCATCTTATCACGAAGTTCTGCTGCCGCCTCGAAATTCAAATCTGCTGCCGCCTTCTTCATCTGTTTCTCCACATCCTTGATCAGTTTCTCCAGTTCCTGCCTGCTCATGGATTCAGGATCTTTCTCAAAGCGGACTTCTTCTTTGGCGATCACTTTTGAAATGCTGATCAGTTCTCTTACAGCCTTCTTGATCGACTGCGGCGTGATTCCATGCTCTTCGTTATACCGTTGCTGCACTTCACGTCTTCTGTTGGTTTCCGATATTGCTGCCTTCATGGAATCCGTCATCTGATCTGCATACATGATCACATGCCCATCCACGTTTCTAGCGGCACGACCTATGGTCTGGATCAAAGAAGTTTCGGAGCGCAGAAACCCTTCCTTATCGGCATCCAAAATCGCTACCAGAGAGATTTCCGGAATATCCAAGCCCTCCCTGAGCAGATTGATTCCTACCAGCACATCAAACACGTCCAGCCGCATATCCCGGATGATCTCGGCACGTTCCAACGTATCAATATCGGAATGCAGATACTTTACACGAATTCCCACATCATTCATGTAAGCCGTCAAGTCCTCCGCCATACGCTTTGTTAATGTTGTAACCAATACTTTATTCTTTTTCTCAACCTCTTTATTCACTTCGGATACCAGATCATCGATCTGCCCTTCCACAGGACGCACATCCACTTCCGGATCCAATAGCCCTGTAGGTCTGATGATCTGCTCCGTACGAAGCAGCTCATGTTCCCTCTCATAGTCAGAAGGCGTAGCGGAAACAAACAGCATCTGATCGATGTGTTGTTCAAATTCTTCGAAATTAAGCGGCCTGTTATCCAAAGCCGAAGGCAGACGAAAACCATAGTCTACCAAAGTAGTCTTCCGGGAACGGTCACCTGCGTACATTCCCCGTATCTGGGGCACCGTCATATGGGACTCATCAATGATAATGAGATAGTCATCCTTAAAGTAATCCATCAGGGTAAAAGGAGGGCATCCTGCTTCCATACCGTTCAAATGCCTGGAATAATTCTCAATGCCGGAGCAAAAGCCTGTCTCACGCAGCATTTCAATATCAAAGTTGGTCCGCTCCGCAATACGCTGTGCTTCCAAAAGCTTGTCTTCTCCTTTGAAGTACCTGACCCGCTCTTCCATTTCTTCCTCAATATTCTTACATGCCGCCTGAATCCTTTCCGGTGGTACCACATAGTGTGACGCTGGGAAAATAGCGATATGCTCCAAGGTTGCATGGACCTGTCCCGTCAAAGGGTCGGTCTGCGCGATCCGATCTATTTCATCTCCGAAAAATTCGATCCGGATCAGATAATCTCCGCCCTCTGCCGGATATACTTCTACGACATCTCCTCGTACGCGGAAGCAGCCGCGTCCCAAATCCATGTCATTCCGGTCATATTGTATATCGATCAATTCCCGGATGACCTGGTCTCTGTCTTTAATCATGCCGGGACGCAAGGATACGATCATTTCCTCATAGCTGTCCGGACTTCCCAACCCATAGATGCAGGAAACACTGGCGATCACCACCACATCTCTTCGTTCCGTCAAAGATGCCGTCGCGGATAATCTCAGTTTATCAATCTCATCATTGATGGAAGAATCTTTCGCAATATAAGTATCCGTAGACGGAACATAGGCTTCGGGCTGATAGTAGTCATAATAGGACACAAAATATTCTACCGCGTTTTCGGGAAAGAATTCCTTGAATTCACCATAGAGCTGTCCCGCCAATGTCTTATTGTGGGCAATGACCAGAGTCGGTTTATTTAAAGCTGCTATGATATTAGCCATCGTAAAAGTCTTGCCGGAACCGGTGACACCAAGCAAGGTCTGGAATTGGTTGCCTTCTTTGAAACCTTTTACGAGGGTTTCTATTGCCTGGGGCTGGTCGCCGGTAGGTTTGTAATCGGAATGTAATTTAAACTCCATAAGTGCAAAATCATCTCCGAAATTTATATTTTAAAATAAAATACCACAAAGGCAGTCTTGATTATATCATACTGTTTGGGATTTGTACAGTAGATATAGAACATTTGTTCTGATTTTTAATCTGCCTATGGACAAATAAATCTATAAAATGAAAAAGAAACAGGGAGCCATTACGACTCCCCATCATATAAATTTACATAAATCTAGCTCTAAAATGCCACTAAATTGGTACAGGATTGTTACTAAACTGCTAACCCTCGCCCACCTGCTTTAAACACATATCTATTAAGCTCTGAGAAATGTAAATGCCCTCTTCCACCATCTGACTTAGAATGGGTCTTAATTCATTTACATAGCCTTCCTGCTTTGCCTTTATCAACACTCCTAACGTACCAGTCACAGGCAATCCCAAATACTTTGCATGCTTCTTGGCATTGGCATCATCGATAATAACTATGTCAGCTGCAATTTCCTTCGATAAAATCATAACTTCTACCTCTCCGTCATGCAACTGCGTTTTATACATGGTCTTCGCCATTTGGTTCTTAACATTCTCCACTCGAATCCAATCAACCGATCTGTCTACGGCTTTCTTGCAGATAGATTCCTCTTTTACAGACAATTCCTCATATACTGCTTCCGGAATTATTATTTCGCCATACAATTCTTTCAATATATCAAGCTGCCCAACATGGCTTAACGCAATCAGGGGCGTCGTGTTTACTACCACCTTACGCATTTCCCAACTCCTCTAAGAATTCATTATCTGAGGCAAACGAAAATATTGAAACACCATTCCTGCCAAGATACTGTATAAATTCTTCTTTTGACATTTCTGCAACACTGGCACAATAACCCAATGATACTTTCTTATTTTTATATAAGTCTATCGCCAACGTCTTCTTTATATATTCTGCGAAATCATTTTTATCCTCGTGGAGATCTAATAATATTTCTTCCGGAACATTTATTGAAACAACACACATGATTGACACCTCCTGTCTCCATGCTCTACTAAAACACGTATCCTTTTTATATTATAATCCATTCGATATCATTCATGCAAACAGTTTTCTCGCGTTTTGGTCATTTTTATTATGCGACTATCTCCATACTAGCTCACAAAACAATCCCCATTCCATAATGGCACAAGGATTATTTAATGACCTAATTCTTGTAATATATATTTTAGTAAAACTCTACATCTACAACTAAATTTTCAACTTCTGGATTCAACTGCTTCACCAATGTTTCAATAGTACTAACAGCTGCCTCTTGTGCATTCAGATAAAAGTTCTGGTTTGTGTGGGTGCTTTTGACATGGACTCCTGCCTCTATTAAAAGTATAAGCGGGGAAGTACGTTTAGCAGACTACTCAACATCAACTTCCAGGTAATCCAAAGGTACTTCTTTATTTACAAACATATAGTTCTTTCGTACATTACTTCCATACGCATTATGCTGGTAATATTCGCAATAGACCTTCTTTGCACAGATTATATCATCCTCTGTAAATTCCTCATACGGGTATACATCAACTGTATAAATTCAAAGCTGACTGAATTATCGATAGTTTGTCTACCACAACCTACAGTTATTGCTAATAATAGCAACCAAATGTTAATTTACTCTGTATAATAAAAAAGGCGGGAAGATTTTCCCGCCTGCAGTGGCCTGTGTTATCTTTCTATAACAAAGACTAATTCATCATCTTAACAATTTCTTTCTTCGCTTCTTCCAACTGATTATCGATACCCTCATCATAGTAAGCGT
>JAFLTF010000021.1 GCA_022510585.1 Lachnospiraceae bacterium
GAATACCAGTAAACCGGCATGGTAAACACAATGGCATCTGCCTCCAGAATAGCCGGTGCAATGGTATTGAAATCATCGTCAAAGGTACAAGCCTTCCCAGTAGAATAACAGGTTTCACAGGCGCGGCATCCGCCAACTGTCTTCAATGCTGCGTCAAAACGGGTAACCGTATGCCCTTTTGCTTTTGCTGCATCAATAAACGCTTCTGTCATGGCAAAACTATTACCGTTTTTACGAGGACTTCCGGTAATTACAACAATTTTTTTACTCATAGTATTTCCCTCCGAGATCGTTAGATTTGACTTTCTATAAACCACATACTATTATTATATTAATAATATGACTAAAAGCAAGTACGCACCTTTAAGTATGATACTAACTTCTTAGTTCAATACTTACCTTTAGGAGAGTGTAAAATGAGTAAAAGATGTATATCCAATGAGCATTTGGAAACAACCGGCTTCAGCTATACCCTGTCACTAATTAACGGAAAGTACAAAATGACCATTCTGTATACTCTAATGGAATTTAATATCGTTCGTTTTAATGAAATGAAAAAATATATCGGTGGGATTTCCTATAAAACACTTAGTACCACCTTGAAGGAATTAGAAGCCGACCAATTGGTCAGTAGAAAAGAATATCCCCAAATTCCTCCCAAAGTGGAATATAGCCTGACAGAACGAGGGAAATCTCTAATTCCGATATTAGACAGTATGTGTGAATGGGGAGATATGCACAGGCTATAACCATTGTAAATGAAAGCGAAAAGGAAGAATGTACTATGGAATACGTATTAATTCTGATCGTTATCGCAATCCTTGCCAGTGTGCTTACGGAGAATTTGGGGTATATTTTTTTCTGCGTGACTGGTTTGTTATTCCTCCTCTCCGGATTGCTGGTGATCACTTTTTTCATCTGTTCGGTGTTGCTTTTGATGTCAAAAAGGAAGGAAGCCAGGTTTTTAAGGGTCGATCTGCCATCGGAGAATGCCAAATATAAAGTGGCCTATTATCTGGTAGAAGGAAAAGAAATTCCCTGCCTGTTTCCAGAGGAGGGAATTTTTCGAAAAAGACTATATCGGACGGACAAAACCTATCATGTTCTATTCAATAAAAAGCTGGGAAAGGCTTTTGACCGTTTTGCAGTAGCTACCTGCATATTGGGTTTGGTATGGGGAGTCGGTTTTGGAACAATATTGTTACTAATGTATTTTTAATCATATCTGCTGAAGCTCACAGTAACTTTTCCATCATTGGCTACCACATTGATAACGATCGGAAATGCAAAATCATTGGTGAAAGTCAGATCTTTTGTCCCTTCGGCAATCGTAGCATCCATTCCAGCGGGTATATAGCTGACCGGAAGAGAATGGGCATGCCTTTCTGTCGCCTTGATGCCTCCCTGGAGCATTGCCGCATACATAGTAGAGGAAACCTGACAAATACCGCCTCCTATATCAGTGACTATCTTACCGCTTGAAAAAGTGGGGGCTATTACAAATCCGTTTTCAGCGGTCCTTGGACCGACAGTATCACTGAAAGAAAAACTCTTTCCCGATCGAACCACTGTTCCGTTGAGCTTAGATGCCGATAACGCTATATTGACTGCCCTGCTCTGTGACGGGTCAAAGGCTGTCGTATAAGATGAGATCAAGGGCTGCGCAGGTGCTACGGCAGTGCCAATATTTGCACCGGAAGATACCGCAATACGCCCTTCCTTTTTCCCGTATTTTATATAATGAAAATAGTAGCTTTTAAGATCTTCTTTACCAAAAGCCTGTACCAGATCCGCATTATTCTGTATATATACTTTTACGTCAAACTCACTGTTCCCGCATCTGCCTTCCTGCATTCCGAAAGTTATAAAATGCTGTAAAAGCTTTTGTGGATCGTTTCCAATGGCTGATCTTAAATCAGCATATGCACTGTAATAATAATTTGCATCGAACACAGCAGAATAATCCACCTTATCCGATGCATAAACCTGCATTGGATTCATACAGTTCAAGACAAGCGTAATCATCATTAAATACACAAATATGCCTCTAAACTTATTTTTCATTCATTTACCTCCTCGATATAGAAACCCTCATATAGGGGTGACTTCTGCCATTATAACATAAAATGAACGCAACGGGAAGAACAATATTACTACATTTTTCCTTTTGATTGACCGATTAAGTTCATCAAGAATATCGAGCAGCTGTCTTACCCGAACCATTCTGCCCGACAAATCCCATAATACAGCCCCTGTAGTAAAATGGCATCATATTTTGCTATACAACAAAAAACCTCAGAGATTATCATTCTCCAAGGTTTTATTGCAATTTAGGGTTGTTACTGGAACAAAACGCTTCTTAAAATTTCGCTGTATTATTCTATGCTCGCGAAACCTCCCTCAAGATCCTCGATAATATCATCAATGTTTTCCGTACCGATCGATAAGCGTATCGTATTTCTGTAAATACCCTGCTCCTCCAATTCCTTGTCATTTAGCTGTGAATGGGTCGTGGATGCAGGATGGATCACCAAAGATTTCACATCTGCCACATTAGCCAACAAGGAGAATAGCTCCAGATTGTCAATAAACTTCTTAGCCTCCACATCGCTGCCCTTGATTTCGAAGGTGAAAATAGAACCTCCGCCGTTGGGGAAATATTTCTTGTACAGCGACTGCTGTATAGGATCCGTGGAGATAGAAGGATGATGCACTCTTTCCACCTTAGGATGCTTATTCAGATATTCCACCACCTTTAATGCGTTTTCCACATGGCGCTCTACGCGCAGAGACAATGTCTCAAGTCCCTGTAAGAAGAAAAATGCATGGAAGGGTGAAATTGTGGCTCCTGTATCTCTCAGTAAAATAGCGCGGATTGCTGTCACAAACACTGCACCGGGTACTGCTTTGCTAAAAGTAACGCCGTGATAACTATCATTGGGGGTAGTCAGATGCGGGAATTTTCCGGAAGCTTCCCAGTCAAACTTACCGTTCTCAATAATCACACCGCCGATCGTGGTTCCATGACCACCAATAAATTTGGTAGCGGAGTGCACCACAATGTCTGCGCCATACTCGAACGGACGAACCAGATAGGGCGTTGCAAACGTGTTATCAATCACCAACGGGAGTTTATGTGCATGGGCTATCTCAGCTAGTTTCTCAATATCAACTACATCGGAATTAGGATTGCCCAGCGTCTCAATGAAGACAGCCTTTGTATTTTCTTTGATAGCACCCTCTACCGCCGCAAAATCAGCGGGATCTACAAAGGTGGTTGTAATACCGTAATCCACCAGCGTATGTGCCAGTAAATTGTATGTACCTCCGTAAATGTTATTTGCGGAAACGATATGATCTCCGGCTTTTGCCAGGTTCTCAATTGTATAGGTTATGGCTGCCGCACCGCTTGCCAGAGCCAGCGCTGCTGTACCACCTTCCAGCGCAGCAATTCTTTTCTCAAATACGTCCTCTGTAGGATTGGTCAAACGACCGTATATGTTTCCGCTGTCAGCCAGACTAAAACGTGCTGCAGCATGATCGCTATTGCGGAACACATAGGATGATGTCTGGTAAATCGGCACCGCCCTTGCATCCGTAGCGGGATCAGGTTGTTCCTGCCCCACATGTAACTGCAGGGTTTCAAACTTCAGGTTTCTTTCAGCATAAGGTTTCTTGCTCATATCTTCTCTCCATTCTGCCGGGCTGCGGCTAGCAGTTTCTGCTATAATCTTATAAAGACTGCCCTATGTTTTCTTTGATTATTTCATAGTATTATAGTAGGTTTAATATAATTTAACTCTTTTCACTCCTCCTGTCAAGAGTTTTTATAAATATTCAAGAAAATATTTTATCCCTATAAATAAGTTAAAGGCCAATCCTCTATGATAGTTTTTTTATCGGATGCCTTATTACTGTTTTCAATTTCTCAGGCGCTGTCCGTCTGGCATCACTCAGATAAATTTCATGATGCAGCCTTGTATCCGTAATATCCAATCCATACCCTGCATCCGTCATATAAGCATGCATCAATTCAACGGTTGCCGGTTCATCATCATATGGACCGATGTGCATACATTGCACACATAATCCTTCATGATAGGTAAGGAATTCTACCTTTGAGAAATCTTCTTTCTTTTTCACAGATGCTTCTTCTATGGCCCAGGCAAAATCTTTTTCGGTCACAAAGTCCGGCAATCTTATCATAGAAATAAAATGGAAATCTTCTTTGCGGTTATAGTCTATTCCCTTTGTATTCTCCTGCCACCAAAGCCCTTCTAACGGCGGCACAACATAGTCGAAATATCCATCGATCCGATGACTGCCCATTTTACTCATTTTAATTGTAAAGGCAATTGCGTACAACAATCCAATTGATTGCTTATACTCGCCATCTTCCGCATTAGGATTTCCTTTCCCACGGACCGCTATATAGTTCATCGGCGGCACTTCTACTATATTCGGCTTATTCTTTGGCATATAAAATTCCTTATATTCTTTTTTATAATCAAAAGCCATCTTCCTTTATCCTTTCTTTAATCTGTTTAATCGTTCCTGTATATTTTTTTCAAATTCTTCATCAGAAAAAGAGGGATCCTTTGTCTTTCTCCAAATATCACAAGGAACACCGCTGCAATTTCCACAACCCTTCAGTCCTTTTTGATTGATGCTGCATTCGTAAATTGGACAGGCCTGCCCGCTTGGTGCATGAAACACCATTCCCCTACTTTCATTGCAGCCTTTGCATAGATTACCATAATATTCACATTTCGTACAGTCCGTACCGCAACAGCTCAGCATATTGACCGGATATACACTTTCCAGAATCTCCCGCTGTTTCTTCTTACTAAAACCTGCAAGTACAAGTTGGTAGGATTTATCCAACAAATCTTTTAATAAATCATCCGGCACTGCTCCGTCCGGATTAATGGAATTCCAATGCACTTTATTCATGTAATAGCCGGGAATAATATCCTCGTACTGTGTCCTTAAAAAATCACCTTCTGCCGGCTCCAGCTTTAACGTAATATAGTAAGGTTCATTCTTCTCGTCCAAACAAACTGCTGCAAACATCTTTCCGCCAATCTGATAGCGTATCCAGTTCCATTCTTCCTGAAGGTCTCTGGTCACACCTGTTTTACTAAGTAAATACTCATCAAGCCATACATATCTCATATAGTCTATCCTCCCTCACAATTTTATGCTCTAGTTTCATCCTTCGTATTTCTTTTTCATACATTCAATGCTATTTCTAATTTCCTCCCTAATTTCCTCTGGTTCGAGCAATTCCACCCTATCGCGAAAAGACATCAGCCATGTAATCAGATTCTCTTTGTCGGTATAATCTGCCTGGAATAAAAGCCTTCCATCTTCTTGTTCCTTAAAACTTCCACTTCCAAACTCCTCTACCAATCTCCATTTACATTCCGGCTCAAACAGGGCTTTCACTTTGATTCCACCGGGGAATATACTTTCATTGCTTAGATCAGGCATTGGCACCGGCCTTTTCACAAACACCCGCTCCGATATCTGTAAATGATCCATACGGTTCAATTTAAAAAGCCGAAAATCCTCCCGTTCTTTTGACCACCCCCACACATACCAGCTCGTCCATCGAAAAATCAGATAATAAGGTTCTATGCAACGAGACGATTCTCCTTTCGAAGAATAATATATAAATTCCAGCTCTTTACACCTATCAACAGCCGCTCGTATCAGCTCAATCTTAGGAGCAAGAGAATCTTTATACCATGAGGATAGGTCGATCAGCACAGATTGATTGCCTAACATAAAATCAGAAGAACCCACTGACAGTTTTTCCATCAGCTTGCGATAGCGATTCGTTTTATTTACGCTGTCCAGACTGCGCAGCCCTGTCAGGATGTCCTGCATTTCCTCATGTGTAAACAGCATCTTATCCAGTTTATAGTTCTCCATGATCGAGATACCGCCATGCACCCCCTGTTTCGTAACAATAGGAATCCCGGCCTTGCACAAGTCTTCAATATCTCTGTTTATCGTTCTTCTGGAAACTTCAAACTGCTCTGCAAGATAAGGTGCCGTAAGCGTATCTTTTTGTAGCAGCATGGATAAAATGCCGATCTGTCTGTCTATTTTCATGACTACTCCCTTAACAAATCTAATATTAACATATAAAACATGTCAATTATATGTCATGTTTCATTATACTTTATAAAATAATTGCTTGCAAACATTCTATACCCTGTTATAAACGAACATATACAAAAAATCCCGGAGAGTAATCTCCGGGGTTTCATCAATTTAATTTTTATTGATGCCGCTTTTTAGTCACTGAAATCACTGTCCAGAATCACGGCAAAATCATATGCAGGATAAAAACTTTTCATCTTCTCAATCAGTTCATCGCATATTTCCGTCTTTTTATCAGACTTGAAGTCAATAATCAAATCGAATGATACTGACTTTTTATCGTTATCCACATAAAATCCATGCATTTGGAGAATCTCAGGATAATCTGCCGTAAGTTCCGATAGTTTGTTCCTCATTTCCGCATATATTTCCTCTCCCGTGTTGGAGGCATAGATTCCCACTGTCAGAATAATACCGTAATGCAGATAAACATCCTCTGTGATACTGCGGGTCAGGCTATGTATTTCTCTCGCATTCATTGCGTCCGGCAATTCTACATGAACAGAACCGATAATGCGTTCCGGACCGTATCTATGAAGGATCAGATCATACGCTCCCATCACATCAGGATATTCACAGATGTGTTCTTTCAGCTTCACCGACAGTTCGCTGTCAATCCTGGCGCCAATGATCCCGCTGAGACTGTCCATAAGGATTTCCGTACCGGCTTTTAAAATGATGATTGCAATAATCACCCCAAGCCAACCCTCGATACTAATATTCCATAATATGGATACAAAAGCCGCCACAATTGTGGATAAGGATATCACAGAATCAAAAAGCGCATCTGTACCCGCAGCAACCAAAGATTCTGAGTTATATTCTTTCCCTTTCTCTTTTACATACCGTCCAAGCAGAAATTTTACCAACACCGCCGCCGCAATGATGACCAGCGATACTGTTGTATAGTCGGCTGTCTCCGGCCGGATAATCTTCACAAAAGATTCTCGAAATGAAGTCAAACCGGCAATCAAAACGATTACTGCAATCGTAACTGAACTAATGTGTTCAACCTGTCCGTACCCATAGGGATGTTTTTTGTCCGGGTCCTTACCTGCCAGTTTCGTCCCGACAATGGTAATGACGGACGAAAATGCATCACTCAGGTTATTAACTGCATCCATAATGATGGCAACAGAACCCGTCGCTGCGCCGACTGTAGCTTTAAACAGAACCAATATAAGATTAACAATGATCCCTATAATACTGATCTGAACAATTTTCTTGCTGCGTTCCATAGATAACATACATCTCCTATGATAAGATCTTTTTCGCAAAGGCTGCAGTACTGAATCAACGACCTTTCCTGCTAAATCAAGAATAACCCGCCTCGAATCTTCGAGGCAGGTTATTTTAAGTTTTATTCAGTCTTCAGAATAGTTCATAATCCCTTCAAAGATTATCTACCATACTGAACATCATTGTTACCGCTGTCGGTGGTCCACATTTCAAGCATATTGATCGGATCGTTAAAGTCTGCCAGCCAACCGTTACGAGCAATATCGTAGTTGCCGGCTTTTCTTTCCTCAAGGAATACATTCCAGTCAACAGTCTTGATCGTCATGTTGATACCGATCATAGCGAAATCCTGCTGAAGTGATTCAGCGATTGCCACATGGCCAGTACCTTCGTTTGTAAGATATTCAAAGGTAATAGGCGTTGCATCGGATAACATATTATCATCGGTAAACTCGAAACCGGCACTCTTGAAGAGCTCAATAGCTTCTTCTAAATTCTCATCTAAGGCATACGGATCATAATATCCCTCTGTATCCGCATTAGGGTATGTGTATGCACCGTCATTTTCCTTAAATACTCCGCCGTGACCATCAGCCATGCCTGCAGGAATAAACGAGTTAGCCGGCTGCTGTCCTGTCTGACCGATATTTTCAACGATATAATCACGATCAACCAAAAGAGCAAATGCACGACGCATAGCGTTTGCCTGCGCAGGTGTCTTGCCTGCAAACAGAGAGCTCTTTACATTGAAGCAAACATAGTAGGTACCAAGATTGGGTACAATGTAGAACTCCGGATTGTCTAACAGAGACTGGATCTCATCAGTCGGTACCGTATCGGCAAAATCAAGATCTCCTGCATTGTATGCAGCATAGATAGCCGTATCGTCGGCACTCAACATCATATGCAATGTCTCTACTTTCACTTCATCTGCTCTGTGATAGTTCGGGTTCTTTACATAGGTCATGGATTCGTCATGTGACCACTCAGAAAGTGTGTAAGCGCCGTTGCTGACAAATCCTGCTTCCTGACACCATGCACCCGGGTTAGTCTGCCAGTCAGATGCACTTTCTACTTCTGACTGCTTAACAGGATAGTAAGCAGGGAATGCAAGAAGATCAAGGAAGTAAGCACAAGGAGAGTTCAGTACAACCGTAAGAGACTGTCCGTCCTCACTTGCTGTTACGTTCAGTGTTCCGTCAGCATTTACATTAATCACATCAAACATATAGGAATAGTCTGCTGCTGTCTCCGGAGCAACAACACGATTCCAGGAATATACGAAGTCATTCGCATTTAACTCAGAACCATCGGACCATTTCAAATCAGGAAGCAGATTTACGGTATAAGTGGTTCCGTCTTCACTTACTGTATAATCAGCTGCCAGATCCGGCTGAAGATCACCATTCTCATCATAGGTATATAAACCTGCAAAGCTGTTTACTGCAAGGCAGGCACCGTCTACGGAGCTGTTCAGTGCAGGATCCAGGTAATCCGGCTCAGACGCAAGGTTGATTCGAAGGGTATCTGCATCTGTCTCTGCAAACTGGAAATACTTAAATCCATATAAGTTAGAGTAAATATTGGATACATTCGATTTCTGCAGATAAATATCATTGTAGTAATAGAGCGGCAAAAGTGCGCCTGTCTCCATTAAGATATCTTCTGCCTGATGCATAAGAGCTTCACGAGCCTCATAATCAGTTGTTGATTTAATCTCCTGAATCAAGGAATTGAATTCACCCCAGTTAGAGGGATCGACTCCATCTACATTTGCCGAATCGTTTGTGCCAGCATTATCGTTTGTTCCGGCATCATCGGTTGTTCCCGCATCATCGACTGTATTATTATCTGTTGTGGTTGAACCATTATTACCGCATGCAGATAACGTTGTAATAGCCAATGTAAGCGCTAAGAACAATGCTACTTTTCTTTTCATAATAATTTCCTCCTTTTAAAATTCCTTTTTGACACATTTGTATTAATATCAGATATTTTTATATCTGTCAATACCGAAATTGAATCCTGTATGATCAGCGATTATGGCATGCCACCATATGACCGTCTCCTTTGTCCTTTAGGGAAGGGCAAACTTCTGCACACTTATCTGTCGCAAAACGGCATCTTGTACGGAATGCGCAACCTGTCGGCATATTCATTGGACTTGGCACATCTCCCGAAAGTACGATTCTCTGACTCTTCTTCGCAGTAATCGGATCAGGAATAGGAACCGCACTAA
This sequence comes from Lachnospiraceae bacterium, assembly GCA_022510585.1. Lineage (GTDB taxonomy): Bacteria > Bacillota > Clostridia > Lachnospirales > Lachnospiraceae > UBA3282. The sequence continues at coordinate 9,650 of JAFLTF010000021.1, forward strand.
GCAGCGATTCCGTATAAGGATGAATCGGATGCTCATATACTTCATCAGCATCTCCGATTTCCACCACCTTGCCAAGATACATCACTGCGATCCTATTGGAAATATGTCTGACCACAAGCAGATCATGGGCAATAAACAAATAAGCCACGCCCAACTTCTCCTGCAGGTCTTCGAACATATTGATGACCTGTGCCTGAATAGAAACATCCAGCGCACTTACCGCTTCATCACATATAATAAACTGGGGATTTACCGCCAGTGCACGGGCAATTCCGATACGTTGTCTCTGACCGCCCGAGAACTCATGGGCATAGCGCGTTGCATGTTCTGCATTCAAACCTACAAGTTCCATCAGCCCCAGAATCTTCTCACGGCGTTCAGCCTTGCCCGCATAAAGCTTATGCACATCCAGCGGCTCCCCGATGATATCCTCGACCGTCATACGTGGATTCAGGGAAGAATACGGATCCTGAAAAACCATCTGCATGTGCTTTCTATATTCCGACATATTTTTATCGGTAATCTCTTCTCCGTCAAACTTCACGGTGCCGGAAGTCGGTTCATACAATCTCAAAATAGAACGACCAACCGTCGTCTTACCACAGCCGGATTCGCCGACAAGCCCTAATGTCTCTCCCGGTTTTATGTTAAAAGACACACCATCTACAGCTTTAAGCGGGGTCGTCTTAAAAAAACCAGTTTTGACAGGGAAGTATTGCTTTAAATCTTCTACCTCGATCAAGTATTCATTGCTCATTTAACCGAACCTCCCTTCCCAGCTTCCATAAGCTGCTTATATGCAAGCCAACAACACGAGTAATGTCCGTCAGGCATCTGTACCTGTGGCGGTACCTCGTCCAGACAAATCTTCATTGCCTCATCACATCTTGTGCAGAATGCACAGCCCTTAGGCATATTGAGCAGGTTTATAGGTGTGCCGGAAATCGGTACCAGTCGTTCCTTGCTGCCGTCTGCTTTCGGAATAGAACGAAGCAGACCTTTGGTATATTCATGAGCAGGTCTGTAAAAGATATCTTCCGCTGTACCCCTTTCACAGACACGACCGCCATACATGACAATGATTTCATCGCACATATCCGCAATAACACCCAGATCATGGGTCACCATGATAATCGCCATGCCCAGTTTCTTTTGAAGTTCCTGCATAAGTTCCAGAATCTGCGCCTGTATCGTAACATCCAGTGCAGTAGTTGGCTCATCGGCTATCAGAATATCAGGTTCACATGCAAGCGCCATGGCAATCATAACACGCTGCCGCATTCCGCCCGAATGTTCATGGGGATATTGTTTGATTCGTTTTTCCGGTTCATTGACACCAACCAGTTTCAAAAGCTCAATTGCTCTTTCTTTTGCTTCACTCCTGTTCTTATCTGTATGAAGCATGATGGCTTCCATCAACTGATTCCCGATCGTAAACACAGGGTTAAGACTTGTCATAGGGTCCTGAAAAATGATACTACAACATTTTCCCCTAAAATCTTTCATCTGCTTCTTGGAAAACTTCGTAATATCCTGTCCTTTATAAAGTACTTCTCCGCTCATGATACGGCCGGTAGATGCCAGAATCTGCATAATGGAGTATGCAGTAACGCTCTTACCTGATCCGGACTCTCCTACTATACCGAGAATTTTGCCGGGTGCAAGATTGAAGGTAACACCGTTTACTGCCTTGACCTCACCCGAATCGGTAAAAAATGATGTATGTAGATCTTTTACCTGTAAAATATATTCTTCGCTCATAGTTTTCTCCATTCTTAATATATTCTTACACTCATCCGCTATTTCTTCAGTTTCGGATCAAATGCGTCACGAAGTCCGTCACCCAGCAGATTAAAAGAAAGTACAATAAGACAGATGACGATTGCCGGGATGATCAGCTTATACGGATAACTCTGTAAACCCTCACGTGCACTGTTTGCCAGGCTTCCGAGAGAAGGCATGGGAGACTGAACACCAAGTCCTATAAAACTCAAATAACTCTCGGTAAAAATCGCCGACGGTATCTGTAATGCGGTAGAAATGAATATGACACTTACACAATTCGGTATGATGTGTTTTAAAATGATTCTTCCACTTTTGGCACCTGTTGTCTTTGCCGCAAGAATATATTCAAAATTCTTAATGGAAAGAATCTGCCCACGGACCAGACGCGCCATACCTACCCAATAAAGCATGCCGTATACGATGAATAGTGAAATCATATTGACGCCCAGTTTCTGTAAAACCGTTCCTTCCAGCATGGGTTTTAAGGTCTCATCAAGTACTACCGAAAGGAGAATGATGACAAGCATATCCGGAAGTGAATATATGATATCGACGATCCGCATCATGATCAAATCCACTTTACCGCCCAGGTAGCCTGATATACTTCCGTATAAAAGTCCTATGATCAATACAATTACACTTGCAAAAAGTCCTACCGCAAGGGAAACCCTTGTTCCGTAAACAACACGGATAAAATAGTCGCGGCACATGGCATCGGTACCCATGATATGCGGGAATACCTCTCCGCCTTTCTCTATGTATGCAAGTTCATTTTCCGAGTATTCAAAAGGTTTCAGGTTCTTTGCACTCTTATCCCTCTTGCCGTCAACGGAGATGATCTCCGAATAGCTGTACGGAACAATATGAGGCGCCACAATAATAATACCCAGGATCAGTACAAGAATCACAATACTCATAACTGCAAGAGGATTTTTCATAAGCTTTCTCATACCATCCTTAAAAAAGGTGGTGGATTCACTCATGACATCCTGCTGTCTTTTTTCTTCTTCTGTTGCCTTCTCAAACTTTGAAAGGTCTATCTGCGCACTAAAAACATTTCTTTTCTCCGCCACAGTTCTTCCTCCTCTTAATCATCCAGCTTAATTCTGGGATCGACTATACTGTATATGATATCCGTGATCAGATTCATGGTCACCATAAGGATTGCAAGAAACATCGTCGTACCCATGATCATGGTATAATCCCTGTTATTGATGCTGGAGATAAATTTTGAACCCAGTCCGCCGATCGTAAAAATATTCTCTACAACCAGACTGCCCGTGATAATGTAAGCAAGCATAGGACCTACATATGTAATAACGGGAATGATCGCATTCCTAAGAGCATGCTTAAAGATCACTTTCCAGGCTGCAACACCTTTTGCATTTGCTGTTCGTATATAATCCTGTCCCAGCGCATCCAGCATACTGGTCTTCGTCAGACGGGTAATATATGCCATAGGATATAAAGAAAGCGCAATGACCGGCAGCGTATAATTTGTATTCTGAACGCTCCAGACCGGAACCCACTGCAGTGCAAGACAGAATACATATAAAAGTATTGTTGCCAGCACGAAGCTAGGGGCCGCTGTGAAAAGCGTGGTGAAAAAGACAATCAGCCGGTCTATAAAGGTATTCCTTTTAAGCGCCGCCAGACTTCCCAGCACTACTCCGATAATAACAGCCACCAACGCCGCAAGTCCGCCCAGTTTAGCTGAAATCGGGAACGATTCCCCTATGATCGTGGAAATGCTCCTGCCGTTCTTTAAAGATACGCCCAGATCCCCTCGCAGGAAATTACCGATATAAATAACGAACTGTTCAGTAACCGGTTTGTCAAGATTATACCTTTCCTCAAGTACCCTCTGCACTTCCGGACTCGGTGCTTTTTCTGAAGCAAACGGTCCACCCGGAATCGCATTCATTGTAAAAAATGTAATGGCAGCAATGATAAAAACTGTAATGATCGCGAGAAGAACCCGCTTAATGATGTATCTGTACATCTGCTCACTCCTTGCTTTGTGCTTAAAATCTTAACTTACAAAAAAGGACAATAATGAAACAGTGCCGCCCATCATTGTCCGACTTTTTGTATAATATAACAAAAACCGCATATTGTCAAGGTTTTTCTATGTTTTTTCGTCAATAAAAGCATTAGAAAATATTGTTAAGCCTTATCGTAATCGTCATAGTCTTTCACCTTGATATCATATTTCATTTTATATTCCGGGACTTCATAGTCGTAATCCATTTCCTTCCTTTCATGTTTTTTAGGAACCGGAAGCGGATTTTCAATATAATTTACATTGGGTCTGTTCTCCATATCTTTCCTTTCTATGGTCGTTGTATACCGAACGCTCTGTTCTTTGTCTTATCGAAGCGCCTGTTCCAAATCTCCAATGATATCATTTATATGTTCAATACCAACAGATAGACGAATCATATCCGGGGCAACGCCTGCTTCCAATAACTGTTCATCATTCATCTGTCTGTGAGTATGACTGGCCGGGTGCAGCACGCAGGTTCTGGCATCTGCCACATGGGTCACAATGGCAGCAAGTTTCAGTTTGTCCATCATTTCTGCCGCAGCCTGTCTTCCGCCTTTCAAACCAAAAGATATGACCCCGCAGGTGCCTTTCGGCATATATTTTTGTGCCAATTCATAGTAGCGATTACTTTTCAGTCCCGGATAGTTCACCCATGCAACTTTTTCATGAGCCTCCAGATACTCCGCGGTCTTTTGTGCATTATAGCAATGTCTTTCCATGCGAAGAGGCAGCGTCTCCAGACCCACATTCAAAAGGAACGCATTCTGCGGAGACTGAATGGAACCCAAATCCCTCATCAACTGGCTTGTAGCTTTGGTAATATAAGCTGCCTTACCGAATTTTTCCGTATAGGTGATTCCATGATAAGATTCATCCGGTGTGCAAAGCCCCGGAAATTTCTCCGGATATCTGGACCAGTCAAAGTTGCCGGAATCAACGATACAACCGCCCACAGACATGGCATGTCCATCCATATACTTGGTCGTTGAATGGGTAACGATATCGGCACCCCATTGAAAGGGGTTACAGTTGATCGGCGTAGCAAACGTATTATCCACGATCAGCGGTACCTGATGTGCATGTGCCAGTCTTGCAAATTTCTCAATATCCAATACTACCAGTGCGGGATTGGCAATCGTTTCCGCAAATACACATTTCGTATTTTCGCGAAACGCTTTATGTAACTCTTCTTCATCTGCATTCGGATCGACTACCGTACATTCGATTCCCATTTTTTTCATGGTACAGGTCAGGAGATTAAAAGTGCCTCCATATACCGTAGAGGATAATACAACATGATCACCGGCTTCGCAGATATTAAATACGGCATAATAAGTTGCCGCCTGTCCGGAGGATGTCAGCATTGCCGCCACGCCGCCTTCCAGCTCACATATTTTGGAAGCCACATATTCGTTCGTAGGATTCTGCAATCTTGTGTAGAAAAACCCGCTTTCTTCTAAATCGAACAATCTACCCATCTGTTCCGAAGAATCGTATTTAAAAGTCGTACTTTGGTATATCGGCAGTACCCGCGCCTCACCGTTTTTCGGTTTCCATCCCGACTGGATACAAATGGTTTCTTTCTCATACTGTTTGCTCATGTCATTTCCCCCACTGCAATTCTTATTCATCCCAATTATGGTACACCGCCTGCACATCATCATCTTCTTCTAAAAGATCCAATGTCTTCTGCAGGTTTTTAATTGCCGTTTCATCCGTCAATTCTACCCAGTTCTGGGGAATCATGGTGACTTCCGAGGATACCATGATAACGCTGGCTTCCTCCAGCGCTTTTGCTACAGCGCCCAGAGCATCCGGTTCCGTATAGATTTCATAGCTGTCCTCTTCTTCTGCGAAATCCTCTGCACCTGCATCCAGTGCCATCATCATCAGATCGTCTGCTTCCATATCACACTCTTCTTTATCCACGATGATAAGCCCTCTTTTATCGAACATAAAAGAAACACAGCCTGGAGTGCCTACATTGCCCTGTCCTTTGGTAAATGCGTTTCTTACATTGGCGGCTGTTCTATTGGTATTATCTGTCAAGGCATCAACAATGATCGCAATACCGTTTGGTCCATACCCTTCATAGGTAACATATTTATAATTGACATTATCGTTGTCACCGGCCGCCTTCTTGATTCCTCTTTCAATCGTATCATTCGGCATATTGTTCGCTTTCGCCTTGGCTATGACCTGCGCCAGCTTAAAATTATTATTCGGATCCGGGCCGCCCTCTTTTACCGCTACCGCGATCTCTCTCCCGATAATAGTAAAAATCTTACCTTTTGCGGCGTCATTTTTTTCTTTCTTATGTTTGATATTTGCAAATTTGGAATGTCCTGACATTTTCGTCACCTTTACCTTTCTAACAGCAATAATAAAACATGCAAAGATATCTTATCATTTTTATCTACCAGGGTCAAGCTTGGAAGCCTGCACACTTTGAACCATTCGATCCTTTACTTCCAAAACCCGGAACAAGTATCCCCGATACTCGAATTCAAATTCTTCTCCTTCCTCCGGTATATGTTCCAGCCGGGATATGACGAAACCGTTGACCGTATCAAAGTTTTCCTCTTCCAATTCGATACCCAGCTGTTCCTCCAGTTCCTGCAGCGGCATCATACCGTCAATGATATACTCATCCTGCCCTTTCTCCTGAATATAACTTTCCTCTTCATCATACTCATCCTGAATATTCCCTACGATCTCTTCCAGAATATCCTCCAGAGCAAGCAGCCCGGCAGTCTGCCCATATTCATCGATAACGATTGCCATCTGGATTTTCTCACTCTGCATAGTTTTTAAAAGGGCATCTATTTTCTTTGTCTCCGTAACAAATAAGGGGTCTCTGAGCAGCCCTTTGATCTTTCCGATCGGCCTTGTCAGCATCTTTTCATTCATCTGCATCCGCATCACATCTTTCAGATGCAAAATTCCCACAATATGATCGATCGTTGTATCATAAACGGGAAAACGGCTGTTGTGCTCATTTGAAATAAACGTAGCCGCCTCCTGTAAGGTCACATTACAGTCAAGAGCTATCATGTTATTTCGATTAACCATGATATCCTTTGCCTCTTTTTCACTATATTCAAAAATATTCGTGATCATTTCCGCTTCACTGGTCTGTAAAACTCCCTGTTCATGTCCTACATTGATCATGGAAAGGATTTCCTCTTCCGTTACATCCGCTGTCTCATCTAAACCTTTGATGCCGAATAACCACAGAACACCTCGTGCAGTCACAGATATCAACCAGGTAAAGGGCGTAACGATACGCACATAATAATAAATCGGCGTAATGAACAGACGAATCCACTTATCCGGATATCTTGACGCTGCTTTTCTGGGGATCAACACACCAAAGGTAAGCACTATGTACAACAGACAGATTGCCATAACCAATATGGAAACAGGAGTAATTACAAATAGAAGAGTATTTAATGAGACTTCATTTGCAATCAGAAACCTATAGGGGAAGCTTAAACTGATATCCCATAGCGGATACAGAATATAGAAACCAAACAACATATTGACTGTCACCATACCAAGCTGCACGGCATTTATGTATTTGGCGGGGTTATCCAACAGATATTTCAGCTTCGCCGCCTTTTTTTTCATCACCTTTTCCAGAGATTCCTGTTCCTGCTCCCGCCTGTTCTGGATTGCGGAACTGAACCCATAAAGTATGATTTCCAGAAACAACAGAATCAAAAAGCCAACGATGATAATGCCTCTTCTACCGATGTAACCAAATACCCCGTAAACCATCATATAAAAACTTACCTCTCTTCCTTTTTCCTCGGTATAGCCGTACAACTCTTATGTACCAAGTTCAAGACTAACCATCAATCCCATATTGACTTCTTTCATGATATCCTGGTCCAAATGACATACTCTGTCTTTTAGGCGCTTCTTGTCTATTGTACGAAGCTGTTCCAGTAAAATCACAGAATCCTTCACCATATCATACTTATTTGCATTCAGTTCAATATGAGTCGGCAGCTTTGCCTTGTTCATTTTGGATGTGATCGCTGCACAGATCACCGTAGGGCTGTGTTTATTTCCAACATCGTTCTGTATAATGAGAACCGGTCTGACGCCACCTTGTTCCGACCCGATGACCGGTCTTAAATCTGCATAATAGATATCTCCTCGTTTCATATCTCACACTTCCTTCAATCAATCCAGTAATTCTAACTGACAGCAATAGTATTGCCAATTTTTCTGAAGGTATACGCACGAAAGTCTCTAAATCTTTGTAAACTTTTCACTGTCTTATGTTTCCGATATTAAACCGTCTTTTCTATATATTCTGGGGATTCTCTGCCCCAAAGTACATGCGAGTTCATAATTGAACCGTCCGGATAATTCGCCAAGTTCCTCCATGGTGATCTGTCTATCGGAATCCTTGCCGATCAGGGTCACTTCATCCCCTTCCTTTGCTTCCGGGATCTCATCAATGCTTACCATGAACTGATCCATACAAACTCTGCCGAGGATCGGCGCCTTTTTTCCATGAATCAGTACATAACCTTTATTGGAGAGTCCTCTTGGATAGCCATCCCCATAGCCTACCGGAATTGTTGCTATCCGTATGTCTTTTTCTGTTATATAAGTTCCTCCGTAACTGACGGGGGTTCCCTTTTCAACCTGTTTTATATAGACAATATGGCTCTTTAATGACAAAGCGGGCTGTAATGAAATCTCATTCTTATCTACTTCTTCTGAGGGCCACAGCCCATATAAAATAATACCTGCCCTTACCATATCCATGTTTGCTTCTTTCAACTGTATGATTCCCGCACTGTTGGAACAATGCTTTATCGGAATGTGATATCCCAGTTCTGTCTCTATCCGATCGCAGAATTGACTAATTTGGTCAATCTGTCTCTCCGCAGAAGATGTATCTTTTTCATCCGCCCTTGCCAAATGTGTAAAAATGCCTTCTACCTCCAGCAGATCATAGGACAAAGCCTCTTTTATAAAAGAAATGCCGCTCTCATCCGGCTTTATACCGATTCTTGACATACCGGTGTCCACTTTGATATGAATTTTAGCCTTTTTTCCCAGTTTAGCGGCACATGCCGCCAGTTCGTTAAGCGTATCGTAACGAAACACCGTAGAGCGGATATCCTGTCGAATCAATTCTTCATAACAGTACGGAAAAGTATATCCCAAAATCAGAATCGGCTTTTTAAGACCGGCCCCATGCAAGGCAAAAGCCTCTTCAGCGGTTGCCACACCGTAACCGGATACATAATCCAGTTTTTCCAATTCTCTGCCTATCCTAACCGCCCCATGACCATAGCCGTCTGCCTTAATAATTCCCATGATCTTGGTATTCGGTGCAATCTTGTTTTTCATCTGCTCCATATTATAGTGAATCGCATCCAGATCCACTTCGGCATATACCCTCCGGTATTTTTCTAACATGATCTATCCTCACAGCTTTCACATATTTTCAGCAGTTCTTGCATCTGCTCTATCATATCCGCTGCCATCATACTGTGTTCTCCATGTATCTTTGATGCCATATCGCCTGCTACTCCATGTAGATAGGTGCCGGTGACGGCTGCTTCTTTGAGTTCCATTCCCTGTGCAAGTAACCCTGTGATCACACCGGCAAGCACATCTCCGGAACCTGCCGTTGCCATACCGGCATTACCGGAAATATTGAGATAGCATTGATCTCCTTCTGCATGCGCTACCACTGTTCTGGCATCCTTACAGACTACAACACAATTTAATTTATCGGCAAGTTTTTGCGGATAAACCGTTATATTTTCCAAAACCTCCTCTGTGCTGCATCCATACAGTCCGGCAAACTCTTTAAGATGCGGTGTTAAAATCATCTGCCTGCCCGTAGACAGCATTCTCCCTAAATCCGCCTCGCTTTTTCTTTCCGTTAACAAATTCAGTCCGTCCGCATCAATGACAATGGGCAGACTGCTCTCCCGAAGGCAGCAATCAAGCATCCACGCTGTTTCCTTCTCTTTACCGATACCAGGGCCGATCAGGATACAATCCGCCCATTCCAAATCTTTTCTAAAAGATTCCGCAAAGCCGGTATCGGGCTCCTTTTCCTGCCAAAGTGTGGTGTCATAAACGTTCAGCATTGCCTCCGGCATAGTCTGTTGTATCGCATCCCGGTTTTTCCAGGAAGTTATGATCTTAACCATGCCCACTCCCATCCGAAAAACACTTCTGCCAGCCAAAATGGCTGCTCCGCAGATCGTATCACATCCGGCAATTACAAGCACTTTACCAAAAGTGCCTTTATTTCCGTTCGGTTTTCGAACAGGCAGCTTCACATCCTCAAGAGATGTATAGGTATACCAATGCGGCTTCCTTTCCAGAAAGCTGTATTCATCGATACCCATCTGTCCGCATATGATTTTACCACAACAAGCCGCTCCCGGATAGAGATATTCTCCCAGTTTACGAAATCCATAGGTGACGGTCAGATCCGCCCGCACCGCACACCCCAGAATCTTCCCCGAATCGGCATGGACGCCGGATGGAATATCCACGGAGCAGATATATCCGTTTTGTTCATTAATCTTCTCGATGGCATCTTTGTATATTCCTTCTACTTCCCTGGAAAGTCCGATACCGAAGATTGCATCGATTACTATATCATATTCAGCTTCAGGGATTCTGTCATAGAGTACACAACCGTAGCCCGCAAGAATTTCAAGCTGCAAAGCAGTCTCCTTGCTGCACTTATCTTTATTTCCAATCAAAACATAATCCACCTGACATCCCTGAAGCATCAAAAGTCTGCCAATGGCAAATCCGTCACCGCCGTTATTGCCGCATCCTGCAACTACCAGAACTCTATAAGGTGTATCACCCATTTCTTTTCGAATCTGTTCCACCGTAACAAGAGCTGCCCTTTCCATAAGGACAATGGAGGGGATTTTCAGACACTCGATTGTATTTTTATCATATTGCTGCATTTCCGTTTGGGTTACAAGAAATTCCATTATACCGTTCCCTTTCCTGACTCGCCATTCATCAAATAATGCGCCAAAATTCTATGATTCCGGCGCATCATGATCAACCTTATTTTCTTCTATTTTCTTTTCATTCTCATTATTCTCTTCTTTTTTGAGATTGTCCGGATTGTACTTCCTATCAAAAACTTCAATTACATCTGCGCCGAAGATATCATGCATATAAGAATACATTTTGTGATTGGCCGCTTCTTTTTCTTCCTTGCGAACCATTTTCTTCTTTAACTCCCTGCGCACTTTCTTGATCCAATCGTTGATTTCATTAAGTTCTTTCGCATTATCCTGTATTTTTTTATAAAAGATCTTCATGGATGCAAACATAAGTTCTCTGTTAATCCTGTCGATTTCTCTTGGCAGTTCCAACATTTCTTCTTCATAAGCATCCAGCTTTTCATTACATTCTTCCAGTAACCGCTTGTGTTCCTCCCTATCCTTACCCATCTTCTTATTATCAGGGTCCTGCAACAGCCGGTCGGCAATGATCATAACCTCTTGCATTAATTTTTTCTTTATTTTTTTGATATCCTTGCTCTCGGTATTAAGCTTTCCCTGCCGCTTGATCAGTTCATTCATCTTACTTTCCAATCTGTTGATTTCAGATGTCTTTTCTGTCTGGCCAAGAAGCTTATGCCATTTGTTGTCCAGCGTCAAAATCGGAATAGTTTTCCCTGCAAGCGCATTTTTGAATTCTTCATCTTTATTAGACACAATATCATATCCTTCCCTTGCGCGCTTCTGTATCCATTTGTGGTAATTTCATTATATTCCTGATTTCAAAAATTTGTCAATATCGCATATGTTTTCCACTTGTCAACGAAAGAATTTGACAGTTTCCTCTTTGCCCTGTAAACTGAATGATACAAATACACTAAGGAGTGTTCTTATGATACTATCCGTTAATAACATACATAAATCATTCCAGGAAGTGCCTGTTCTTAGGAATGTATCTTTTCATATAGAAGACTATGATAAGGCGGCAATCGTGGGGATCAACGGTGCCGGCAAAACGACATTACTTCGCATTATCGTGGGGGAATTGTCTGCCGATGAAGGGAGCATAACCATATCCAAAGATAAAGTCATCGGTTATCTTTCCCAGCATCAGGCTGTTTCCAGCGAAAATACCATCTATGATGAACTTTTATCTGTCAAACAAGATATCATTGATCTGGAACACCGGATACGATCTGCCGAACTACAGATGAAAACAGCCTCCGCGGACAGACTTCCCGAATTGATGGAAACTTATGCAAATCTGACGCATGCTTTTGAATCTGCCAATGGTTATGCCTATAAGAGTGAATTGACAGGCGTTTTAAAAGGTCTGGGTTTTGAGGAAGAGGAATTCTCCAAATCCATCAATACCCTTTCCGGCGGTCAAAAGACCCGTGTGGCTCTGGGAAAATTATTACTGCAAAAACCGGACCTGATCATCTTAGATGAACCTACAAACCATCTGGATATGTCTTCCATCACATGGCTGGAGACTTATCTGCTAAACTACAAAGGCGCAGTCATCCTTGTATCCCATGACCGCTATTTTCTTGACCGCATTGCTGGGAAAGTCATTGAACTGGATAACACCAAAGCTACCGTTTTTACCGGAAATTATTCTGCTTATGCCGTCAAAAAAGAAAGTCTTCGCATTGCAAAATATCATGCCTATATCAATCAACAACGGGAGATCAAACACCAGGAAGAAGTCATTGAAAAGTTAAAGTCCTTTAACCGGGAAAAATCCATAAAACGTGCAGAGAGCCGTGAAAAAATGTTAAGTAAGGTGGAAGTTCTGGAAAAGCCTACAGAAGTCCGCGCCGATATGCATCTTAAACTGGAACCAAAGATCGTTAGCGGAAACGATGTGCTTCATGTGGAAAACTTATCAAAATCCTTTGGAGAATTGACTTTATTTGAACACTTATCTTTCGATATAAAACGCGGTGAGCATGTTGCCATCATTGGTGATAACGGCACCGGCAAAACCACGATTTTGAAAATCATTAATGAATTGCTGCCTCCGGATACCGGCATGATCCGACTCGGCACCAATGTGGAAATCGGCTATTACGATCAGGAACACCACGTTCTGCATCCTGAAAAGACTTTGTTTGAAGAAATTTCGGATGCTTATCCTTCTCTGAACAATACCGAGATTCGAGGTACCCTTGCCGCCTTTCTTTTTACCGGGGAAGATGTGTTCAAAAAAATTGACTCTCTAAGCGGCGGGGAACGGGGACGTGTTTCTTTGGCCAAACTCATGCTGTCTGAATCCAATTTCCTGATTTTAGATGAGCCCACCAATCATTTGGATATCTTCTCCAAGGAAATATTGGAGGATGCCTTAAACGGCTATACCGGAACCGTGCTTTATGTCTCGCATGATCGATATTTTATCAATAGGACAGCCACTCGCATTCTGGATTTGCGGCAAAAGATGCTGACGGGATACCTAGGAAATTATGATTACTATCTGGAAAAAAGAAATGAACAGCTGACACGGCTTTTGACGAACGAAAATACTGCCTCAACGTTACAGGGAGGCTCATCGTCTTTCCTGCAGAAAGATTCGGAAAATAAACAGGATTGGAAAACCCAGAAAGAACAGCAGGCGGCAAGACGGAAACAGGAAAATGCCCTCAAAAAATGTGAAGAGGAAATTGCGTCTTTAGAAAGCAGAAATGCGGATATTGATGAGGAGATGGCTTTGCCTGAGGTCTGCACCGATGTGGTAAAGTTACAGGAATTGGCAAAAGAAAAGGAATCGCTTACAGTTCGACTTACAGAATTATATGAACAGTGGGAAACCTTATCGGAATCTATGGAAATATAAAGAGCGGCGCAAAATGACTTATCTTCGGTCATGATGCGGCGCTCTCCTTGCGCAGTATGCTGCATTTACTTCATTATTTATGAAAGAGTATCGAAGGTCTCACGGATTGCTTTGATAAAATCCGCGCTGTTTAATACAGTTACATCTTTTAAGGAAGTAATAAGAGCAAGGTCTTTGGTCATCTTCCCATCCTCGATGGTTTGGATGGTAGCTTTTTCAAGTTTATCCGCAAAATCCATGAGTTCTTTGTTACCGTCCAGTTCGCCACGTTTTCTGAGTGCGCCGGTCCAAGCAAAGATGGTGGCAACAGAGTTGGTAGATGTCTCTTCCCCTTGTAAATGTTTGTAATAATGTCTCTGTACCGTCCCGTGAGCTGCTTCATATTCATATACGCCCGAAGGAGATACCAGTACGGATGTCATCATCGCAAGGGAACCAAAGGCGGAGGAAACCATATCACTCATGACATCTCCGTCATAATTCTTACATGCCCAGATGAACCCACCCTTTGCCTTCATTACACGGGCTACGGCATCATCAATCAAGGTATAAAAATATTCAATTCCCGCCTGCTTAAATCGATCGGCATAATCTTTCTCATAAATTTCCTGAAAAATATCTTTGAAGTTGTGATCATAAGTCTTGGAAATCGTATCTTTGGTTGCAAACCACAGATCCTGCTTTGTGTCCAATGCATAATTAAAGCAGGCTTTTGCAAAGCTTGTAATGGACTTGTCCGTATTATGAATGCCCTGAAGGATTCCTTTGCCTGTGAAATTATGTATGGTTTCTCTGATCTGTGTACCATCCTCCGATGTAAAGACCAGTTCTGCCTTCCCTGCTCCGGGTACTTTGATTTCCGTATTTTTATAGACATCACCATAGGCATGACGCGCCAGTGTGATCGGTTTTTCCCAGTTTTTCACGCAAGGTTCAATGCCTTTTACAACGATTGGAGCGCGGAATACGGTTCCGTCCAGGGCAGCTCTGATCGTTCCGTTGGGACTTTTCCACATTTCCTTTAGATTATATTCTGTCATCCTTGCTGCGTTGGGCGTAATGGTTGCACATTTTACGGCAACCCCGTATTTCTTCGTTGCCTCAGCGGAATCTATCGTAACCTGATCGTTTGTTTCATTACGATACTCTAATCCTAAGTCATAATATTCGGTTTTCAAGTCAATATAGGGTAATAACAATTCGTCTTTGATAATCTTCCAAAGAATTCTTGTCATTTCATCTCCGTCCATCTCTACAAGTGGTGTAGTCATTTTAATTTTAGCCATTGGTTATCCTCCTGATTTTCCCTTTTATTTTTCTTCTCCGTAAATCTCATACAAGCCATTCTTTACCATATTGTCATAGGCATTAATAATATGCTGGTTGGCAAGCTGCTCTGCTCTTTTTGCATCTTTTTCCTTGATTGCCTCCATAATCTGCCTGTGTTCGTCATTTGAGGCACGTCCACGGGTATTTGTAGACAGTGTTTTTTGTCTGACACGAAGTACATATTGATGGAAATCCTTAAGTAGATGCTCTAACATCTTGGAGTCACATGCTTCATATAAAATATCATGAAAACGGTTGTCCAGTTCTGCCATCTGATCCATATGGCCTTTATCTGCATGGAACTGTGCAAGATAAATATTTTCCTCCATCTCTTCCATCTGCTCATTTGAGATTTTCTCAGTTGCCATTCTGGCACAGAGTCCTTCCAGAAGAGAACGGATCATATAAATATCTTTTACATCTTTCGCCGTGATCCCCGTTACATAGGCACCCTTATTGGGGATGATCTGAATCAGTCCTTCCAGTTCCAACTGTCTGAATGCTTCCCTGACAGGAGTTCTGCTGACTCCCA
Organism: Lachnospiraceae bacterium; assembly: GCA_022510585.1. Taxonomy (GTDB): domain Bacteria; phylum Bacillota; class Clostridia; order Lachnospirales; family Lachnospiraceae; genus UBA3282. The sequence continues at coordinate 25,201 of JAFLTF010000021.1, forward strand.
GTTCTTCTCCGATAGCAACTTCTTTTAATTCTTCGTGTTCCTTATACTTTCCGCTGAGAATATCATCCCTGATCTTTTGGAATACTCTGCCACGCAGAGAATAACTGTCATTTACCGTGTGCTTAATATCATAACTACTCATCTTTTTACCTTATCTCCCCCATCACAAAGAGGGTGTCCCCAAAGTCATGAAATGACTTAAAGGATTCCCTCTGCACAAGCTAAAAGGCTTGCGTTCATTTATTTCTCGTATAATTGTATACAATCTCATCTTCTGTGTCAAGATATGCGATCGGTTTTCATGCAGCATCCTTATATTTTATCTTATCGTTCGAAATAATTTGTCAATATCCAACATTCCCCAACCCTGTTTATTCCATGAGTCTCCAAGATCTCTGGCACTGTAAACGATCTTGCGTTTGACCTGTTCATTGTTCAGGTAAGGATATTTTTGTAACATCAGGGCTGCAGTTCCGGACACAATTGGCGTCGCCATGGAAGTACCGCTTTTTCTCACATAATAATTTCCCCTATTATGACAGGATTTAATATCGGTTCCCGGCGCAACAATGTCCGGTTTGCGATACATCATCGAGGATGCTCCTCTGCCCGAATAATTTTCACACAGATTTTTTCTGTTACCGAAGTAACCACCCTCATGACAACCAACAGTAATAACCTTCTGACTGTTGCCAAGAGGAGAAATGGTTCCGCTCTCAGGTCCGGCATTTCCTGCGGCACACACCACAACAATACCTGCCTTCCACACAGCTTCCAAAAGTCCGACCAATTCTTCTATTTTATTCTTTTCACTGGATTCTGTTATACCGACCGATATATTTAAGACGCGAATATGATAACGCAGACGATTATTGATAACCCACAACAAACCTTGATACATGCTATCAATTGTGCCATCCCCATTCTGATCTAAGACTTTCCCGACACAGAAAAGGCACTGTGGCGCAATTCCTTTATATTTACCGTTTGACATCAGACCACTGCCGCCGATACATCCGGCAACATGTGTTCCATGTCCGCTGTCATCGTAAACTTGGTTACGATGATTTACAAAATCCTGAAATGCCACTATCCGTCCTGCTATATCCGGATGCGGATAAATCCCCGTATCCAACACTGCGACGGTAACCGGGTCGCCCTTGCACGATTGTTGTAAAGAATCGCTGCAACCCAGTTGATTTCTAACGCGATACATTGAAAACTCCCGGCTTTTTCCTTATTTTATGCCGGGAGTTTTATTTCTGTTCCTAAGCTATATTTCGTCTCTTGCCACGATAAAAGAACAGTGCCAATCCTGTAAAAAGAAGTCCCATGCCAAGAAACCATTTTGGATGAATGCGGTCATCTCCCGTATTGGGAGAATCATCCTTCTTACCTGAGAGGCTTGTAAAGATTGCCTGACCGTTATTTACCGCTGTTGAATTGCCGGAAGTATAATTATAAATGCCATAGGGCGAAAAATGATTCGTTTTAAAAATAAGGCAGTTTATACCGTCTACCGAAGAAACCCTGCTTTCCACCTCTTCCAATTGTCCGTTCTCATCCAAACAGACAACATGCAGATTCTCTTCTCCGATTCCATTTGGAAACGGTATGATAATCTCCATCTTTTGCCTGCCAAGTCCGGTAATCGGAATCCGTGTATCCGCTTCCTGTAATGTGACATTGTATGCCTGCAAATTAATTGGCATGTTATTTCCGTACAGTTTCTGATAGGAATCCTGTATGGAAGTTTTTGCATCAACGCTCTCCTCAATATTCAGAATATAACTTCCTTCTACGCCGTCTAAAAGTGCAAAAGCAAGTCCGTTACTGTCAACGTGGCTGCTGTTTAAATTGACAACAATATCACCTGAGGAAACATTCTGCTCTGAATCCTGCGTCTTTGTATCAGTGCCGGTATTCCCAATCTGCGCATCGGTTTGTGCAGTCCGGATCACACCACGAAAACCGGATAATTTTTCATCCAGGATCGTGTTATCAAGGGAACCCACATTCTCCGGTACAACTGCAGTATCCACACCTTCAAACGCCAATCCTCTATAACTGTCATTATATATTTTACCGGAAGACTTCTCATAAGATAACTCCGGTAAAGATGTACCTTCAAAAATAACCACACCTGTTTTGGCTGACTTTACGGAATCCGCCACTGCAAAAGCTTTCAGTCCGATTGTTTCTACCGAAGCCGGAATCCTGATTTCCTGAAGCGGACAGTCCGCAAAAGCCCTGTCTTTTATCTGTCTTACTAAATTACCGCCTTCTATGCCTGTTAGCTTGTTACAGCCGGCAAAAGCTCCTTCTCCTATGATCTCAACACTGTCGGGCAAGATCACTTTCTCGATTTCCGTATGATTTTTCAGTGCACCTGCGCCAATGGACTTGACCGTATCGGGAATGCTCACTACATCGTTACTGCCACGGTAAGCCAATAAAATACCGTCACCAACTACTAAAAAATCTCCGTTCCCACTCTGTTCCCACTTCTGAAGCCATGGTGTATTATCAAAAGCTGAAGCACCGATTTCTGTCACGGTAGCAGGAATGACTACATCGGTCAAATTATTGCAATGATAAAATGCAGCATATCCGATCTTGCTGACACCGTCCGGGATTACGATATTACTAAGTCCGGATCTTGCAAAGGCAAATTCCCCGATTTCTGTAATGCTATCAGGTATATCTATTGCCTCTCTGCTATCATTATAATATGCTTGATCTGCAATGATCTTATCGTCCACAACAGTATATTTGGGAAATGAACCGCCCTTTGCATCCCCATTACCGGAAATGTCTGTAATGGTCTCTCCCGTCTCTCCGTATGCAACACCGCTTATCTGATTCATATCCGGTGTTCCTGAATTTACCGTTGCGGCAGCATTATCCATAAAGACAAATACCTGTCTTCCGATGATCTTAGACATCCCTTTTACGGAAGAATCTTCATTTTCACTTTCCAGAGGATTCATATGGGTAACCTCATGATAATAATCTACTATCAAAGGCTCTTCTTCGCCTACAATATCTGTATCGTTATCCTCATCATTTACGGTATCAATGGGGGTATCTTCATATTCTGTAATTTCAATATCTTCCAGCACAAGACTATCCGCAAATGCCTTTGCGGTACTACCCTCTTCTGCAAGGATCTTGAGTTTGGTACAGCCATCAAAAGCTGTACTGTGTATTGTCCTGACGGAAACAGGTATTGTAATCTTACGCAGTCTGATACAGTTCTCAAATGCCTTCAGACTGATTCTATTTACAGAATAGGGAATGCTTACGTTCTTGAGATTCCTGCAATTAGAAAATGCATATGCCGATATTTCACCGACGTTGCCGCTGATAGAAATACTTTCCAGATATCTGTCTCCCCAGAAAGCATAAGGTTTGATCTTACTGACATTTGCAGGCATGGAATAACTCTGGGCTTTTCTTCCGGAGAGCAATGCATACAATGTGTCTTTTCCGTCTTTGTTATAAATTGCACCATCTTCACAGATAAACTCAGGATTACTGCTGCTGATACTTACTTTCTCCAAACGGATGTCACCAGCAAAAACGCCATTTCCCAAAGCAGACAGTCCCGCACCGATTCTTACGGTATCCAGTGAAGGACAATCCGCAAAAGCCGCTTGTTCGATCGTCTCTACCGAATCCGGTATGGTTACCGACTGCAGCAAGCTGCAACCCTCAAAAGCGCCTGCACCAATGCTCTTTACACCATTTCCAAGGGTAATAGTCTTTAAATATTGATTCCCGGCAAAGGCTTCCATTTCAATTTTTTCCACAGAACCGCCAATAGACACGTTCGCAGACGTGCCGTTGTATTTTACCAATGTAGTTCCATTCATTTGAAAATCAGATGTAGGGGCGGTATCTACCGCCTCTACATCTGATACCGGTATCTGTGTGACGGCAATTGCTACCGCCATAAGCAAAGCACCGATTGCTTTTCTGATACTTTTTCCCATAGGAATCCTCCCAGGAATCAGTTGTTATGCTGTCTTCACCTTTACAACTTTCTTGTCTCTCTTCATAAAGAGAATGATCGACAAGCTTGCAAGACCGATTGATAAGAACCACTTCGGATGAATCGGATCACCGGTCTTCGGTGTAGAATCTAACAAACCTTCCGACAGATTCTGCGTGTTCACATAAATCGTATAGGGCGAGAAATGTGTTGCCGTAAAACTGATACACGGTACACCGTTTATTGTTGTAAATCTTTCACTCAATTCTTCCAGTTGTTGATTATTGATAACAGCTCCTGCCATATTGTTTCCGCCAAACACGGTCAGCGCATCCGGAATCGGAATCGTAATATCCACTGTCAGGCCTTCCGTATTGGTAATCTTCGTAGTTCCGGTAGAATCATAGAGACTGATATCCATTGCATAATACAAAATGCTCTCAAGACTGCCGTACTTATTTGTCAATGCATTGATTACCGCCTGGGTTGCCTCATCCGTTTCGGAAATCTTCACAACAAAGTTATCCGTTGAACCGTTTACGGTTGCCGTTGCCAGATCTTTATTGCTGATGCCCGGTTTTGTAATATCCACTCTCGTACTGCCGCCGGTTGTCGGATTTCTATTGCTGCCCGTACCGACCGTACCGCTTGCCACAGGTGCGCCGTCTATAAAGTTAGCGGTTACCGTTACATTATTAGCCGGCATCACAAAGGTGGTCGCCGACATGCTTACGCTTGCCAGTGTCACACCCGTTGAATCTGTCGTCCATTTGCTGAATACTTTGCCAGCCGCAGGTGTATTTGCTGCAATGACAACGGTAGTACCTACATCATAGCTGCCGCTTCCGCTTCCGTTCACAACCGTTACCGTATATTTTCCGGTTGCACCTGCAGATGTAGAAGTGCCCGATGTAGAACCGCTTCCGTTATTGGAATTATTATTCGTACTTCCTTTGCTTGTATTGCCCGATCCGGAGCCGCCTGTGCCGGAACCGCT
>JAFLTF010000022.1:0-2615 GCA_022510585.1 Lachnospiraceae bacterium
GAAGGAGAAGAACTTCCTTCTCCGGATGACTCCAAATTTGTATACGATCTGCCGGTTTCCTTTGAAATGTCAGATTCCGTACTGTTATTTGTAAATTATGATATTGATACGACACTTGAAACAGAAGAGAGGGGGACGCTTGTCTGGAGCATTCTCCGCGGAGAAAAAGGATTGAAAGAGGGCAGTGCCAGCCTTGTCAAGGAAGAAGATGACTGGGCAGATTTTGAAGTTGTGTCCGATTCGCCGTATTTTACAATGACGGAGAATGATGATGAAGAAAATGCTTATTATCAAGCGATGTTGATTACTGCCAAGGATGTTATTGATCATGAAAATAATGAAGATGATAAAAATAGTGAGGATTACAACTACTATATCCGGGCAGCCTGGTATTTCGGAACAGAGGAAGAAATGGATGAAGACTTTTATGCGGCTGCGACAATAGCATTTCTGCCTCAGGAAGATACAGATATAGATGAAGCGCAGGATGATATGATAGACACAGAAGAGGTCGATACAGATCAAATTCAGGATGACGAGCCAGTCACGGAAGAGACCGTTGAAGAAGCATTGGATGATGCATTGTCCGAAGAAGAAATCGATATGGATAACGCGTTAGAGGATATTGGCGCTGAAAGAGTCGGTTCTGAGATCTTTGAAAGCGATGAGCAGCAGGATTCAAATAAAGACAGCCGTAAGTTGATATTAGATATAACAAAAGAAACTATGAAACCTGGCGAGACGCAGCAAGTTAATGTCACGATTGAATCAGAAGATATTCAGGAAGACACCCAAGAAGATGATCAGGAAGAGCCCCAGGAGGATCCTTCAGTAGATCTTCTGGAAAAGATCGTGTGGGCAAGCAGCAACAAGAGCGTAGCCACTGTAGAAAAGGGTTTGATTACTGCAGAGGCGGAAGGATATGCGCAGATCACTGCGCAGTACGATGGTCTGACAGCTTCTGTCAAGATAGAAGTCGTACAAGAGGAGAACGAAAAAGTCCTGAATCTTGACGGTGATATATGGATAGCCGGGTTTAAACAGGAGAGTGATGATTTCGTTTATACAGGGCAGAAGATCACGCAGGATATTCGTGTCTATTATGATGAGACACTTTTACAGGAAAAGACGGATTATACCGTAACCTATAAGAACAATGTCAACGCCGCAGCCTATAATTCGGCGAAGGCACCCTCCATGACGATCAAATTGAAAGGGCAGTACAGCGGCAGCCGTACATTGTACTTTACCATTAAGCCAAGGGAGATCGACGAGAACGAAACAATGGGTTACGAGCAGGTGGTTCCGTATGCCAAGACACTGAAGATCCCCGCACCAACCTTGTATTATAATAACAAGAAGCTTGCTTCCGGCAAGGACTTTGTCTGTGATTACACTGCGTATGATGAGAGCAGTGCATACAAAAAGATGCCTGCGGATTATAAGAAAGGTGATTCCTACGAAGCAGGCGAGATTTATGAATATACTGTCAACGGAGCGGGTAACTTTACGGGTTCCTTTAAGATGCAGCTGGTTGTGGTCAAGGATAAGAATCTGAATCTGGCAAATGCGAGCGTTACGCTGGAGAAAAAGCAGTATGAATATCACGGTACGGAATTAACGAAAGCAGATGTCAAAATTACTGCTGTTAAATTCGGTAAAGTGGAATTGGCTAAAGAGTATTATAACTACGAAGTACATGCAGCCGGTGTGGGAACTGGCTATATTGAGATCACACCGACGAAAGAAGGCAGAGATAACGGTTACCGGGGACTGAAAAAAGTCAATTTCAAGGTAGTCGGGGATAGGCAGATCAAGGATGCTAAGATCAAGGAAGCTGTGATAGAGAAGGGCGTGATAGTAGAAGACGGTTGGCACTCATCTATTACATTTTCACAAAAGAGCGTGAATGAAGACGGTGGAATGATTCAGACAGCGGCGGAAGTACTTGTTTATGTCGAGCCAAGTGATGCAGGTGACTCCCTTGAGGAAGGTTCTGGTAAAGAAGTGGTTCTTGAGGAGGGGAAAGACTATACTGTTAAGTACAGCAATCATAAGAAAGTCGGAACCGCAACCGCTACCTTTACCGGCAAGGGCAGATACAAAGGAACGCTCAAGGTAAAATATCAGATCACGCCAAATATCAAAGAAGAGAATTTCACGATCGTCTGGACGAACGTAAAAAGAAACGTAACAGAAGAAGGCGAGACGTTTGAAATGGCATATCAAAAAGGCGGAGCAGTACCGAATTTTGTCTTAATGGATCAGGATAAGAATGTCCTGAAAAATAAAACCGATTACACGGTAAAAGTAACAGACAATAAGAATGTGGGAACAGCCCTGCGCTTTGAGATCAATGGCAAAGGAAATTATAAGGGATACCAGGAGATTAAATCGATCATGGTAACCAAAGCCAAGATCAGCAACGGGACCATATCGGTTGCCGATAAGCAGTACAGCGCGAAAGCAGATGCATGGAAATCGAAACCCACAATTACAGATGTCAACGGCAAGAAGCTGACTGCGGGGACGGATTATGACAAGGACGCCATAGATTATTATTATGAGGGCATGGAAAGCGGGAAAGTACCCGGAGCGAAGACTATCATTACGGT
>JAFLTF010000022.1:2715-20301 GCA_022510585.1 Lachnospiraceae bacterium
ATTATGAGGGCATGGAAAGCGGGAAAGTACCCGGAGCGAAGACTATCATTACGGTTACTGTGAAGGGAATAAACAATTATGCCGATTCCGAGATTAAAGGTGAATATTGCATCTATAAAACGAGTATCAGCAAATTAAAAGTTACAATCGATGCGAAAGAATATACCGGAAAGGAAATATTATTATCTACGGCGGATATTCATGTCTATGCCAACAGTACCGATGCAAAGAAAAAGCAAAACGAAATAGAAAATTGTTATGAAATTTTGGAAGGAGAATACAAAAACAATATCAAGGCAGGTACTGCAAAGGTAACATTGCGCGGAACCGGAGATTATGGCGGAACGAAGACCTATTCCTTTAAGATCAAGAAGAAGACGTATCTGATCAATCAGGTAAAAGGAATCACGTTAGATAAAACCAGTCTTGCCCTTTCTATTCAGGGAAAAGATGATGATAAAAGAATACTTAAGGCTACTATAAAATCGGCAGATGAAACGGAGCCACTGGCGAATCCGACGGTCATCTGGTCTACTTCCAACAGCAATATTGCCGCTGTTGAGGGCGGTGACATCGTTGTAACAAAAACAAATACAGGCAAATATGAAACGACTGTCACTGCGCACATTATCCTCAAAAAAGAAGGAAGCGTAACGATTACAGCGACTGCGCAGGATAGCGGCAAAAAAGCAAAATGTACCGTCACCATAGTAGATGTTCCCATTCTCATAGATGCAGACCAGCCTATTAAGATGAAGGTGAATGGTACTCATAAGTTGAGATTTGAAAATGATGACATTCAGGAGCCGAATTTAAGCGGTATTACCTGGACAATCAGCAATTCGGATGTAGTATCCGTAGATAAGGAGAAAGGGATCATCACTGCGGAGGAAGCAGGCGCTGTTATGCTCAAGCTGACCAAAGGTAAGTATATTCAACGATGCTATGTGGTTGTAGGAGGCGAGGAAGAGGATGTGCCGGATACCTATCTTAGGTTTACACAGACCCCTGGTTCCACTGATGATACTGAGGACATCAGAAATTGCATAAAAAAGGCAAATCACACCAAGAATGGCGACGGTACATTTAAGTATGACGGCGTTTATATCCCTGCCGGAGTTTATTGGATCGATGCAACGGCGAATGCTAACTGCGGTATCTTTTTAGACGGAAGAGATCCGAGCGTGACCTGGGATCCTCTGGAAGCAAGGGATAGTTTTGAAGTGCGTATGTCACCCGGGGCGTTGCTCATGACAATTGGGAACAGTGAAAGCAGTGATTTTCATGTCATAAAGATAGAAGGCTGTAGTAATATTACAATTTCCGGCGGTACGATCATAGGTGAACGAAATGAACATAGCGGTAAGAGCGGCGAGTCGGGACATGGGATCGGTATCTATGACTGCACGAATATTCATATACAGGATATGGATATCTCCCAGTGCTGGGGTGACGGCATATATCTGGGGAGATCTTATAAATCGACTGCAGACAACAAAGATATAGACATAAGGCATTGTAATGTTCATGACAACAGAAGAAACAATCTTTCCATTACGTCCGCGAATGGCGTTACGATAGACGATTGTAAGTTTAACAATGCGAAAGGAAAAGATCCACAATTTGGTATTGATATTGAAACAAACATTGACAGCAAACCTTGTAAGAATATCACAATCTCTAATACAAAGATGATAGGGAATGCAAAAGCCAGCATGGGAATCATAACACCGGCAGAGAATATAAGACTTGAGTATTGTACCTTGAGCGGAAATTTTTATAATAAGGCCGGGAAAAATGTGGTTCTATACCATACAACAGTCAAAGGAGAAATAGTTGGTAATGTAGATAGCAAATAGGTAAAAGGCAGAACAAACGAATCAAAGGTAAGTGGTGAAATATTTCGAAAAGGGCATTTTCCAAGAATGCGGGGGAATGTCCTTTTTACACATCAATCTGATATTTTTTAATTTTATTTAGTATATTTTAAGAAGTATGAAAGCTATAATGATGAAAACGGTAAAGGAGAGAGAGAATGAAATACGGTTATTTTGATGACAGCAATCGGGAATATGTAATCACAGATCCCAGGACCCCGGCCCCCTGGGCCAATTATCTGGGTTCGCCGGAGTACGGAGCAATCATCTCCAACAATGCAGGCGGATACAGTTTTGCAAAATCAGGTGCGAACGGAAGAATTTTAAGATACATTTTTAACAACTTCGATCAGCCGGGGCGCTATATTTATCTTCGTGACAATGACAGCAAAGATTATTGGTCTGCTTCCTGGCAGCCGGTTGGAAAAGATCTTGCATTGTATAAGAGTGAATGCCGGCATGGAACGGCATATACGAAAATGTCTGCCGACTACAGCGGGATTCATTCGGAAACCCTTTATTATGTGCCGCTTGACCGGTCTTATGAAGTGTGGAAACTTCTGGTGAAAAATGTTTCCGATACCGCAAGAAGCCTGACGATTACCGGGTATGCAGAATTTACAAATAACAGCAATTATGAGCAGGATCAGGTCAACCTGCAGTATTCGCAGTTTATTACTAGGACCGCCTTTGAGGGAAACCGAGTACGTCAGATGGTTCACGGAAATCTTGCCGATATGGAAGATGATATTGATGAAAAGCAGGTAACTGAGCGTTTCCTGGGCCTTGCCGGCGCTGATGTCTCTTCCTATTGCGGTGATAAAGAGCAGTTCCTGGGATTATACCATGGCTATGGAAATCCGGTGGGCGTTGAGAACGGAGATTTAGGCGGAGCGCTGAACTATAATGAGAACAGCTGCGGTGCGCTCTCGACGGTGATCGAACTTGCACCGGGAGAAACGAAAGAACTTGCTTTTGTCCTTGGCATGAAGTATAGCGCTGAGGCGGCAGAGATTCTTTCTAAGTATCAGGATCCGGGGAAAGCCTGTGAGAAGGAATTAGAGGAACTGAAAACATACTGGCACGGAAAACTTTCCCACTTCCAGGTCAAAACGCCGAGTCAGGAATTCAATACCATGATCAATACATGGAATGCTTATAACTGCTTTATGACCTTCATTTGGTCGCGTGCGGCATCCTTTACATACTGTGGTCTGCGTAACGGATACGGTTACCGCGATACAGTGCAGGATATTCAGGGTATCATTCATCTGGCACCGGAGATGGCAGTAGAGAAGATTCGTTTTATGCTCTCTGCGCAGGTAGATAACGGCGGTGGTCTGCCCCTTGTGAAGTTTACACACAATGCTGGACATGAGGACACACCGGATGACGCTTCTTATGTAAAAGAAACAGGACATCCTTCCTATCGTGCAGATGATGCATTGTGGCTGTTCCCGACGGTGTACAAATACATTGCAGAGTCAGGGGATGTAGCATTTATTGATGAAGTGATTCCGTTTGCGAATAAAGAGGAAGGTACGGTATACGAACATTTAAAACGTGCCATCGATTTCTCGATGAACCGTCTGGGGCCTCATGGGCTTCCGGCAGGATTATATGCGGACTGGAATGACTGCCTGCGTCTTGGAAAGCAGGGAGAATCTTCCTTTGTTGCATTACAGCTCTACCTGGCTATGACCATTTTAAAAGAGTTTGCGGAAAATAAGAAAGATGCAGAATATATAGATTACCTGAATGAACAGCAGGAAAAATTGGGCAGCATCATTGAAAAACTCTGCTGGAATGAAGACCGTTTTATCCGTGGTTTCACAGAAGACGGCGAGGTGATCGGAAGACGTACAGATGAAGAAGCGAATATGTGGCTGAATCCGCAGAGCTGGGCGGTTATCAGCGGTCTTGCTACGAAGGAACAGAGGGAAGTGATCCTGGATAAGGTATATCAGGAGCTGAATACGGAGTATGGCGCTATGTTGATGTATCCACCGTACCATGCACATGCTTTTGAGGGAGCGCTTGCTGTTATCTACAACGCAGGTGTCAAGGAAAATGCAGGTATCTTTTCTCAGTCCCAGGGCTGGCTGATCTTAGCGGAAGCACTGTGCGGACATGGAGAGCGGGCATTTACCTATTTTATGGAAAACGCACCTGCTGCACAGAATGAAAGGGCGGAGATCCGTAAACTGGAACCGTACTGCTATGGACAGTTTACAGAGGGTAAGTCAAGTCCGCATTTTGGATGTTCTCATGTACATTGGCTTACCGGAACGGCTTCTACAGTCATGGTCGGCTGTGTGGAAGGTATCTTAGGTATGCGTCCGGATTTCTATGGATTAAGGATTGCCCCGTCCATACCGAAGGCCTGGGATTCTTTTGAGATAGAGAAAGACTTCAGGGGAAGTCATCTGCACATAGTCGTCAAGAATCCGGGACATGTGGAATCCGGTGTGAAAAAGCTTTCAGTGAATGGAAAAGAACTGGAAGGCAATTATATTCCGACTGAGCTTTTGACAGAGCAGACAGAGGTTGAAGTACTTATGTCATAATGATACTTCGTTTCCCCTTTCAGAGGGCAAGGAGGTTTACCATGAAAAAAGCACAGGTAATTATTGACAGGGAATATTTGATCGGTGAAGTTGACAAAAGATTGTACGGTTCTTTTATTGAACATCTGGGCAGGGCGGTATATGAAGGAATCTATCAGCCGGACAGTCCATTTGCGGATGAAAGCGGATTTAGAAAGGATGTATTGGAGCTTGTGAAAGAGCTGCAGGTTCCAATCATTCGTTATCCGGGCGGAAATTTTGTTTCGGGTTACAATTGGGAAGACGGCGTAGGACCAAAAGAAAATCGTCCCGTGCGTACGGAACTTGCCTGGAGCGTGATAGAAACCAATCAATTCGGACTGAACGAATTTGCCGATTGGTGTAAACTGGCCGGAAGTGAGATCATGATGGCAGTGAATCTGGGAACCAGAGGAATCGAAGAAGCAAAAAATTTGCTGGAATATTGCAATTTTAAGGGCGGTACTAAGTACAGCGACCTAAGAAGATCTCACGGATATGAAAAACCGCATAATATAAAAGTATGGTGCCTTGGGAATGAAATGGACGGAGACTGGCAGATCGGACATAAGACGGCGAAAGAATATGCAAGGTTGGCGAATGAAACGGGGAAGGTAATGAAAATGCTGGACCCGAATATCGAGCTCGTTGCATGTGGAAGCTCCGGCTCTCATATGCCCACATTCGGTTCCTGGGAAGCCACTCTTTTGGATGAATGTTATGATACGGTTGATTATATATCGATGCATCAATATTATGGAAACAGAGATCGCGATTCCGCCAACTTCCTGGCATGCAGTGTGGATCTGGATCAGTTTATCAGGAATGTAGTCGCCGTCTGCGACTATATAAAAGGGAAAAAGCATAGTAAAAAGAATATCCATATCTCACTGGATGAATGGAATGTCTGGTATCATTCCATGGAAACGGATGAGAGACCGGAAAGGTGGGTGCAGCATCCGCATCAAATAGAAGATATTTATAATCTGGAAGATGCCTTATTGGTAGGAAGTATGCTGATCACCATGCTGCGGCATGCAGATAGGGTAAAGATCGGTTGTCTGGCCCAGCTTGTCAACGTGATCGCTCCGATCATGACTTCTGATACGGGCGTATGGAAACAGACCATTTATTATCCTTATCTGCACTGTTCGTTATACGGTCAGGGAAGCGTACTGAATACCATAGTAAAATCGCCCATCTATGAGGCAAAAGAGCATGGGGAGGCCCCTTATCTTGATTGCGTTGCGGTAACCAATGCGGAGAGAGAAGAACTGGTCATTTTTGCGGTAAATAAAGACTTGCAGGAAGATATGGAAGTGACGATTGATTTAAGGCAGTATTCTGATTATGGTATAAAAGAACATATCGTTCTTCATGATCAGGATCTAAAAGCCGTAAATACACAAGAAGACCCAAACCGGGTCGTGCCAAAGAAGAATGGCTGCTCGTCGGTTTCAGACGGAATCTTGACTGCTGTTATGAAGAGCAAGAGCTGGAATGTGATTCGTTTGAGTCCAAATTAAGGCAGGATACCACCGCGTAAAAAGGAAGAGAAAATATCATAAAATAGACATACCGAAATTCGGTTGCAACGGGTGTGGCGATCAAAACCGTAAGATACATGGCAAAACCGGGGATAAAGTATATCAGCTTTTCTTTTTCACTGCGGATGATAATGTTTCCGATACAGAAGATGAAAAACCAAAAGACAACACCCATACTCCACAGCAGACTGTATATGGGCAGCATGCTTCCGAGTTTTATGGCGATCTCTTTCGTTTTGACAACCAGCGGTCCGCCGATAAGCGGTGTGTGGGATACACCCAATGAGGTGGCGCTGATACCCTCAACGTCAGCTACCGGATAAAAGGAGTCGGGATACCAATAACCATAAGTCTGATCGATATAGGCCTTAAGGTAATCGCCGGGATAGGTCATGCCCAGGGAAAGATAAAGAGAAAGGAACTCTTTTTTATGGGCGGCCAGAAAGGATTGATCTCCGGCGCGCACCAGCTCCTTGATATTATCTGCAAAAGTAGGGTTGTACAATTCCTTGATGTAAGTCAGATCCACTACATGTTCAATTAGATCCAGTTGTTCCTCTGTAAGTTCCCGGTCATTGCAGATGACTGCCGCTACCTGCTGTGAGGGTATGGAAAGGGATTCGATCAGATCCGGCTGGATCACATGCAAGGCATTCATAACCGGATATTTTATGATGGCAGCGGTAATTAAAACAGCTGCAAGCGCCGGGAAGAATACCCTTGCCTTTCTCCTGTAGTGGTACAGCAGGAAAGGAATGCTTACCAAAAATCCGTACCAGCCGTTAGAACGCATCAGACACAGCATGATGCCGGAGAAGATAAACAGGGCAAGTGTAGTTGCCTTCAGGCGCTTGGACATAGAAAGCATGGAACAGCCAAACAGTAATACGAAGCCAGCAAAAAGGATATCTTTCCATATCGTAACTACGAATACGGCATGATAGGGAACAAGCGCATAATAAAGTGTGATAAAAAAACAAATACCGGTGCGTACACCTGATTGCTTCAGAGTCTTTAAAAGATAAGAGACACAAAATGCCATAAAGCACATTTGAAAAAAAGTATAAAAGGAAATGGCAATTACCATATCGGAAGTAAAAAGGAGACCTATATGGTAGAATAATTTGATCAACATGGTATGAACCAGGGGATGGTGATTGCTGTAAGGAAGCAGTCCGAGTACCTGCTCAAACTGGTTGATGCTGTCAGGTGTCATGATACCGGGATATTGATATAAGAAATACGGCAGCCAGCAAAGCATACACAGACCGAAACCGCAGGAGGCGGTATGGGTGTCAAAGAGGTGATGCAGCATTTGGAAGGCCTTCGCCAACCGCGGGAATCTGCTGTCCGACAAAGGTGATGCGGCGTCCAAAGGAGCATTGACCAATTTGGTCAATAATTCTTTATCACCTGTATAGGAGAACAGCAAAAGAAGAAGATGATAAAACAGTACGGTGAATCCTATGAAAACGGCAGCCAGTATAGTCAGACGAAAAAAGGTATTTGTCAAAAGTTCTATATAATGAGAATAGTCAACCGCCATATACAATAGGGAAAATAAAATACCAATGATTAACGCGGTACGTTTTACAAGGGCAGTATGGATAAAAGACTTTGTTTGCAGCCGGGAATCAATCCGCCGATATAAAAAGAAGGAGAGCAGAAAGAAAGCGCCGGTCAATAGATTGCCGGGCTCCATCCTGCCTGCTTTCATCAATGCCCAAGTAGTAAAAAAACTTTCGATTGTAATGATCAATAGAGGAAAATATTTGTTATGACTCATAAAATTAAGTGCTCCAATAGTATATAAATGTCCTATTTTTTCATAAAACTGTCTTCCCAGTTGTTTCTAAAATGTTTGTCCCGATATTTGTGAGGCGTTAAACCGGCATATTTTTGAAATACCTGTATAAAATGGCTTTGGGATGAAAAGGCGAGATAATTTGCAATATCTGTGATACTGTAGTCGGAATAGCACAGAAGATTTTTTGCTTTTTCAACCTTCTGAAGCGCGATATATTCGCTGATGGGTATGCCGATTTCCTTTTTGAACAGTTTGGACAGATAGCTTTCGGAAAGATTGACATGTTGTGCCAGTTCCTTTACCGTGACCCGATGATGGATATGGCTGTAGATATAATCCATGCACAATACGATCGGTTTGGATAAAATCTGGCTTTTCTTTAACAAAAGCATTTTATTGCAAAAGTCAAGGCTCATGCCCTGATGGACTTCTTCTATTTCATGGATGCTTTTGCACTTGTCCATTTTTCGAATGTAAAAGTCACTTAAGCCATACGCCTGATCCTGTTCCATTCCGCTATTGGCACAATAACGGGCGATCATGGCAGTGGAAATGACAAAATGATACCGCATGTTTTGAAGCGGATTGTCCGACAGAATGCCCACACCGTTGGGATTGATAAAGGTATGAGCGGCAATGTTGTTCGTTACATATTCGATGTCGCCTTCGGCTACAGCAATGTAATAGCTGAACTCTTCCTCCAAAGAACGACGTTCTCTGAGGATTTCATGCTGAATAAATTCACTTCTGTAATACTCTTTATGGAAATCCATGATTCTTCCTCCGTTTCGGACTGGGTTATTATACATTTCATATAGTAACTTTACTAATATAAAATATCATTATTTTGATATTATGGCAACAAAATGGTATTTCTTTTGGGCGGGTTGCACAATTAGGGACATGGATATGATAAAAATATCATAAATGTGATATATCATAATTTCAAATAGATATATAATAACATCTGTAACAAAAAATGTTGTAAAACAAACCGATAAGGGAGGATTACAAAAAATGAAGAAAAAATTATTAAGCACTTTGCTGGCTGCTTCTATGGTTGCAAGCCTTCTCGCAGGGTGCGGCAACGGTGGCAACACAACCACCACACCTAGTAATGACACATCGTCAACTGGTACTCAGGATGAGACACCGGCTCCGGCACCCAGTAATGACGAAGAGCCTGCACCGGCTCCGGCAGCTTCAGGCGAGAAACTCTATGTTTATTCCTGGAACACAGAGTTAGGTGAGAGACTTGAGCTTGCGCTTGATCTTGCAGGCAAAAAGGATCTTTGGGACAGAATCGAGTATGTAAACGTTGGTGACTCCGGTATTTACCAGGAGAGAATTGACCAGCTTCTCACAGCTCCTGATGCAGAAGATTATCCTGACATCATCGCTTTCGAGGCGGCTTACATCATGAAGTATACCAACTCTGATTTCACATTACCGATCACAGATCTTGGTATCACAGATGCTGACCTGACAGAGATGTATCCTTATACTCTGGATATCCCTAGAGATAAGAGAAACGGTTCCATCAAGGGTCTTTCCTGGCAGGCATGCCCGGGTTCCTTTATGTACAGAACTGACCTTGCAGAGAGCCTTCTTGGCGTAAAGAGCCCTGAAGAAATGCAGGCTAAGATCAGCACATGGGATGATTTCGTAGCTACAGCTAAAGAAATCAAATCTAAATCTAACGACGAGACAAGAATTCTTTCTTCCAACGGCGATATCGCAGAAGTATTCCGTTCCAATATGGAGAATCCTTGGGTAGATGACAGCGGCGTATTCCGTATGGATCCTATCATGGAGCAGTACATGGATCTTGTTAAGACTTTCGAGCAGGAAGATTTAACACAGAAGACAGCTACATGGTCTGATGAGTGGAATGCTGGTCCTTCTGGAGATTCCGTATTCGGTTACTTCGGATGTACATGGTTCCTGCACTGGACCATCAAGTCTAACTGTGGCGGCGAGGCTCCGGGTGAAGGTACTTATGGTCTTTGGAATATGTGCCAGGGTCCTATGTCCTATTACTGGGGCGGTACATGGATGGGTGCAACATCAGGTTGTGCAGATCCTGCAGCAGCTGGTGAGATCATGAAAGCTCTTTGCTGCAATACCGATGTTATGGCAGAGGTATCCCGTCAGACTCTTGACTACATGAACAACAAGGCAGCTATGGATACACTTTCTGCTGAAGGCGTAGGCGCATATGACTTCTTGGGTGGCCAGGACTTCATCGCAGTATTCTCACCTCTTGCAGACAAGGTGGACGTATCCTTCATGAGCGCATATGATCAGACAGTCATGAACTTACTTGATCCTCAGATCACAGCTTACGCTCTGGGTGAGAAGGATAAAGAGACAGCTATCGCAGACTTCAAGACTGCTGTAGGGGAAGCTTATCCGTCTCTGACAATCGAGTAATCAAATCGATCTAGGAAACGTAATTAAGTAATTACAATAATTCTGTACCGGCTGCAACCAGCCGGTACAGATATTATTAAAAAGCTATTTTGTAAAAGGACTGCGGCACAGATGTTTGAGAGTGCTTTCTTAAGGAAGGGTTGTCAAATGCCTGTGGCGCAGCCGAGGGCAGAAACTGTCGGATATCCGGCAGGCAA
Organism: Lachnospiraceae bacterium; assembly: GCA_022510585.1. Classification (GTDB taxonomy): domain Bacteria; phylum Bacillota; class Clostridia; order Lachnospirales; family Lachnospiraceae; genus UBA3282. Next base: position 13,162 of record JAFLTF010000022.1, read on the forward strand.
AATAAAAGAGAAGGATGTGGAGAGATGGCAAAGAGTAATACGACTACCAAGCACAAGACAGTAGAATACGGCCGTTACGGATATTATTTCATTGCACCGTTTTTTATTGTCTTTGCGATTTTCCAGTTATGGCCTTTGATCTATACAATGGGTCTGGCTTTCTGTGAAAATTATTATGATACGATGTGGAATCAGGAAATAGGTCCTACCTTTAACGGCCTTGCAAACTTCGGTACGATTTTCAAAGGCAGTGACGGTACCTTATTTAATACCTATACCTTCAATGCGCTGTTCAATACATTGATCATGTGGCTGATGAACTTCATCCCTCAGATCTTATTGGCATTGCTGTTGGCGGTATGGTTTACAGATACCAGAGTAAAAATCAAGGCGCAGGGCGCATACAAGGTGCTTGTATTTATGCCGAACATCATTACGGCTGCTACGATTTCCGTATTATTCTATAAGTTGTTCGATTTCCCGAACGGACCGGTCAACCAGTTTTTTGTAAATGCCGGCTTATGGGATCAACCGTTTCGTTTTCTGATGACGAAGTGGGCAACGAGAGGAATTATTTCCTTTATCAACTTCTGGATGTGGTATGGAAATACGATGATCGTTTTAACAGCGGGTGTATTGGGTATCAGCCCATCCTTATTTGAAGCAGCCAGAGTGGACGGCGCTTCCAGCTGGCAGATTTTCAAGAGTGTAACCTTACCGCTGCTTCGTCCGATTCTGTTGTTTACCTTAGTAAACTCCGCTATCGGCGGTCTGCAGATGTATGATATCCCGAAATTGCTCACCACCAGCGGTTACGGTGATCCGGACTACACCACCAGAACGATTACCATGTACATAAGAGAGTTGGCCTTCACCGGTGCAAGACAGACGGGTAAGGCAGCCGCAGCATCTTTGGTATTGTTCGTGGTAACTTTGATCTTCTCCCTGATCCTGTTCTATATCATGAGAGATAAGGATGCGATTGCAGAGAAGAAAGCTATTAAACAAGCAGAGAAAGCAAGAAAGGGGGGTCTGTGATTATGAATAACAATAAAGATGGCGGATTACACGCAAGAATCCTTGGCGCACAGATTTTCCGAAATGCAGTTTGTATTTTCCTTTGCATTTTGAGTTTGATTCCTTTCTGGATCATGATTGTAAATGCGACCAGAACCAGTGTGGCGATTCAGTCCAGTTTCAGTATGATTCCTTCCACACATTTTAGTGAGAACTGGCAGAATCTGCTGTATCAGGCAGCTCAGAACGTATCCTTGTGGAAATACATGGGGAACAGCCTTTTTATCGCAGTGGGATCTACGGCTTTGGCAGTATATTTCTCTACGATGACAGCATATGGCGTAACTGTTTATAAATTCAAAGGAAGTAACTTTGCATGGGCCTTCATCATGGCAATCATGATGATCCCGGTACAGGTTTCCACCATCGGTTTCTTCCGTTTTATGTATAAGGTTGGTTGGGGAAACAGCTACTGGCCGCTGATCGTTCCGGCAATCGCATCACCTTCAACCGTATTCTTTATGAGACAGTATATGATCAGTGCCCTGCCTCTGGAGATCTTGGATTCCGCAAGAATCGACGGTTCCAATGAGTTCAGGACCTTTAATACGATTGCAGTGCCTTTGATGAAACCGGCGATTGCAACACAGTGTATCTTTGCATTCATCGCATCATGGAATAACTTCTATACGCCTTCCATGTTGCTGACTTCTCAGGCGAAGTTCACACTGCCGATGTTCGTACAGCAGATGAGAGGTGAGCGTTTCCGTTCCGACCATGGTATTATCTATGCAGGTCTGGTAGTAACGATCATGCCGCTTTTCATTGTATACTTTATTCTGTCTAAGTACATTATCGCGGGTGTTGCCCTCGGTGGTGTTAAAGAATAAGGATATTGCAGGTATAAAAATAAATAAGATTTATATGGCATTGAAGAAGTGCAGAGAAAACCTCCTTGTTTTGTGCAAGGAGGTTTTTTTAACAAAATTTGAGGAAGGTATGGGGTGCGTATATGGAAAAAATAAAGTTTATTGACGATTGTGGCAGCTTTCGATTAGACGATCCGGAATTGATCAGTTATTTATATTTTCCTCTGGCAGGAGAGACGGGTGTGATGAGCAGTATCACACCGGAACTTGGGGGAGACAGTAAGACAAGCCAGAATACCTTTTTACTGGAGCCTGTGACCTGTGAAGGACTTCACAATAATAAATCCACAAGAAATTTCTGGATCAGGCTTGAGGATGGAGAATACTGGTCTGCAACAGGCGTATCCGCCAAACAGCAGGCGTTGAAATTTACAGACAAAAAAGAGAAAACAAGCCTGGAGGCAGGTTTATTATATCATAAGATTTCCCGTAGATCCGAGGAACTTCAGTTGGAATCGGAGATCACTTCCTTTGTGCCCTGGAAGGATGCACAGATAGAACTTACCAAGATCGTAATCAAAAACTGTGGGAATACAGAAAGAAATATTCAAGGCATTGATGCTGTGCCGATTTACGGAAGGAGTGCGGATAATATCCGTGATCACAGGAATGTAACCAGCATGCTCAACCGTATTTTCACGATGGCATATGGCGTTGCAATCAATCCGACCCTGACCTTTGATGAAAGAGGACATAAGGAAAACAGAATCGTATACGGCGTATTTGGAAGTTGTAACGGGGAACCGCCCACAGGATACTATCCTACGATTGAAGATTTTATCGGTGAGGGCGGAAGTTTTGAGAATCCAAGAGTAGTTGTAGAGAAAGGCGAAAAGACTGTAGCGGCCGGAAAGCAGATTGACGGATATGAGGCCGTGGGCGGACTGGTCTTTCGTCCCAAGACTGTAGCGCCCGGAGAGAGCCTTACCTTTATACAGGCACTGGCCTATGGGGAGTCTTCCGTGGAAGAACTGGAGGCAGGTACGATTAGATTTTTATCGGAGGATTGCTTTAATCAGCTGTTTACAGAGACAAAGGAACACTGGCAGGAAGTGAATTATATCAAATATAATTCTGCAGATCCCTATTTTGACAAATGGATGTACTGGGTGAATTTCCAACCCGTTCTTCGTAGAATATATGGCTGTTCTTTTCTGCCTCATCATGATTATGGAAAAGGCGGCAGAGGCTGGCGCGATCTATGGCAGGATTGCCTGGCGCTGTTGTTGATGAATCCTGATGTGGTGAGGGAAATGCTGAAGAATAATTTCTGCGGCGTGCGAGTGGATGGAACGAATGCAACTATCATAGGAACGCAGCCGGGAGAATTCATAGCTGACAGAAACGGGATCGCCAGAGTTTGGATGGACCACGGTGTATGGCCGTTTATCACCACCAAACTGTATCTGGATCAGACAGGAGACTATGAATTCTTGTTGGAGAAGATTCCTTATTTTAAAGACAGGATCATCAGCAGAGGAGAAGCGCTTGATGAGTTATGGAATGAGCAGCAGGGTTGTGAGCAGAAAGATGCACAGGCCAATGTTTACCAAGGAACTGTTTTGGAACATTTGTTGATAGAAATGCTGACCTCATTTTATGATGTGGGAGAACATAATCATATTCGCATAAGGGGCGCAGACTGGAATGATGCGCTGGATATGGCGAAGGAACGCGGTGAAAGTGTAGCCTTTACGATGATGTACGGCCGTAATCTTACACAGCTTAGCATGATCCTGGAACATCTTGAGAAGAATCTGGGACTGGAAAAAGTTTCTCTCATGAAAGAAATTTTGCTGTTGTTAGAAGACAGAAACGATTTTTATGACAGCATTCAGGCAAAGCAGGCGCTGCTTAAAAAATATTCGGATCTGTGCAGACATGAGGTGAGTGGAAGAAAAGAAGATGTATCGGTTAAGCAATTGATCCGAAATCTTCAAAATAAAGCCAACTGGATCACACATCATGTGCGCAATACGGAATGGCTTGGCGCTGCTGATGAAAACGGATGGTATAACGGATATTACGATAATGACGGACAGCAGTTGGAACATAATACTGCGGATGATAATTCCCAGATCATGCTTACCAGCCAGGTGTTTGCGATCATGTCCGGCGTTGCAGCCGATGAGCAGATTCCGCATATTGTGAAATCGGTAGACAAATATTTGTATAAGCCTGAAGTAGGCGGCTACCGCCTGAATACGGATTTCCATGAGTTGAAATTAAACATGGGGCGTATGTATGGGTTCGGCTACGGACAGAAAGAAAACGGCGCGGTATTTAGTCATATGGCAGTCATGTATGCGAAAGCGCTTTATGAAAGAAATTTTATCAAGGAAGGCTATAAGGTCATCCATAGCTTGTATCAGCACGCAGGAAATGTGGAAAATTCCCGTATTTACCCGGGAATCCCTGAATATTTTATGCCTAACGGCAGAGGCGTCTACCACTATCTTACGGGGGCTGCGAGCTGGCTGCTGTTGACAGTGCTAACAGAGATATACGGTGTCAGAGGAAAAGACGGTAATTTGATTTTTGAACCGAAACTTCTTGCAAGGCAGTTTGATGAGAACGGAGAGGCTGGGGTTTATTGCAGTTTTGCAGACCGCAGGATCAAAGTCACTTATATTAATAAAGAAAAGCTGGAATACGGTGATTACGGCATTCGGGAGATCAAGATCGATGGTGGGATTTGTCCGGATGGGAAAGAAGCTGTTATTCTGCGTGATAAGATCTTAAGTCTGGATAAGAACACCGATCATGAGATTGTGATCCGGCTTGGGTAATAGGAGGTATTATGTTTCAAAAAGACTTTGTATGGGGCGTTGCCAGCAGCGCATACCAGATTGAAGGCAGAGATGAGAATGACAATAGAGGCGAAACTGTCTGGGACGTTTTTGCAAAGGCAGGCAGAGTATATGAAGGACAGAACGCGGATGTAGCATGCGATCATATTCACAGATATCGGGAAGATTTCGCACTGATGCAGGAATTGGGGATCACTTCCTACCGGTTTTCCATTAACTGGGCACGAATCCTGCCTGAGGGGACCGGCGCAGTGAACGAAAAAGGAATCGAACTTTATCGCGATATGATCCTGGAAATGAAAAAGAGAGGAATTACGCCCTATCTTACCATGTTTCACTGGGAGTTTCCTCAAAAGCTGTATGAAAAAGGCGGATGGCTCAATGAAGAATCTATAGAATGGTTCGGAAATTATGCCAAAGTCGTAGCGGAGAATTTTTCCGACATTGTCGAATACTTTATTACCATGAACGAACCCCAGTGTTTTGTGGGATTCGGATATTTAAAAGGGGCACATGCGCCGGGTGACCAATTGGGTCCGGCCAAGGTTTTTCAAATTGCCCATAATGCATTAAAAGCCCATGGAAGGGCAGTTCAGATGCTGCGCAAATATGCAAAACGTCCCATTAAGGTCGGATATGCGCCAACCTGTGGAGTCGCCTGTCCTTACACAGAGAGCAAGGAAGATATTGAAGCGGCAAGGACCGCTTATTTCTCCTGCAGTCAGCCGGCAGAAAACTGGGCGTGGACTGTGGCATGGTTTTCGGACCCCGTATTTTTAGGACATTATCCCGAAGATGGGCTGAAGAAATATGCGGAATATCTTCCGGAATTTACCAAAGAAGATATGGAGCTGATCCATCAGCCGTTAGACTTCATGGGACAGAATATTTATACCGGATATCTGATTCGTCAGGGGGAGGACGGAAATCCGCAATTTGTAGAGCGGCCTGCCGATTTCCCGATGACCGTGACCAACTGGCCTGTTGCCCCGGAATCTTTGTACTGGGGAGTTAAATTCTTATATGAAAGATATCATCTGCCTATATTTATTACGGAGAACGGCGTATCCTGCAGAGATACCATCGCCGGGGACGGCGGCGTTCATGATCCCGACAGGGTAGAGTTTCTGGACCAATACTTATCCAGCCTGCAAAAAGCGGTCGATGAAGGTATTGATGTAGCCGGCTATTTTCTGTGGACCTTTATGGATAACTTCGAATGGGCAAAAGGATATAGCGAGCGGTTCGGAATCGTTTATGTGGACTATCCGACCCAGAGAAGGATACCAAAGGATTCCGCTTATTGGTATAAAGAGATATGCCAGTCCAATGGGGCGAAATTAAGCTGTAACGATAAACAAAAGGAATAGAAAAATGACACAAAAGGCTGCGATGATCACACGGGCGGCACGCTCTCGCTCCGGTTCGGACACAGCGGTACTAAGCTCGAAACTACCTCGCTAAGTACCGGTGTCTTCACAGGACCGCCCTTAGTGATTCATAGCAGCCTTTTGTGTCATATTTGCCCAAGGGCAGAAAGGTACTGCAATGAGAGTCTTATATGTGTCAGATCTGGATGGGACGCTTCTTAGAAGTGATGAAACAACATCTGACTATACAAATGAAAGGATCAATGAACTGACGAAGCGTGGCATGCTTTTTTCTTATGCTACCGCCAGGTCCCTTGTCACATCCAAGAAGGTTACCCGTGGCTTGGAAGCCAAAATTCCGTTGATTATCTATAATGGTGCCTTTATCATTGATAACGTAACGGAAGAGATCATGCTTTCCAATTATTTTGGGGAAGATGTCTATCCCCTTTTTCAGGACCTATTTGCACATGAGATCTTCCCGATCGTGTACGCCTATGTGGATGGGATCGAGAAGTTTTCCTTTATAGAAGAAAAGTGCACCGAAGGAATGAAAACCTTCTTAAAGAGCCGTAAGGGCGATATAAGAACCAATGTTGTTAAAAATGAACAGGAACTGATCAAAGGAAATTGCTTTTATCTGACCTGCATTGATGAACCGGAAAAATTACTGCCGTTTTATCGGAAGTATCAGACGAAATATCATTGCGTATACCAAAAGGATATTTATTCGGGCGAACAGTGGCTGGAGATCATGCCCCGTGAAGCCACTAAGGCAAATGCCATCAGGCAGCTTAAGAAAATGTTAAACTGCGATAAGCTGGTAGTCTTCGGAGACGGAAAAAATGATATTGACATGTTCGAAGTCGCTGACGAGAGTTATGCAGTGGCAAATGCAGTGGAGGAATTAAAGAAGATTGCCACAGCTGTGATCGGAAGTAACGAAGAGGACGGCGTGGTTAAGTGGTTGGAGGAGCATTGGAAGGAATTCTCTTCTGACCAGACCAGGGCAGG
>JAFLTF010000022.1:20401-26436 GCA_022510585.1 Lachnospiraceae bacterium
CAGGAAGGCAAAGGCTACTATGAATTACTAAGGGCGGTCCTGTGAAGACGCCGGCACTTGGATTTTATGACAGTATTGTCATAAAATCCTTAGTACCGCTGCGTCTGAACTGGAGCGGAAGCGTGCCGCCCATGTAATCATAGTAGCCTTTGTATTCCTGCACGATCACCACTCTTATCCAAGCTCTTCCGGCCCCATCATCACCTCTCGTGAAACATACAGACTCATGTCCCCGTGTGTCGTCAAAGTCCATTTCACCAGGCTGATATGCATATGTTCAATCTCCAGACAGGTAATACAATAAGGATGAACGCAGCTTCCACTGTTGTGATAATAAGAATCCGAAGCAGAGAGCATAGGGCGGTGTGTATGTCCTGTGATCAGAATAATGTTTTTCTGCCGGGCATAATCGTGTAGGCGCATTTCTGTTTTGTTTTTTCTGATATAGTTTTTGGCTGCGCTGGTAGGGTCTAGTACACCGTATCGTTCTAACGGTTTCCAGAGGTAACGGACAAGAAATCTGGAAACTTTCCATAGACTTGAATTAAGCAGATCCGTCTGATGTCCATGAGTCAAATAGATATCTCTGGAATCGGGAGAAAGGGTGTTTTCCAGAATAATTCCTTCATAGAATTTCAGGTCCGGCATAAAGGGCTGCCTGTGCAGGTGCGGATGACTTTCGCAACTGGGCCATGAATTGAAGTTGTCTGTGGCGTAACCGGCGTTCTTTTTCACCATATCGTGATTGCCGTAAAGCATATAGAGACGTCCTTTTTCATGAAAATGCGAAAGGAGACAGAAGACATCGCTGTGTGTTCTGATGATCTGTTCCATGCTGCGGTTCTCCCAAAGTTCATCGCCGTCACCCAGTTCAATATAACAATACCCCATTTTATAATAATACTGCAAGGCAGCAAAATACAGGTGACGGTTTTTTAAAAAATTATCGTTGGAGGTACCTGCACCGCGGTGACAATCGCTGATCAGCACATATTTTGTACGGTAATTCAGAGGAAGCCGCAAAGCTTTCTCAAAGGCTTTGTTCAGACGGGAATGATAACTCATATTTAAGACCTTTCTATTTTTTTTGGATAGGATTGTATGAACGCGATCATATGAAGCATTTTACGAAAGGCAAAAGGAAGATAGAGGTATAAATACAGAAGCCGGTCTCTCGTCGAATGAAAAGGTTTGGTAATGAATTGGTATAATCTGCATCCAAAACGGTTGTAACCTTGCACCATACGAATTCTTTGATTATTTTGCTCATTGCTTTGAGAAGAACTTGCAAAAGTAAAGGTAACCGAGCTGCCGTTTTGACGGATCTTCCTACTGCTATATCCGGTATGGATAAGTCCATCTGTAAAGGCAGCTGCCATGGCAGGGGATTGCAGAATGATGGATGCGTCAAGTGACAAGTCGAAAGGAGTGGAAAAACTGCCGGGAAGAAAGGCGGTAAGCCACCAATGTCTGGCACTAAGCTGCGCAACGGTTCTGCCACGGTTAAAAAGCGTAAAGCTCATTTTCAGCATATCTTCATTTTCTACGCAGCGAAAAAGGGTGTGCTCTCTTTCTCCTTCTTTCAAGATACGGTCTGCATAGTAAACGCCGATTTCACAGCCCGTATTGATACCATATTGCCCCTTCCATAATTCGATCAGCCAGGTTCTGTTTTCATAGTCGAAATAGATAGGAAGGCAGTCGATCACCATATTTGCATGGGATGCAGCCCTGTCGAAGAAAGCGTGATAGCCGAACTGCCTTTGCCAGGCATCAACCTGGGAAGTAATAAGGTCCTGGAAAGGCACATATTCATATCCGAAAGGTTGAAGTAATTCATTGAGCCGTTCCCATTTTTCATTTTGCTGCATGGTACAGACTTTTTTGACCAGCTTCTTTTTGTGTAAGAAATTTATGCAGACAAAGAGGAAGATAATCAGGATAAAAATACCGAAAAAGAGATACATAACAAATTCCTTATGTGTTTTACTATATTCTATGAATCCTGTCATATAAAGTGCGGCATTGTAAAAAATGTCATAAAATGAGTGAAATTTGTCAAGAAAATGGTTTTTGAAATCTTGCATTCAGGTTTGCGTCCTTTATAATAATTCTTATCAGTAAAAAAGTGAATCTGATTCTACGAGGACTCCATATGTTTCCGTCAGTACAAGAACCCGATGAGGTCAAAGAAATCGAACGAAAACGTGTGATTCGTCAGATAAATCCCCATTTTATATTTAATGCATTAGCAGCAATCCGGGTCATGACAAAAATCGATGCAAATATGGCATATGATTTGATTTATGATTTTTCCAAATATATGAAAACAGTGTTTCAATCTCTTACATACTGGGGAAATATTCCTATAAAAGAGGAAATTGTCAACGTAATATCCTATACCAATTTGGAAAAAGTAAAATTCGGAAATAATATAACCATTTGCCTGGATATAGAAGAAACAGATTTTGTAATACCACCTTTATCCGTACAACCGCTTGTGGAGAATGCGATTGTACATGGATTGAAGAAAGGCGGACGAAAAGGAACTGTTTGGATAAGAAGCAGAGAGACTTCCTCGGAATATCTTGTGCAGATAGAGGATGATGGAATCGGTTTTGATATAGCAGCATATCGCAGGAGACTCATAGAGGAATCTATGAAATATGGAGGACTGCAAAGAGTTAAATACCAGATGGAACGGCAGATATCAGGCGGCGTTGAAATAAAAAGTATAGTTGGACAGGGCACGGTCGTGACGCTGCATATTCCCAAAATTCCGAAGCAAAATAATAGAAGGGGCGGGGATGGTCATGAGCATAAAAGCTATATTGGTAGATGATGAATTGCCCAGTATAAGGCAGTTTGAAATAGAATGCCAAAATACCGATATAGAAGTGATAGGAAAATTTAACAATGCCGCGGAAGCTCTTATCTATGCCGAAAAGCATAGGGTGGAATGTGCGGTATTGGATATCAAAATGCCGGACATGAACGGAATCGAACTGGGTCGAAAATTAAAAGAAATAAATTGTGACATGATTGTCATATATGTCAGCGGATTTGATGAATATATCAGGGATGCCGTTCTGGATGTAAAAGCGGACTATTATCTGATGAAACCATACGATCATAAAGAACTGACGGAGGTGTTTGACAGAGTCCGATATTTATCGGGCAAACTTCGTAAAAGGGTATTTGTGCGTACTTTTGATGAATTTGATATTTTTATAGACGGACAGTTGATCGAATTTACCAATCAGAAAGCTAAGGAATTGTTAGCCGTCTGTATAGACAGATGCGGCGGTGATGTTACCATGCAGCGTGCTATCGACCTGCTTTGGGAGGGTAGAAATTATGATGATAAAGTCAAATGTCTGTATCGCAAGGCAGTGGTTTATCTGAATGCCCTGTTTCATGAATATGGTGTAGAATATATTTTCAGCAGCGGCAGAGGGAAGTGTCATGTGAACAGAAAAGAAATCTCCTGTGATTATTATGAGGTACTGGATGGAAAGGATATAGAAGAGACTCTGTTTGACGGCAGATATATGGCGAACTATTCGTGGAGCGAGAAAACCTGTGGAAAGCTGTGTCATATGGCATCTATCCGCCTTTCTGAATAAAAAGTTGAAAAAAAAGGTTAAAATGCTAAAGTCTTTGCAAAATTATCCGATACATTTAATAACAGTTGATAAATTTGTGGTAGATTTATGTGAAAAAACAGGAAGGAGGAGTTGCAATGCGTATTGAAGCATATACTCAGGTTCAACAGTTATACAACACAAAGAAAACAGCAAAAACTCCTGTAACACAGAAACCGGGCACATCTGATAAGATACAGATTTCCAGCATCGGCAAGGATTTTCAGACTGCAAAGGCAGCGGTTGATGCAAGCAGTGATATCAGAGAAGATGTAATCGCCCCCCTCAAGGCAGGTATTGAGAATGGTACCTATCATGTGAGCGGAGAGAGCTTTGCAGAGAAGTTACTGCAGAAGTATGAGGAAATTTCCAGTCTGTAGACACAATGAAAAGTGAGGTTTTGGTGTGGCAAGTTTAATGGAAGATCTGATTGATATTTTAGAAAAGGAAAGCGTTGAGTACGGAAATTTATTGAACTTGTCTATGCGGAAAACACCGGTCATTGTGTCTGAGGATTTGGAGCAATTAGCAGAAATCACGGATGAAGAACAGCTTATCGTAAGCAGAATCAATCATTTGGATCATCTTAGAAATGAGGCTGTGAAAGATATAGCGAATGTACTTAACAAGGATGTTACAATACTAAAAATTGCAGATTTGATTAAGATGCTCGGGCAAAGACCGGAGGAACAGCGTAAGCTGGCAGCAGCCTTTGATAAGTTACAGGAAGTCGTACGGCATGTTGCAAGAGTGAATGAGCAGAACAGAGAACTGATTCAGAGTGCTTTGGAGATGGTGCAGTTTAACATGACGCTGCTTCAGTCTATGAAGGCAGCACCGGAAACGGCCAATTACAACAAAGGTGCTTATAATACCGGAGATGTAATCGGTATGGATCAGAAATCATTTGATGCAAAACAGTAAAATGAAGCAATGAATTGTTAAGTATAAGGATGGTAACGCTATGTCATTAATGAGCAGCCTTTATCTGGGCGTATCAGGACTTCGAACTTCAAATAATGCGCTGAATACTACGGCGCATAATATGTCTAATTTGGACACCACCGGCTATACAAGACAGCAGGTAGCGCAGGGAACCAGAGGCTATATCACGATTTCCACGAGATCTGCCAATTGGCAGCAGCTGGGTATGGGTGTCGATTATACCCAAACAAGACAAGTAAGAGATTATTTTTTGGACAAAAACTACCGTCGTGAATCAGGCAGAAGTGCCTTTTACGAGGTTTCTTATGGTGCAATGCAGGAGATTGAGGGCATTCTGGGAGAGTCCTATGAAGGTCACCAATTTTCCGAATCGATCACAAATCTGTGGGAAGCGGTAGAAGAGTTGAGCAAACATCCTACCCTTTCGGTCAATCAGAATTTGTTTGTGACGCGTTCTTATGAATTTATTACAAGGGCGTCAGCCGTTTATGACAGTCTGTGCGAATATCAGGATAATATGAACAAAATCGTTGTAACTGATGTAAATAAGATCAATGAGTATGCGCAGACCATTGAAACATTGAATAAGCAGATCGCCAGAGTAGAAGGCGGTATAGAGCATGCCAATGACTTAAGAGATCAAAGGAACTATATTTTGGATGAACTGGCGAAACTGGGCGAAATTTCCTATACGGAAGATATAAACGGCTATCTTAGCGTTAAGTTTGAGGGCGTGGATCTGGTCAAGGGAGGTCTTGTCAACAAGATGTCTCTGTATGAGGATCCGATGACCGGGTTTTATACTCCTTATTGGGAAATGTTTGCCAAGTACAGCTTTGATGAATTCGGCAACAGATATCTGACGAAGGATAATCTTCTTTCGGCAAGTGTTTTTGATTTGACCAGAACGATTTCCTCTGATTTAAATACGGATCTTGGTTCCCTTAAGAGTATTCTTCTGGCAAGAGGAGATCATCATGCTACCTCGCAGGAACTGAAGGATGTCAATCCGGACGGACAATACGAGGCAGGCTGGTATGATAAGCACATTTCTCAGTCCATCATTATGAATATTCAGGCGGAGTTTGATCAGTTGATCAATGCTGTCGTTACCAAGATCAATTCGATCTTAGAGCAAGCAGCGGAAAGAGAATCAAGATTATATCCCGATTCTACCTATCTGCGCGACGCCAATGGAAATCCCTATAAATTATTTGAAAAGATCATAGATGACGGCAGTACTTATACTCTGCCGGATGGTACGGTCGTAGAGTGCGGATGGAATGCCAATAATCTGATCATCAATCAGGAACTGCGGCAGAATCCTTCGCTTCTGACTTTCAGACTGCATGAAAGTTCGGAAGCCACGATCACTATGGAAGAACTTAAGGCTGCATTTCAGGAGACCATCTATACATTGAATCCGAATGTACAGACGCCGGTCTG
>JAFLTF010000022.1:26536-29931 GCA_022510585.1 Lachnospiraceae bacterium
GTTTCCTCCGATGAGGAATTGACCAACATGATCATGTATCAGAACGCTTACAATGCATCCAGTCGTTATATCAATGTAATCAGTGAAATGATAGAGCATATCGTTACAACACTGGGCAGATAAAAAAGTAAGAGGTGAAAATATGGCATCTACATTTTTTGGACTGACAATTGCATCTTCCGGGCTGCGTGCTGCCAATGCGGCATTGAATACTACCGGTAATAATATCAGTAATGTTGACACCATCGGTTACAGCCGTCAGACAGTACAGACAGAAGCCGCCAGCGCGCTTCGTGTTTTTGCAAAATACGGATGCGCGGGAGCCGGTGTGAATACGCTTGCCATCGAACGGATCCGGGACGTTTTTTACGACAATAAATACCGTGACAACGAAACCAAATTGGGTGAACAGGACGTCAAGGCATACTATATGCGGATGGTAGAAAAATATATGGATGACGACAGTGTGACGGGTTTCAAGAGTATTTTTGACCGGATGTCTACTTCTTTGCAGGATATTGCGGACAATGGCAGCTCTACTGCCACCAAAAGACAGTTCTTATCCAGTGTACAGAGCCTTACGGATTACTTTAATAATATGTATGGCAATCTGCAGAACCTTCAGGCGGATGTCAATGATGAAATTAAGATACGCGTGGATGAGATCAATTCTATCGCACAGGAACTTGCGACAGTCAATAAACAGATCAATGTCATTGAACTTACCGGTACAACAGCAAATGAGCTGCGGGATAAGAGAGATGTTCTCTTAGATCGACTTTCGGGAATCGTAGACATACAGGTTACAGAGCTGCCGCTCTATGATCAGGCAGGCAATCCGTCAGGCGCAAATAGATGTATCGTTAAAATCGCCGGCGGACAGCTATTGGTTGATTCGGATGATTATAATCAGTTGATGTGTGTGGCAAGAACCTCAGGCGAAAAAGTAAATCAGACCGATATTGACGGCCTTTATGATATCTATTGGACCAATGGTGTGGATTTTGGTATGTACAATGCATCGATGACCGGGGAATTGAAGGGTCTGATCCAGATGCGTGACGGCAACAACGGTGAATACTTCAACGGAAAGGTAGAAGGTTTGTATTACAATGTGGAGACCACCAAAGTCATCATCAGCACAACGGCAGATTATCTGTCCAATATGAGCAAGTGTAAACTTTCCGACACCGGCGGTAAGATCAACATCGGTAATCAGATCTACTATTATACCGATTGGACATATAATGCCGACGGCACCTATACTTTTACCATCGATAACAAAAAGAGCGACCAGGCTCTGATCAACGGTAAGCAGGGCAGTGAAGCCAGCATCGGCGATGATATCAGATATATGGGAGTTCCCTATTATATGGCACAGATGAACGAATGGATCCGTGATTTTGCCAAAGCGCTCAACAATATTTTTACGGAGGGTGTGACCGCGGATAATAAGGATGCAGGAATTCTTTTTACCGCAAATTATGCAACCGGTACCGGACAGTATACGGAAGGCGAGTTGAACGATTCCAGAAGAAACGGCAAAGGCTATTATTATATGACTGCCGGGAATGTATCAATTCTCTCGGAGCTTGACAAAGATCCGTCTAAGCTGGGCACCAAATTCAGCAAGGATCCCACCGAGGTTGAGGAATGTGAACAGGTGAAAAAGGTGATTTCTTTGTTGACGGACATCAATCAGTTCAGTTTTCGCGGAAGAGATGCGGGTGGATTCCTGGAGTGTATTCTTTCGGATGTCATGCTGAACACAGAGAATGCGGAAGTGCTCTACAGTACTTACCTGAGTCTGGAAACCAGTATTGATAACCAGAGGATTTCCATTTCAGGTGTGGATGAGGATGAAGAAGCGATCAACCTTGTTAAATATCAGAATTCTTATACGCTGGCATCCAAGATGATTTCTACTTTGACGGAGATTTATGACAGATTGATTCTTCAGACGGGAGTATAGGTATAGATTAGAGAAAGGTGTGGGACAACTATGAGAATAACAAATAAAATCATGCGGAATAACTCACTTTACAATATCAACCAAAATAAAATTTTGGAAGATAAATTGAGTAACCAGATGACGAACCAGACTAAGATCACAAGACCTTCAGATGATCCGGTGGTGGCGATCAGAGCGCTGCGTCTGCGTACCAATGTTACAATGGTAAATCAATATTATGAAAAAAATGCAGAGGATGCTAACAGTTGGATTTCCCTGACCGGGGATTCTCTTGCAATGATAGGGGATGTTTTGACAGACCTTTATAAGCAGGCAATGGATTCTTCCAAGAAGTCCTATACCTATGCGGATCTGGACATTGTATTGACGCAGATGAAATCCCTGACGAAAGAATTTTTTGCCAGCGGTAATGTGGATTATGCGGGAAGATACATCTTTTCCGGATTCAGGACAGATACGCCAATCACTCTGACTGCGGAAGATATTAAGGAATATACCAAGGATCCAGATAATCTGAAGAGTTATATGATCGAACAGAATCTGCGTTATGATGATATATCCACCATCAGTTATACAGACTGGAAGGATGCTGCGGATGTCAATAATACAGGCACAGATGAAAGAGATGTTACAAATACCACATTATATCGAATGAGACTGGCTTATGACCATTTAGATGCAGGTTCCGATAATTTCCATCTGTATATCAATGGCACAGAGGTGACTGCAACCCAGTATGAAGATGCGGAAGAAGCCTATGCTGCTGTTAAAAAAGGCGCTGCAAACGGTGGCGTTGATGTGGCATATATTCCATCTACCGGTGAGATCGTGTTCAGTCAGGATTTTTACGAGAATAAGGGATATGACCAGTCGAAGATTACGGAAACGATGCAGGTTCGGGTGAAATATACCAAGAGCGATTGGGAAGAAGGCGATCTCAATCCTGTCCATTATTTCCACTGCATCGGTGGTGATGAGCGAAGCATGAAGGATGCTATGGCCTTGGAAGGGGCAGAAGCAAATCTGGAGAGCGCTCAGTCAGTCATTGATAAATTGAATAAAATACTGGATAATGTAACAGATACAGACGCTGCTGAGGCCGCAATCGATTCCGCCCTGGCATCTTTGGAAAAACTGAATGATCAGGCCGGTATGGATTCCGATAATCTGGATGCGGCCAGAACAGCAATAGAGAATATCCGTACAGTGTTGCCGGGCGGCAGAGGAATCCAGGCAGCGGTTCGGGATGCTATAGATGCAATGGAACCGGTAGTGGATGATGCACAGACTGAAGTGAATCGTATCAGAAATCTTGTCATCGAATATAATCCCGAAGGAAGGGATCAGGATATCTATTATGATGTGGGCTTCAATCAGAATATCCAGGTAAATACCCATGCCAAAGAAGTATTTACCCATGATA
>JAFLTF010000023.1:0-23146 GCA_022510585.1 Lachnospiraceae bacterium
AAATATAATGCCCAGAACCGGAATCGAACCAGTGACACGAGGATTTTCAGTCCTCTGCTCTACCAACTGAGCTATCTGGGCAATTTGCAGGTTAAACTAGCCTGATACCTGCGGAATTTATTGTACCTTGCAAATGCAAAAATGTCAATCCTTTCTTTATCGATGTATGCACTCAGAAAGGCATCCCCGGAGTATAAATCACTCATCCGATATGCCGTACTCTTCCTCCCACGTGGGACGGTCCATCGCAATCACGCTGTTTTTACCGTAAAATCGTGCCGTTGCACGATTCGTAAATCTGCTGCTGTCAGCCGTGACCGGCATATGCATTAACGGTCCCTGCACGTCATTAATGAACGGCACGATCACATCTTCTGTCCCGGCATCTTCCATAAGCTTTGTCTGCAAATCCATCTGCTCCTTAAAATCCGCTGCCTGCCCACTGGTTATATATATGAGGCTTACATAGGATGTGCTGCTTTTCACATTGCTTCTGCCCAAAAATGTCAAAATCAGACAAAGCAGAAATCCCGAAACCAAAATTACCTGTAAGGTTTTTTTATCCGTTCCATCTTCCTTCTTTTTTTTCAACAATCCGGCCAATCTCTCTGCAACCATCAGCATGATCCCCGAAAAGCATAATAAGAACACCTGATATTCTGTATTCGGTACTCCTTTCGACACCGGCACTCCGGCATAAATAGAGGGCGCATACATTGCACAGTGCAGACAAAAAAGCATTAAGGAAAGCCAAACGGGATGTTGAAAGCAAAAGAGTTCATCTCTATAACAGAAAACCGCAAGGAAAATTAAAAACAACAAAAGCAGGCCAACAAATACCAATGGTTTCTCTTTCATATACCGGCCTATATCCGTGATTCCGGTGAGAAAAGAATACCCTATGGTCTTAATGCCTCTTATGGCAGAAAAACCAAACTCTTCTCCCGCTCCGAACGCCAATGCCGCTTCCGTCCCTGCTTCATTTACATCCTCTTCTACCCGCAGTTGATTTCCCGGTGACTTCATACTGATAGCAAGACCTATCAGTTCTAAAATAACAGGTATAGCTAAGGTCAAAATACGTTTGTCCTTTTTCAAAAACCACACTGCAATACCCGTATAGCATGTAACAATCAGTGCAAACAGGGCAGCAAGATAATTAGAACCTCCCAGCAGCGTCATAAAAATAACGATTCCCAGAAAAGTACGTTTGCGATATTCCCCACTGTACTGAATCAGCCACGCAGTCAGTATCTGACACATGGCAAAGGGCAGCAAATAGTGCGCGCATCCGTTAAACCAGAAAATAGCGGATTTTGTACCGGGAATAAACTCTATGCTTATGATCAGGAATAACACCGTGACCAGCAGATAACTCCATTTATCCAGCCCAATATTCTTTCGCAGGACTCGATCAAACAGATAAAAGGTACTTCCAATCCATAAAAGCAGCATCATAAATACCACTAAAACATAGGCTCCGTCATGAAATACTTCCGGCTGGAGAGCAAATACGAAGATACTGAACCATGTACCCTGCCAGCTATAATAAAACTGTTTCACCGTCTTGCATGCGGCTTTTATCACTGCCGCTAAAGAATGTGAGCCCATCCAGGCTGCCCGGGTAAGGATACCGTAATGATAATCATCCCCGGTCGCCCTGTTTACAAAAGAGAGGTATATGATCGGAAGTAGTAACAGAACAAATATAAATAGGCCCATCAGGGCCGGTATTTTAAATTTTTTTTTCAAAATATCATTTCCTCATCAAATGAAATCTCATATCAACAGTTATCACAACTATAATAACTACTAATATGAGATTCGTCAAGCATACGCTCCCATAAGTGTTTCCACATCCCGGATCAACCGTTTCCAGGCATCCTCATGCTCTACATAATATAAGGGACACCGTTTCCCGCCACAGTCATAGTGCCGAAGGATGTCTTCGCTTTCCAAATCATATTCCTGTGTCAGCCAGGCCAGCAGCTGCACCAGAGAATCATAGGTCTCCTGCGTAAATTGTCCGTCTTCCTCCAAATAACAACATTCTATCGAGATAGAATCCTCGTTTCTTGTCATGACTGCATAAGCCTGTTCATCCAACGGGATACACTGAATGATCTCTCCCTCGTAACCGATGATAAAATGTGCGCTTGCCGACCGTTCATGGGTTTCCTCCAGATTGGCGAAATAACTACGGTTCTGTGCTGCAGTAGTGCCGGGATTGGCAGTATAATGCACAAAGATATTTTTTATTTTTTTGAGGGGGGTTCCCGGTCGGGAATAATCGTTTATTTCTAACAGATCCGTTAATATATCCGGTTTTTCCACACCGGATCTGCTGCCGATATTCGCAGCCCCGACATTCATAACAGGAATAGCGGTCCCTGTCTCTGTCACTTTCTTTTGCTTATGTAGC
The DNA here is from genome assembly GCA_022510585.1 of Lachnospiraceae bacterium. GTDB lineage: Bacteria > Bacillota > Clostridia > Lachnospirales > Lachnospiraceae > UBA3282. Next base: position 2,423 of record JAFLTF010000023.1, read on the forward strand.
CCTCTGTAAATAACGCCCGTTATTATATATACAAAGATCAAAAATATGATCAGTACCGAAAACGCCAGAGTTCGATATAAATATACCCGCCGCCTTCTTGCCTTCCGTCGTTGTTCCTTTACTTTGTCAGTTGTCACTGCCTTCTTTTCCGGTGTGACAACCTCCCACAACATTAATTCTTCCGTATTTCTTTCAGCCTTTTTCTTCTGCACACTATTTTGCACGGTACTTCTCACTTTCCACAGTCAGCGTTTTTCTTATAGGATAACACCCTTATCTCTAAGGAATCTCTAATCCACGCATCTTCTGAAAAAATGTAATTTTTTCACCCTATATATTAGACTCTAAAACTTAAAATAATGTTTCAAAAATATTAATATTTACTTAATTTTATATGCGATTCATTTTATTTCGTTTCTTCATTCCCTTCTTTTAAATATTCCAACACCCTGTTATATAGATCTGTCAGTCCTTTTTTGGTTTTGGAGCATGGATAAAGCGGTCCAAACAGCTCTTCCATCTGGCTCCTTTCAAAGCCTATCTCTACCGTGCTGACAGCATTCGGTTCTGCCGCCGTTACCCTGGTTCCCCGAATCAGCATGTTACATTGCTCCAGGTTTTCCACTGTCGCAAACATAAGCGCTGCATTTAAAAGCAGAATGTCCTCATCTATTAATGCAAAATTCTCTCCCCACAAAACATAATACAGGGTAACAGGTGATATTTCATCCTCCTTCGCAAGTGTTTCCGTTTCCAGAAACTGATAGGTCAGTCCCGGCGCAGGCAGCAGCGTGTTTACTATCGAAATAAGCTTTGAAGAATCTCCCATATAAGGCGTTCTGTTTTCCGCCAACTTACCTAAAATTTTTTGTATGGTTTCCTCACTGATATACAATACGGTCACCGAATCCGTCATTTTCAATAACAGCTGATTTATTTCTGTTAATTCCGCCTGTATCGCTTCATCTGCATCGGAATTATCCGCTGACATATATAAATAACATGCGCTATCCATCATGTCCAGATTTATCTCCGACGGGTAGTAGGTATGTGACTCTGCCGGTTCATCTACACCTTCCGCATTAACCTCTGCCGGTTCATAGGTATGCGTCGTAACCTGCGATCCATCATCTGATGCATGATAGCTTACTGTAACCTCCTCATTCGGCAAATAGTTATATTCGGTATCCTCCGAAATATCTTCTGCCGCATAGTCCTCTGCTTCGTTATAGGGCAGATGAATGGTTTCCGAATCTACCTCTTCAGGCGCAGGAATTGGTGACACACCGCCGGAAGATCCGGTTGCCAGATCTTTATCTTCCGGATAAATATAGGTTGTTATGTCCTTCTCAGTGGCTGAGTCCGTATGAGCCAATGCGTCCTCTCCTACAATATAGGTCGTTTCATCTTCATTACTGTCCGTTCCCGGCACAGCGCCGTCATAGGGAGCTTCTTGTAACAAGATATCTTCTCCAGACTGGCCAGTGCTTATATAACGCTCCAGAGCCACGTTTTGCCCATAATATCCGATCAGCGTAAGATCCTTCTCTTTTGCAAGCTGTATTGCCTCTTCGCCATAGGGTATATCGAAGAACCGCCCTATTTCCCTATCGGTATCTTTATGATAAACAATGACATCTGTGTCATTTTCTATTCTATAATATACCTTTCCAATAAGAGAATCCGGAAATGTCATCTGAAAACAATCCGTGGTTACTGTCAATGAATTCCCCTCTTCCAGAAAATAGACATCTTCCGAAGAATCCTTTGCCTGTGTAAACGTAAAGGTAACCACCGCACCCACTACCACAAGCACCGGTATTAACAGGATCGCCAGTCTACGGGGTCTTTCCGCAATCCTGCGGACTCTCTCTTTGATCCCTTCCGCCCCGGAGGTCATCGTCGTTGCCGTACAGATAAGATCGGAAGCTTTGGTCTTTCTGGTGATCAGGGACACCAACGTCTTTCCATAGGCAATCCGTTCCTCTTCTCCAAGCAGCTTGATAGACGCCTCATCACAGGCAAGTTCGCAGTCCTGTCTGGATAAAACGGCCGCAAGCCATACAAGCGGATGAAACCAATATACCATGACCAAAATGCAGCGCAAACCGGACCAGATCACATCTTTCTGCTTATAATGGCAATATTCATGCGCCAGAATATGTCTGACTTTTTCTGCATCCTCCGCCACATCCTCCGGTAAATAGACAGCCTGCCTGCCGGGCAGCCCATACAGGCAGGGAGAAGAAAGCTCTTTTGCCAGATAAATGGGTAGTTCAAAATCTTCTTTCCCATATTCATATCGACTGCGGCTCTTGCGCAGTTTCCTCATAAACCGAATATTGACGGCTATCATCCAGATGCCTGCCACCACCATGCCAAAACACCAGATACCCTTGAAAATATCCATCCATACGACGGCTGCCGGAAAACGTCCCGCCACAAATACCGCTGTAGGACCGTTAGAATTTGCATTGGTCAAAAAGGGAAGCCCATTGCCGGGAAGACTGAAATTCCACTGTATGGGTTCAGCTAATCCTTCGGACTGAATATAGTCTTTAGCAGCTTCCTCTGCCTTATCCGCCGCATTCATAATACTGAAATCCGCCTCCGGCAGTAAATTCGGGAAAATCAGCGTCAGTCCCGGCATCATCAGTCTGACTGCCACGATCAGCCAAAGCATATATTGCAGTTTCGCACTGATCCTGCCTTTGCACAATCCCCTGAGCAATACAATACATACAATTAATATAGAAGATGTGATAATCGCTTCTCTCATTACCGGTCCTCCTTCCTTTCGGCTCTCTCTAAGATCTCGTAAAGCTCCGCTATATCTTCTTTAGATAAAGCCTTCTCCGCTGCCATGGCATTGACCATCATACCGATACTTCCGCGATATACTTTATCCAAAAAACCTTTCGTTTCCCGGATAGAAACCTCCTCTCTGGAAATCAGCGGATAGAACTGCTTTGCACGCCCGTTCACCCGAAAAGAAACCGCTCCCTTTTTCTCCATCCGGTTAAGCATTGTTATAATAATGTGCTTATCCCAGCCGGTCTCTTCCAAAAGCGCCGCCGTCAGCTCCGTTATCGTTGCGGCATTCCTCTCCCACAATACATTCATGATCTTCCATTCTCCATCCGATAAACTGACGTTTGTCATATTCATAACCATACCTTTCATATGTATTGGAATCCACACAAAAAGAGGTAGACTTCCGTATACCACCACTGTAACACAAAGGTATACGTCTGTCAACCTCCATTTTTTACCTATCGGGATTTCTCTCTCAAAGCCTATAAACTATATACAATCTTGATCTTACGGTGCTTTCGCATTCCAAACTTTCGTATCCACAACCCAGACCGGTACTGTCTGCCCGGAAACGTTTTTGGGTACGCCACTGCTGTCAACCCGATTCGCATCATACATGGGGATATCTACCTCACTGCCGTCCGCAAACCGATACCGCACAACTGCCTGATAAGAATAATTCCCTTCTACAATGCCTTCTCCGCCTTCTAGATTCAGAATAGATTCCGCCGCTCTCTCAGGTGTTTCATACACGGTATTATCGGTGGCAGAGCTGCCGCTCTCTCTCTGGAAATTGATGGCATCCACAAAACCCATCTCTTCAAAATCGGCAAAGTAATGATTTCCACTGATCAGATAAGCTTCCTCAAATTCTTCTCCGGTCGAAATATTGTACATAAATTGTAAAGAGCTTCCGGTAATTTTGTACTCCTCACTTTCCTCCTCTGCATCCTCAATCCATGTATACTGCACCTTTTCCTTCCAGACATACATATGCGGGTCGGACACCCAGGTATAATAATAAATATCCGCCGTATTTTCCTCCGGATGAAGCTCATACCGGAAACTGTCAACCATTGGGCTGGACACGCCCATCGTATATCCTCCGTCTTCTTCTTTTTCCAACAAATAGACATTCTCAAGCGCGGTCTCTTCATCGATATAGAGGTCTACGACTGCCGCGCCGTCCCTGTTTCCGAAAGCCGTGGCATAATCTTCTATCATATCCATCAAGCCTGCCGGCGCTGTCCTTGCTATGATCACATCATCTTCCTCCGCCAGAACATCCTGTATCGGATTCATAAGAAGTCCTACGCCGACTGCAATCAGGCAGACTGCCACCATGATCACGATAGGCAATGCTCTTTTATGATATGACAAAATATTGTTGACCCTGCCCTTTACTTTTCCTTCTCCAAAAGCAAGCGGTGCACCCGGCAGCAAAGTTCTTTCGACCGAAAGAGACAATAACGCCATAGAATATTCTTTTTTTACATCCTCACCCATCTTTTTCAAAACTGCTTCGTCGCAGGACATCTCCATATCCTTTTCCATCAGGATGAAGGCAAGCCATACCAGAGGATTGAACCAGTGTATGCATACGGCGCCATAGGCCAGCAGTTTGACAAGATAGTCCTTTCTTGTAATATGTACTGTTTCATGCTCCAGAACATATTTTTTCTCCTCTTCCTGCAAATGCGCAGGCAGATAGATCCTCGGCCGGATAATCCCGAATACAAAGGGCGAAGCAATTCCCTCCGCTTCATACCGGTTTCCTCCAATCCCGACCGCTCTCTTCAAAGAGCGATACAACGCAAAAGCCGTAACGGCACTGTAACAGATAAACAACAGCATTCCGGCTGCCCATACCCATGCAGCTGTGTGTACAACCTTTCCTGCCCAGGTCAGACTTTCTGCTTCAACCGCATCGGGCAACACAGCAGTTTCCGGAATTTCCGTATTTCCAACCTGATCTGCCGGCGCGATGTCAATATTCGCTACAGCCGCTATAGGATCGGTGTTTCCGACGCTCCACCTTGCAATGTTGTTCTCCGAAAAAATATCGGTATCGACACGCAGCAGACTATAGCTGCTGGATAGAGAAAAAGGACAAAGCAGGCGAAACAACACCACACTCCACAACAGATAGGAAAATAACTTCGACTGCTTATGTAAAACAAAACGCAGCACGATTACCGCTATGATACAATAACTTGCCGTCAGGCTCATATTTAATATTGTTAAAAATAGTTGATTCATTTAAACACCCCCTATAGTCTATCCCTTGAAACTGTCAATTAACTCTTTTATTTCTTCCGCCTGTTTCGCGGTCAGCCTTTTTCCGCCCATAAAGGCCGTCAAAAATTTAGGAATGGAGCCACCAAATGTCTGTTCCACAAACTCCCTGCTTTTATAACTGTAAAACTCTTCTTTGGAGATCAGAGAGGTAACTTGCGCATTCTCATTCTGGAAGATCCCCCTGTCGCACAGCTTCTTCAAAACAGTGTAGGTTGTGGATTTCTTCCATTCAAATTCTTTCTCGCACAGCTTTACAAGCTCCGGTGAAGCGATCGGCTCATTTTGCCAGATCAACTCTGCAAACTTTGCCTCTCCTTCCGCCAATCTGTATTCTTTCATCTAAATCCACTCCTTTTCTTTTCATTTTGTCTCCGTTAGATTCTCTTTCCTTATTCACTCATGAGTATCGAAATTACACGATCGACTTTCCTATTTCGATCTTGGTCTATCTTCAGTAGACTATGCATTCAGTCTATCACTAGTAGACCGAATTGTCAACACCTTTTCAGAAAAAAATCCGACACTTTTTCATGTCGGATTTTTCTTTCCCAAATATACTTCTTCTCTATTTATCTTTTTTCGTCTTTGAGACTGTCAAAATACCGTCTAAGGGCATTATTTATTTCACCATGTCAAGAATCTTCTGTACATTATCCGATGTGACCTTTACATAACCGCTATCGATATAATAAGCATTCGTGCCGCCGTTTATAAACGTGATTGCTGCGTCTGCCGCCATATGAGACTGGGTTATATGGTCATTGAATACCGTTCCCGTCATTTTTCCTGCAAGAATGTTTTCAAGAGCCTCTGATAACGCATCAACCCCTACCAGGAAAATATCCGTCCCAACAGTACGTCCTGCGGCTTCAATTGACTGTAATGCACCAAGCGCCATGGCATCATTGTTACAGAAAACAACTTCGATATCATTGCCATACTGTTCCAACGCATCTGCTACGATCTGCTGCGCCTGATCCTGCTGCCAGTTTCCCACCTGATTGGAAAGGCATTCCACTTGAAATCCGGCATCTGTAAGGGCTTTCACGGAATACTCCGTACGGTACCGCGTAGCATTGCTCTCCGGATCCCCTTCTACCATGATATACTGAATGACACCGTCACCGTTTAAGTCAACCGTTTCAAGACCGAGCTCGATGATCATCTCCCCCTGAAATGTACCCGACTGACGGGCATCATTGCCAACATAGGTCACATTCCATCCGTTATCCTGCCATCTCTCTTCCTCCGCCGCATCCGGCTCGCGATTGATATAAACAAGAGGAATACGGGCTTTAACCGCCTTATTCGTAATTGTCTCCGCAAAAGAGGTGTTCACCGGATTGACAATCAAAACGTCTACTTTGTCTGCAATGAATTTGTCAATCTGTTCTGTCTGTGTTTCCTGATTGTTTGCAGCATCCACAATTATGATATTCTCCCGGGAAAATCCCTGATCGATCAGATAGTCTTCAAGTTCTTCTCGGAATAACGTCATAAAATTATCGGAAAATTCGTATATGCATACACCCACCTTCATCTTGCTCAAATCGGCATCCCCCAGGGAAGAACTACCGCATCCTGTTATCGATGCCATAAGCATCGCCGTTATGAGCAATAAAGCAATTACCTTCTTATTCATAATGAAGACCCCCTTAAGAAAATTATAGTCTTTCGTTATTGGATAAATTATGGCAACTGTAATATCGTATACTTATATTAACATATTTCCCTTTCTTTTACCAGTATTTAATAGAGTCTTTTAACAATATTTCCCTCTTTTCATAAACCTTTGGATCTTACTTTTTCATATAATCATCTACATCATCCGGTCCGATCTTACTATAAGGAAGCCGAATATATTTTCCATCTTCCAGCCCCAGTCCCGTCAGAGACCCGCCTATAGAAAGCTCATAGGCCAGATTCAATATTGCGGCTGCCTGTCCTTCTTTATCATTATAGACAGTTCCTGCCATATCCCCGTTTTTGACTGCTTCCAGACCCACATCTGTTCCGTCTATCCCGACCACCACCGGCCATTTCTCCCGTTCCAGCTCTGCCGCCTTTAAAGCATCTATTGCACCCAATGCCATATCGTCATTATTTGCAAGTACCAGCTCGATCTGTGAGCCGTATTCACCTAACATCTGGGTCATCTTCGTCTGAGCCTGCGCTCTGTTCCAGTTTGCGATCCCATAGCTTAACTTTTCCACTTCCACACCATTTTCTATGATCGTGGAGACGGAATACTCCGTACGGACAATGGCATCCTGATGCCCGGCTTCTCCTTCCAGGACAACATATTGGAAGACTCCGTCCCCGTTTTTATCGGCTCCGGGAAGGTCCTTAAATGCCTCCGCCGCAATCTCTCCCTCCATAATACCGGATTCAAATGCTTTGGCTCCCACATAGTAAAGCTGCTCCCAACGTTCCAAATCCTCTTCTACCAATTCCCTGTTAAAAAAGATGACCGGCACATTCCTTTTTTCTGCCATGTCAATGATGGTGGTAGGTTCTGTCCGGTCCACAAGATTTACACAAATCACATTGCAGTCGTCATCCAGCATGGCTTCTACCTGACCATTCTGCGTAGACTGACTGCCGGCCGCATTATAGATCTCAATATTTATGGCTATTCCGGTCTGGCTCTCCTTTTCCCCTGCAAAGGACTTAAAATCCTCTATCAGCTGAGAGATAAAAGTATCATACTGATCATATACCGTAACGCCGATCCGGATCGTTTTGATTTCATCCTCCCGCATTCTGCCGCTGCAGCCTGCCAGTATGCTTCCCACCAGACACAAAATAACACCAATGGAAATGATTTTTGAACCGCTTCCTCTCTTCACCTTTTCTTCCTCGTTTCTTTTTATTCATACCTTATCACTGCGCGATCGGAAACAATACCTTCTGATTTTCCTTATCATACATATTTGTACGGTCGATTACCAGATAATCCACCTGGCCGCTCTCTGCCTTATCCGAATGATATTGGAGCTGATTTGCCATCGCTTCCATACTTTGATAACCCATACTAAATTCATTTGGCACCACAAGCGTTTTGATGATCCCTTTATTCAGATAATAAACCGTTTTTTCGGAACATCCTACACCGTACAACAGGGGAGTATCGTCTGTCTCCTCCATCAACATATAATCCACCATTTTTTCGGTTTCATCATTTTCCAAAGCGATGATCAAATCGACGGTTTCCGCTTCTGCCAACTGCAGGTTGTCTCTTTCCACAGTGTTACGATTCTCAATACACCAGACAATATCTACGGTTTCCTCCATAAAGCCCTCCTCTACGCCCGAAAGTCTCTGCTGTAAGGAAACCTGATTTTGATTTCCGGATAAGATTCCGATTTTTTTGCCGTTAAGTTCCTCTCCGAAATCCTCCTTGACCGCATTTGCAATTGCTTTTCCGATTCCTATATTATCCGGTTCGACTAATGCATAAAGATTTTCCGGTTTTACATCCGACTCCAGTAAGACGAACGCTGCCTTTGACAAAATCTCCCCCAACTCCACGGCATCTTCCTCACTGGAAATCATCTGTACGATGATTCCTTTCGCTCCGTTTTCCAATTCCCGGTTAATGAACCCCTTCTCTTCTTCCGCGTTTGTCAGTTTTCCGGTAAAAACGTAATTCAAGTCGATCTGATAATCCCTTGCCGCCTGTTCCAATCCAAGGCGCAGCGCAATCCATCTGTCATTATTGCTGTCATCTACGATTACAGAAACCGGATAGGACTCTTCTTCTTTTCCGTTGTCCAGTATATGATAGGATGTCCATGAAATAATTACTATAAGAACAAGAATCGATATTCTAAAATAAAATTTATTTCCTGTCATCGCTCTGCTCTCCCTCTAACTGTCCCGGTCTTCCATCTTCTAACATCTCTACCGTCTCTGTAGAATAATGGATGTCAGGAAGATGAATCCGTACCGTAGTGCCCTCATCCGGCCTGCTCTCGATTTCCAGCCCATATGGTTCTCCGAAACGGAGTCGGAGCCGATTATGCACATTGATCAATCCCACACCGGAACCCTTTTTGCGTACACGGTTATTTTCTATTAAAAGTGCATCCACCATTTCCTTTGGCATTCCAAGACCGTTATCCCGCACTTCAATATAAATATCCTTTTCTTTCCGATATCCCGTGACTTCAATTTCTCCGTCTCCATCCATACACTCCACGCCATAATAAATTGCATTTTCCAGAAGCGGCTGAATGATCAGCTTGACGGTACAACAATTCAAAATATCCTCATCTATGTTGAAATCTACCTTAAAGATATTTTTATAACGTATTTTCTGTATGTTCATATAATTTTTTGCATGCTGAATTTCATCTTCCAGACGGATGATGGTTTTTCCTCTGCTCAGACTGATGCGGAACAGGCTGGCAAGCTGCGTGATCATAAACACTGCATCTTCATACCGCTCTCCCTCAATCATCCACACAATGGAATCCAATGTATTATATAAGAAATGCGGATTGACCTGGGATTGTAAGGCATCCAGCTCACTCTTTCTCTTTTCCTCCTGCTCTACCACGATATCACGCATGAGCTGCCGCGACTGCTCAAACGTTGAGCGGAGTGTCCTGCCCAGATGCTCTACCTCCAGAGAACTTCCCATATAGATATCGGGATTCATATTTCCGGCTTCCCATTCCCGAACGGATTCATTCAACTTTTGAAGCGGCTTGGCAATACGTGCCGATACCGACTGATTCAATATGATCATCATCAGCATGGCAAGCGACATAAGCAAAATCACAACCAGCCGCATATCGGATGCACCTATATTATAAGCACTGACAGGCGCCACACTGACGATCTTCCACCCGGTATAGCTGACGGTTTTTACCGTTACCAGTCTTTTTCTTCCCTGAAATTCTTCCTGCCTGCTGCCATCTTCATAATGAACTGCCTCCAGATTATTTTCCTCATACAAATTCATATAGATCAACTTCTGCTTCGGGTGATAAATAATTTCTCCGTCACTGTCCATAAGATAGACATACTCCGAAGACCCGTCTGTGTTTACTTTATTAAAAAGCTGCTCAATACTGCTGTAATTCATATCAACCAGCAGCACGCCCAGGGTGGAACTTCCGTTACTTGTCAACTCCACCGCCTGACTTAATGAAACCACCCAATAATACCGGTAGCTGGTGTCGTCAAAAAGATTCTGCACATGAGGCGTGGAAAAATGAATATTTTCCATCTGCCCTACCGCCTCGGTGAACCATTCCTGATTCACGATGTCTACATCCTCTTTCTCCGTCGCTACCGGTGCTGCCGCAACCAGTTCCCCGTCTTTGGTATAACAGGCTATGCTGATGAGATTTCCTTTATTTGCCTCATACAAAAGATTCATCTCTTCATCCAGGGTATCCACCGCCAGATTTTTGTCCTTAATGACACTGTAGTTCATTGCATCCGAAATACGACGCATACTTCGAAGATAGGTCTCCAAATTGATAGCGGTCTGGTCCAAAAGCTGTTCCATACTTACGGACATCATATCCTCCATCGCATTCACAAACCTGCTATACAGGGAGATCCCAAGAGTTCCCATACAAATAAAGGCTACAACCGTAAAGGAAATGGAAATCGTCATCTGAATAGACTGCGGTTTCATACCCTTTCTGATATATGAAGTTAGCTTTTGATAACATTCCCTGATCTTACTAAACATTTCTTTTATTCAGTCTGCTCCGCCTTACTTGCTTTATATTTGGAAGGTGACATACCAAACTGTTTTTTAAACACATAACTAAAATAGTTAGGATCGGAATAGCCCACCTTTTCTGAAATGATATAAGTTTTTTCGTTCTGTGTCAATAAAAGGTTCAGCGCTTCCTCCATTCGATAATCCGTCAGATAATTAATAAACGTTTTTCCGGTTTCTTTCTTAAAAACCGTGGAAAAATATGCTGCGCTGACATTCAAATAACTGCAGATGGTCTCAATGCTTAAATCCTGATCGGAATAATGCTCCCTGACATACTCGATTGCCCTTGTCACAAAGGACTTCGTCGTATCCTGTCTCTCATTTAACACCTGTTTCTGCATTTTCAGACATTTCTCATTCAGCCATCCGCTCACTGCTTCCATGGACTCTAACTGCATTACCTGTGTATAAACATCACTGTTCTCACCGAAAATTTCCTCCAGATTCAGTTGATTGTTGGAACCGAACCGAAAAATTTCCGTGATCAACTCCATGATCAATATCCGGTATTTCTGTAAGGATACCTTGCTTCCCGAAAGCTGGGCGGTAAATTTTTGAATCGCTTCTTTTAACGGCGCTACCTCTCCCATTTTGATTCTTTTTATAATCTCCGAAATGTAGGGGCCTTCCCATGGTATATCTGCGTTTTCCTGCGGATCCGTCTCTGCAATATTGATCGCTCTGATGGTTCCGTACAATACACGGTAAGAAATCGCATTTTTGGCACCCTGATAAGACACGGGAAGTTGTCCGGGTTGATTGCAGATATGCCCGATCCCTGCGGTCACACGCGCCTTACAGATTCGTTTTGCCATCTTGCAGACTCTGTCCATCCTATCCGTAAAATGCGTAATAGACTCCTCATCGGGAAGCTGCGTAATGACAATAATATCTCCCAGATATGCCATGACCTTACTGTTCCAACTTCTTGCAAGCTGCTCCTCCGCCAGCCTTTTCACCGATACTGCAAGCAAAAGCGGATCGATCGGTACAGAATCCTCTTCCTGCTTCGTTGTACTGATATGCATTACGGTGACCACATAGCAGGGACCCGTCAACTCGATTTGATAATTCCTTGCATACTGTTCGATCTTCTCTTCCGGGATCCGCCCTTCGATCAAAGAAGTATAGAAATTTTCCTGCAATACCGGAAGACTCTCCATGTAATATTCCCTAAGTTTGTCGATATTACGTTTTTCATCCAGTTCCTTGTCCAAATTGAGTTTGATTCGTTCGAATACTTCTCGCAGTTCATTGGCATTGATCGGTTTTAAGATATATTCTTCCGCCTCGATTTTGATGGCTTCTTTGGCATATTCAAATTCGTCAAACCCCGAAAAGATAATGACCTTCATCGACTGATAGAGCTCTTTCAGCTTTTTACAAAGAGTCAGCCCGTCCATATATGGCATCTTGATATCCGTCATAACCACGTCTACCTGTAAGTCTTCCGCCATTTCCAGAGCCTCCACGCCGTTACGCGCATAACCGGCGATACGAAATCCCATGCTTTCCCAATCCAGCTTTTTCATAATTACCTGAAAAACATCTTCTTCATCATCTACCAGCAAAACAGAATATTGGTTCATATTAATCCCCATGCCTTTCTCTTAGTCTACGCATATGGAACCGCTAATGTTCAATCAGATGAGATATCCCCATATTTATCATTCATCCGTTTCCAGAGCACGCCCAGGATCAACGTACACACGATAATTTCTCCTACCGCCACGTACAGATTCACAAAAATCAATACCATCATCAACAAAGTAGCCGCACCAAAAAGGAGGATCAATTTTCCTCCCTCTCTGGCATAAGCTTTTTCATCCTTGACCGGTCCCTTATCCTTCCCGCGGATCAGGCTGATATCCTGAAAAATAAAAAGACGCAGTCCGTAATACATACAAATCACAAACAGAAGCAGCGGAATCCCCGCCATTTCTATGAATGTTCCCAATGTCATATAAAACCTCCGTATATGCAAAATAGCGGCCGGTATGTTGCTCCAGCCGCTATTCTTTCCCTTACTTCTTTGCGATATACTTTCTGATATCCAAAGAGATAGCTACAAAGATTACAATACCGATTGCTATGTATTGTGCGTTTGCATCTACTCCCAGATACTGCAATGCCGCTTTTAACAATTCAAATACGGCAACACCGATAATTGCGGAAGAAACCTTACCGCGTCCACCGGTTACGGATACACCACCGATCGTACATGCTGCAATCGCTTCCATCTCGTAGCCATATCCTAACTGAACGGATGCACCACCTGCTTTCGCACCCAGCATGAAGCCGGCCAAGCCATACATAGCTGCTGCTTTCATATAGATCAAAATCAAGGTCTTCTTGACCGGAACGCCGGCAACCTCCGCTGCCTGCGGATTACCGCCGATCGCATACATATATTTTCCGTGACGTGTCATATTAAAGATAAACCAGGTAATCGCCGCCACGATAATGGCAATCCAAATCAGATAATTAATACCTAAAAATTTTCCGTTTGCAACATCCGTATAATTTTTGACATATCCGCCAAGCGGTGTTGCATTTGTGAAAATCAAGTTGATACCGTAAACAATTTCCATCATCGCCAGTGTCGCAATAAAAGGCGGGACACTTAGGTAAGCGATGAAAAATCCTGTCACCGTACCGAACATGGCACAGATGACCATAACGATGAGCGCTGCCGCAAATACATTCACAGGCTGCAGATCCGGGAAAAACTTACCGGAATAATCCATACGCTGTAAAAGCACGCCTGCGATACAGCCTCCGAAACCAATCATACGTCCGGCTGACAGATCACAGCCTGCGGTAATAACGCAACCTGCAATACCCAGCGCGATAACTAATCTGGAACTCATATTCATAAGAATGTTCATAAGGTTATTGGATGTAAAGAAATTCTTCGATGTAAATCCGGTATAAATAACCAGAATAAACATTACAATGATAACCCCGTTATTAATTAAAAAATCTTTGATTTTCTGTTGTTTTGTCTTAACCATTTAATTCACCATACTCCTTTCTGTCGTTTGGAAAACTGCAATCCGCTCTTTAGAACTGCGTTGCGTAACTCATAACTTTTTCCTGGGTCATATCCTCCGGTTTATCAATCTCACCGGTAAGCTTTCCGTTACACATGACACAGACTCTGTCGGCCATGCCCAAAAGCTCCGCCATTTCCGAAGAAATCATGATGATTGCCTTGCCTTGTTTCGCCAGGCTGCACATAATTTCATAAATTTCATGCTTTGCACCCACATCGATACCGCGGGTAGGTTCATCCATGATCAATACATCCGGGTCATTTGCAAGCCATCTGGAAACAATAACCTTCTGCTGGTTTCCACCGGACAGGTTGGAGATATGTTCCTTCATACTTGGTGTCTTGATACTGAGTTTCTTAATACTGTCATCTACAACATTATTAATCTTTTTGTGCTCTAATACAAATCCTGCTTTCAAGAATTTATTATATACCGAAACGCCCACATTGTCTTTAATGGATAAACATCCAAAAATACCGTTGCCGCGTCGATCTTCCGTAATCAGTCCGATTCCCGCATTCATTGCATCGATCGGATGTTTGACTTTTATCTTTTTGCCGTGCATATAGACCTCGCCGGAAGCAACCCCGCGAATTCCGAAAAGACCTTCCATCAATTCGGTTCTCTGTGCTCCGACCAGACCGCCGAATCCCAGGATTTCACCTTTGCGAAGTTTAAAGCTTACGTTCTGGAAGGACTTGGAATGAATAGAAGAAAGATTCTTTACTTCCATGACAACTTCGCCGGGCGTATTTTCTTTGGGTGGATAGACATTGGTAAGCTCACGGCCAACCATCTTTTCAATGATCTGATCCGTGGTCAGTTCGTCCGCCGACCAGGTGCCTACATAGGATCCGTCCCGCATAACCGTGATATCATCAGCAATTCTTTTGATCTCATCCATCTTATGGGATATGTACACCATCGTAACGCCTTTATCCCTTAGATCATTCATAATGCGGAATAATGCTTCTACTTCGTTATCCGAAAGAGAGGAAGTAGGCTCGTCAAAGATAACTACCTTTGCCTGTTGGGAAACCGCCTTGGCAATCTCAACGGACTGCATCTGTCCAATGGACAACGTTCCTAACTGCGCCTTCGGATCAAAATCCATTTTTACTTCTTTTAACCACTTTTCTGTCTCCGCATACATCGTCTTATGGTCAATGACTTTAAGCGGACCGAAATTCTTGGTTGGAAATCTTCCCAAATAAAGATTTTCTCCAACGCTTCTTGCCGGTATCGGCTGTAATTCCTGATGCACCATTGCAATACCCTTTTTCATTGCATCATCAGGATTATTCACTTCAATCTTTTCTCCATCCAGATAAATTTCTCCTGCATCCATCTTATAAATGCCGAAAAGACACTTCATCAAGGTGGACTTCCCTGCACCATTCTCCCCCATCAGCGCATGAACTGTTCCCGGACGAAGTGACAACTGCGCATTATCAAGCGCTTTGACACCGGGGAAGGATTTGCAGATACCTTTTAACTCCAGCTTATACTCAGCCATGTTGCCCTCCTTCTATTCATGAAAAGTGCGGGTGCTATTTCAACACCCGCACCGCCTATTTAAATCATTTATTTAACCATGTCAAGAATGTCTTGTGCATTATCCTGTGTAACTTTTACATAATCACAGCCAATGTAGTAAGCATTTGATCCGCCTTTTACGAAATTGATCGCTGCGTCTGCTGCACTGTGAGACTGTGAGAAGTGGTCATTGAATACCGTACCTGTCATTGTGCCTGCAAGAACGTCTTCAAGAGCTTCCGATAAAGCATCAACACCTACAAGGAAGATATCTGTACCAACTGTACGACCTGCGGATTCGATAGCCTGTAATGCACCAAGTGCCATTGCGTCATTGTTACAGAATACAACTTCGATATCATTACCGAACTGTCCAAGTGCGTTTGCTACGATCTGCTGTGCCTGATCCTGCTGCCAGTTTCCTACCTGATCGGAAAGACAATCAACTTCAAGACCTGCATCTGTAAGAGCCTTAACAGAGAACTCTGTACGATACTGAGCATCTACGTTCTCAGGGTCACCTTCTACCATGATGTACTGAATCTTGCCGTCACCGTTTAAGTCAACAGTATCAAGGCCAAGGTCAACGATCATTTCACCCTGGAAAGTACCTGACTGACGAGCGTCACAGCCAACATAGGTTACGTCCCAGCCGTTATCTTCCCATCTCTTTTCCTCTGCTGCATCCGGCTCACGGTTGATATATACAAGCGGAATGCCTGCTCCAACTACTTTATCCGTAATTGTTTCTGCGGAAGAAGAGTTCACCGGGTTGATGATCAGAACGTCTACATTATCTGCGATAAAGTTGTCAATCTGTCCTGTCTGTGTAGCCTGGTCATTTGCACCGTCAGCAATTGTGATGTTCTCTTTGGAAAATCCCTGGCTGATCAGATAGTTTTCCAGCTCCTCACGGAACAAGGTCATAAAGTTATCAGAGAACTGATAAATACATACGCCAACTTTCTTATCGGACAAATCTCCGCCTCCTGCGCTCGCTCCATCATTAGAAGAGCTGTCTGATGCAGGAGAGTTGCCACATCCTGTTACCATTGCCGCAACCATAGTTGCTACAAGCAATATACTAATTACTTTCTTTTTCATAATGAAAACCTCCCTTAAATTGTTTATAACATTTCGTTATATGATGGATTATAGCAAGCGTTATTTTAAAAAAACATACAATATCCTTCTGTCTTCCTTGAAAATTCTTCTCTCTTTAAAATCTGACGACATCTCCGTTTTGTACTCCTTTGGTGGACGAGATAACGATCTGGCTGTCACTGTCAATGGCACCTTCTATTGCCGCCCAGTATTCATTTTCATCCAAAACTTTTACGTTGACTTCCTCTACATAATATTCCATGCCCAGAATCCCATCCCGTTCTTTCACCACATATACATAGCTTCTGAATCCCTCTGTATGGATGGCAAGCGGAGAAACGCAATAAGGATATTTCTCCCCGGCTTCCGTACGCGTCATGGTTCCCGATAGTCCCGGCGTTCCCATTCCCTCCGGCAGATTGCTGTAAACTTCATAATTTCCCGGCATGTTTGCACTTTCTGTCAGATAATCTACGGAAACATCCGTTCCTTTCCGGCTTCCGCCTATGGTTAGCGACACTTTATCATTCAGTTCCACATAGCTTTTTTGTTCTTCATTCAAGGAGGCTTTGAACTGATAAGGAACCGTGTCATCTGCAAGCAGCATCACTGCAGAGTCGGGGACCCGGCCTCCCACACTGATGTAAACATCGGTAATCAATCCGCTTTTTGTTGAAGTGATCTGCCCTCCCACATCTTTGATCTCCTGATACCGTAAAAGATCTTCCCGGAGGGCGGCCAGGTCTAACTGATAAGACTCTAATGTGGAATCTGCTCCTTCCGGCCAAAGAATATCTTCTATCTTCCTTTCCGCTTCTTTCATCAAAGTATCTCTCTGCCCTTTTGCGTCCGCTTCCGCATAGGCTGCCGCTTGCAGGGCGTCCCGAAGCGCCTCATCATCGCCTCCCGCATTATCCAGCTCATCTTCTGCCCGGCTGACCTTATCCGTCATCCTTTCAACCAAAGTATTCTGATATCTTGCAGTTGTATCATAGTCTTCTCTGGCTCGTTCTTCGTCCAATGCCTTACGCTCTTTCGCCAGTTCTTCATTATACTTCAGCGTATCTATCTGCAGTTGCAGTTTGGATATCTGAGACTGTTTCTCTCCCATAATCTCCTCTAAATCTGTCATATCGACAGCAAAAAGTACATCTCCCTCTTCTACTATATCACCTGCCTGCACCATCAACTTTTCTACCCGGAGTCCGCTCAGGGCGGTAATCGGATTCTTATTGCCCGCAACGATGATACCGTCCACCGTTACTATGTGTTCTATATATTTCTCCTCTGTCCGGTTTATGGCAACGATCGGAAGCTTGGAGGCATAGATCCCTTTGGACAGGACGGTACACAGCCACATAAACACAATAAAAATGAAAAACCCCAATGCAATTTTCTTTTTTCTGCTATCACTGCTTTTTTCCGTTTCCATTTCTTCCACTCCTTTTAACAATGACTTCCCTTACTCCTTCAGTCCCGAAAAAATAATCCCCTGCTCCAGATAATCCTGGCCCCAGATAAATACAAATACCGCCGGAATCAGCGTAATGACAGAGGCCGCAAAGGCAAATCCTGCCTGTGCCCATGTGATCTCCGGCAAATATAAAGAAAGCGGCCACAATGCTTTATTCTCCATAAATGCCATGGGCTGTTCCATCATGTTCCAATATTCCAGAAAACCCAAAACCATTGCCGATAAAAGTCCGCTTTTTCCAAGCGGAAGCCCTATCTTTACGAAGATAGCAACTTCTCCCGCCCCATCGATTCTCGCTGCTTCTATAAGCTGCATCGGTATGGTTCTGAAACCTCCATAAGACAAAAACACCGGAAACGTGGAAAATACCGCAGGCATGATCACCGCCTGATGTGTATTTAACATTCCCAGCCGGTTTAAAACCAGATAGCTTGACAACATCGTAACCTGAAAAGGCAGCAACATCAGCACCACATACAATACAAAAAGAGTTCTGCTGCCTTTTACCTTATATACCGCAAACGCCCAGGCCGCAGGCACACCCGCCAAAAGCTGTCCTGCCAGAATACATGCTGTCATCTTCATGGAATTCCAGAACAATACAAAAAACTGCGGCGTCAAAAAAAGCAGTCGCGCATAATTTTCAATCGTAGGATAATCCGGCACAAGCTTCCAGTTGATAAAGTTCAGACTTTCAGAAAAAAGCGGTCCCAGATATTGATTTAACTCCCAGCTTCCCATGACCGAACCGGTCAATAGCAGTGCGATCGGAAGACAGGTCAGAACTATTGGGAGCATAATCAAAAACAGGACTGCTTTTTGTTTAATATGTTTCCATCTGATTCGCATTTTAAACCTTCCCATTCGACACCTTAGTCCTCTCTCCTGTCCCAAAAATACTGTAGCAGCATAATCACGGCAAACAAAAATCCACCCACGCAGACAGCGGCAGCCGCCATTTTATCCAAATCCAGATTTACAAACCAGTTATTGAACAAATGCTGTAACAGATATATGTCCTGCTCCGGGTAGGCTCCCGCCACAAGATAAGCCTCTCTGTATATCTTAAAGGAATTTAAAAAGGAAAGGATCACAATGGTATAGAGACTTCCCTTCAAGTTGGGGAGCATCACCCAAAAGAAGCACTGTCTTTCGGACGCGCCGTCTACCTTGGCTGCCTCCGGCAATTCCTTTGGGATTCCCAGAATACCTGCCAGCCACAGAACAATCGTATAACCGGTATTTTTCCAGATATAGCTGAATACCAGCACCCAGAAAGCGGCACTGCTTCCCAGATAATCCTTATAAATATTTCCCCACAGTCCGCTCCACTCTCCAAGCTTCGACAACGACAGGTTCAAGAAACCCTGTTTATAAAATAACATTTTCCATACGATGACAATGGTCGCCGTGGGCATGGCAAGCGGAAACAGATACAACGACTTGATGGCTCCCGCACTTTTTAATTTACTGAGCGGCAGCGCAATCGCGAGACCGATAACCACCAGCAGCGGAATGCAGACCAGTGTAAAGCGCAGGGTATTTTTTACTGCCAGAAGAAAAGCCGTATTGGTAAAAATCGCTTTGTAATTTTGCACGCCATTAAACTGCCCTGTCACTGCGGTTGTAAAAGAACGCTTCAAAACGTCCAGAAACGGCAGCAGCACAAATACCAGCACACCAAAGAAACTCGGCGCCAGGAAAAGAAGGAAGGAGACTGTGACTTTGGTTGCTCTTTTCACTTGGACTCCTCCCTTCTTTGCATAAATCCTATTATTCGGCTAAATATAATGCCAGTTTCTTTTCGATTGCACTCACTGTCTCCTCTAAACTCTGCCTGCCCTGCAGATAAGCGGTTCCGGTTTCATATACGGTCTCTTCCAGCACGGAATTCTTAAGATACGGCGTAACCGCGGCTTCCAGACACTTTCTAAACTCAGCGATCTGCTCCTCATTCACCGGATATGCGGTATAATCTACACTCAGTCCTTCTTCATTACTCATACTGAAATACAGATAGCCGCCGTCGTCCCCTATCATACTTTCATCTACCGCAAAGCTTTCTTCAAACGCCGCTTTGTTTACTGCAAAGCCGTTGAACAGATTGGATTGAGCCTCTTTCCCGAAACATAATTTCACAAAATCTTCCGCCAGCTCAGTATGCTTAGAAGCGGCGCTGATCCCCACCAAGGTCTCCGCACAAAATACATTGCTGCTCTGTCCGTTCATAACTGCCCAGATAGTGTTTTCAAAACCGGCTGTTTTGTTTAATGACGTCAGGCTCATATACCCGCTGCTATTCATCACCTTGCCGCACAACATATACGATAGACCGCCCATATAATCTATAGGGTTTACCAACTGTCTGAAATACTTCGATTCTTCTCTGGTTGTTCCAAATTCCTTCAGCCAGAATTGATTACTATTATTATATCGCTCAATGGTTTGGGAAGAGAGTCCGTCTATCTGCGCGTCATAGATCCGCTTTGACTGTTCCAGAAATTCACTGATTGCCGCCCTGTCTATTTCCCCGTTTTTTGTGATCCACGCCGGTTCACAGGCGATGGCGAACATCCGCATGATTCCCTGTTCCGAGCAAATATCCAACAAATCCTTCCCCGGATGATCTATTCTTAGCTGTTCGATGGTATCCGCAATACTTTTCAGATCTTTCAATTGCGAAATGTATTTTTTGT